>NZ_JBEXHQ010000031.1:0-83119 GCF_040607915.1 Micromonospora sp. NPDC005215 | reverse complement strand
CACCCCTCTCCCCCCCCCCCCCCCCCTCCCTTACTCTTTTAAACCCCGGCGTGCGCGCGCGGGGGGGGGGCCGGCCCACCCCCCCCCCCGCCCACACGTGCGCCGGCCTGGCACCGGCTCGGAGGTTTCAGCCCAATGCTGGCGGGAAGCCCGTCGCCGCCCATGCTGTCGACGCAGGCGACGAAGAGGTGACCATGACCTTGGCCAACCCGGCTCCCGACTATTTCGAGCCCGAAGACGGCATGTTTCTCGCCACCCTGCTGATCGTCCGCGACATAGACCGGTCGCGAGAGTATTACGAGCGGGTCTTCGGGGCGACGTGCGTCCACGACGCGAGCCCGCTGATCATGAAATTCTTCAACAGCTACATCATCATCAACGTCGAGGGTGGGCCGACGGACGACAAGCCGATGGTGCAGGCCAAGGCTCCGGTCGACGCCAACACGTTGAGCTGCGCGATGAATATCCGGGTCCGAGACATCCGGAAGCTCTACACGGAGTGGAAATCCCGTGGTGCGGATTTCATCACCGAACCGAAGGACCACGGCACGGAGATCCGTTGCTATCTCCGCGACCCCGACGGCTATCTGGTGGAGATCGGTCAGGGCCTCTAGACCCTCGCCATCCGCGTTGGCTGCCCGCCATCTCGATGTGCTGTTGAGCGGTATACCTCTGAGGTATGAATATGACTCAGAGGTATATCGCTCACCACCGCATCCGCCCCCACGGAGGTGACCGCCGGCCGCCGGCCGCTGGCCGCTGGCCACAGCCGAGCCAGGTTAGGAATTACTCGTCCAGGTCAGGGGTTCTGAGCGCTACGCAGCGGGTGTCCCGCCCGCCACGAGTGCGAAACGCCGAAGTCTTCCTCGGGGCGGACGCTGGCGGGAGAGTTTGGGATGATGCGCCGGTCCACCTGCGACATCACCTGAGCTGAAGGGATTCCCGCGATGGCAAAGGTCATCTCCACGCTGTTCATCTCGGCCGACGGTGTGGCCGAGATCGGCCCCGACTGGCACTTCCCGTACTTCGACGAGGCCATGGGCCGCGCCGTCGCCGAGGACTATGACACCGCCGACGTGCTGCTCATCGGCCGTGCGACCTACGACAGCTTCGCCGGCGCGTGGCCCGACCGGGAGGCCGCCGGCGGGGAGGAGGCGCCGTTCGCCAAGCAGCTCGGGGACGTCCGCAAGGTCGTCGTCTCGCGCCAACCACTGACGTTCTCCTGGCGCAACTCCGAGCTGATCGCCGGTGATCTCGTCGATGCCGTCACGTCACTCAAGGCCGATGACGGGGTGCGCGGCATCCTCATCCCCGGGTCCATCTCCGTCGTGCAGCAGTTGCTGGCCGCGGGGCTGGTCGACGAGCTGCGCCTGCTTGTGCATCCGGTGGCGGCGCGTAAGGGACGCAAGCTCTTCGACGAGGGTGACACGGCGTACCACCTGCGGATGCTGGCCACCGAGGCGTTTCCGACGGGCGTGCTCCGCGTGATCTACGCGCCGGGTGCGGCACCCGGGAAGGTCGGCTACGACGACGTCAAGGACCAGGTGCCGGCCGGGCAGTAGCCAGCTTCGCGGGGAGCGTCGTAGGCCCGTGTGACCGAGCGACGACGGAGAGGTCTACCTCGGCTACGGCGCCTACCGCGCCATCCCACACCTCGGAACACCATTTAGTGAGGTTCATCGATATTGACGTGCGGCGTCGGCGGCGACAGGATCTCGGCACCACCACCCCCGTGATCCCTCTGGGAGGCGTCATGACCCGTCCCCGCCTGCCCCGCCTGCGGGCAGCCACCCGGTTGGCCGCACTCACAGTGGCCGCCGCCGGCGTGCTGCTCACCGTCGCCACACCCGCCAGCGCCGCCGTCCCCGCCGGCCGGTACGTCGCGCTGGGCGACTCGTACACCGCCGGTCCGCTCATCCCCACCCAGGTCGACCTGAACTGCCTGCGCTCCAACCGCAACTATCCCTCGCTGGTGGCCGCCGCCGCGGGCTCGTCGTCGTTGGCCGACGTGAGCTGCTCCGGCGCCACCACCGACGACATCCTCTACGGTGGCAGCGGCGCGTTGGGCAGCACGCTGCCACCGCAGCTCAGCGCGGTCACGTCCACCACGGCCCTGGTGACGGTGCAGATCGGCGGCAACGACATCGGCTTCTCCGGCATCATCGGCGACTGTGCGCAGGCAAGCCTCAGCAGCCCGCTCGGGTCGCCGTGCAAGAACCGCTACACCGCCGGGGGTGTCGACCAGTTGCAGGCGCGGATCGTCGCCGCCACGCCGAAGGTGACCGCCGTGTTGCAGGCGGTCCGCCGGGCCGCGCCGGGCGCGCGGGTCGTGGTCCTCGGGTACCCGGCGATTCTGCCGGACACCGGTTACGGCTGCTGGCCTGTCGTTCCGATCGCCTACCAGGACGTGCCGTACCTGCGCGGCATCGAAAAGTCGCTAAACGCGATGTTGGCGAGCACCGCGACCGCCAACGGCGCCACCTACGCGGACGTCTACGCACCGTCCGTCGGGCGCGACGCGTGCAGGAGCAGCGGCACCCGGTGGATCGAGGGGCTGGTGCCACAGAACTCGGCCGCCCCCTTCCATCCCAACGCCCGGGGTGAGCAGGGCATGGCCACCGCTCTGCTCGCTCGGCTGAACAGCTGACCATATTCGCGATCGGTTGAGCCGGCCCTGTCCCTGGCGGTGGGGCCGGCTCGCGGGCGGATCGCAGGGTGCTTGAGATCGAGTGGTCCGGGGTACCGAGAGTGTCATGCCGATTGTGGGGGAAGTCGTCGGAGGCCGTTATCGCCTGGTCGAGAGCATCGCCAGCGGTGGAATGGGTGACGTCTGGCGGGCGGTCGACGAAACCCTGGACCGCTGCGTGGCGGTCAAGATGCTGCAACATCGGCTGGTCACCGACGCCGGCTTCGGCGAGCGGTTCCGTCGCGAGGCCCGGGCGATGGCGGCCCTGCGTCACCCGGGTGTCGCCCAGGTTTACGACTACGGCGAGGTGTCCGGGCCCGACGCGCCGGCCCTCGCATACATCGTGATGGAGTGTGTGCAGGGACAGCCCCTGTCGGAGCGGATCGCCGAAATCGGCAGGCTGGACGCGGCCGAGACGATGTCGATCGCCGCGCAGACCGCCAGTGCGCTCCAGGCCGCACACGACGCCGGAGTCGTGCACCGCGACGTCAAGCCCAGCAACCTGATCATCGAGCCGGACGGGCATGTCGTGCTCGTCGACTTCGGCGTCGCGGTGACCCAGGAGGCGGCGAGCCTGACCGGTACGAACCAGGTCGTCGGCACGGCCCTCTACATGGCGCCCGAGCAGGTCGTGCGGAACGAGACCACGCCGGCGATCGACATCTACGCGCTGGGGGCCGTCGTCTACCACTGCCTCGCCGGTAGGCCCCCGCATCAGGGCGAGAACGCTGTCGCGGTGGCGCTGCGGCATCTCGAAGAGGAGCCGCCACCACTGCCCGAGGACGTGCCGGCGGAGGTCCAGCGGCTCGTCGCCACAGCGATGGCCAAGGATCCCGCCCGTCGCTTCCCGACGGCGGCGGCGATGGCAACGGCGGCGCAGACGCTCGGGGATCCGTCCGACCAGTTGCTGCGGACCGCCGTCGCAGCGCCGGTCGGGGCACCGGTCGAGCGTACCGAGGTCCTGCGGTCGGTCGTCGGCCGCGCGGCGAAGCGGTCGGGCGGTCCTGGCCCGAAGGTGCTCGCGGTGCTGCTCGGGTCGCTGGCCGCCGGGGCCGCCGTGCTGGTGTTCGCCGATCCCACCGGGATGATGCCGGGCCGGGCCGGGCAACCGTCGACGCCCCCCACGGTGTCACCAACGCAGCCGGGGCAACGCGAGCCCGGCCCCGGCCCCGGCGTCGGCGGCGGTGAACCGGCCACCGTCAGCTCTGCCGGCCTGCCCGTCAGCGCGACCGGGTCGTCGACCCCGACGCCCAGCGGATCGGCCAGCCCGGCGTCGGTGGGGCAGTCGACGCCGTCCGGCGAGAGCACCGGGGGAGCGCCCGAGCCCACGCCGTCCGAGAGCGCGCCGGCGAACCCGACGACAGCGCCGGCGGGTGGACCGACGGCTGCGCCGACCGAGACCTCCTCCGAGGAACCCGAGGAGGAGTCGGAGGAGCCGGCGGCGGATCCGACCAAGGAGCCGTCGGCCGAGGAGTCGGCGGCGCAGGAGACGGCCGCGCCGCAGGTCCAGTAACGCCACGCTGGCATGGCGGCCTCGGCCGCCATGCCAGCGGTGGGGTCAGGAGTTGGTTGGGCTCAGCCGGTGCGGCAGGTGATCGTCGGCCAGTTCCAGTTGCCGTTGGCCATGATCGTGATCCCGAAGTTGTTGCCGCTGCCGTTCGGTCGCGCGGTGACGGTGCCGCTGCTGCCGCTGACGGAGGCGTTCCAGCTGTTCTGGATGCTCTGGCCGCCGCCGAGGCCGAGGCTGACGACCCAGTTGCTGGCGCCGCTGACCGCGACGTTCAGGTTGAACCGGTCGCCCCACTGCTGGCCCGCCGAGATCGTCGCACTGCAGTTGCCGGTGCCCGGGTTGCCGGTGCCCGGGTTGCTGGTGGTGGGTGCGGAGGTCGGGTTGCTGCCGCCGCCGCCCTCCGAGACGGTGACGTCGGAGCTGCCGCTGCTCTGGTAACCCTCGGTGGCCATGATCTGGTAGGCGTGGTTGCTGCCGAGGTTCAGGCCGGCGCGGGCCCAGGCGTCGAAGTGGTTCGCGGTGGTGATGGTGCCACTCGAACGCTTCGACTGGCGGACGCTCCAGTACTGGTAGAACGTCTGATTGCCGTCGATCGACGGCGCGTTGACCCGCTGGCTGCGCAGGATGTCGTAGGTGCCGCCGTCAGTGGTGACAGTGCCCATCCGCTGGGCGCCGCTGCTCGGGTTGTAGCTGCCGAAGTTCTCCACCACGTAGTACTCGATCAGCGGGTTGCGCGTCCATCCGTACAGGGCGAGGTAGGTGTTGTTGTTGCCCGGGTTGTAGTTGGCCGAGTAGCTGACCGTTCGCCGGGAGCCGGTGGCCCAGCCCTTGCCGCCGACCCAGTTGTTGGTGCTGCGGTCCCAGCTGCTGGAGTATCGACCGTTTTCGCGCAGCGTCATGCTGGCGTTGCCGCCGTCCTTCCAGAAGGAGAAGTAGTAGCCGTTGTGCGTGCCGGTCAGGCTCGAGGTCAGCGTGCGATCCGCCTCGGCGTACGCGTTGGTGGCCGTCATCGTGCCGGTGATCGCCAGAACGGCGGCGCATGCGGTACCGAGGAGCAGCCGCATGCGGCCACGCCTCCTCGGTGTGGTGTGGCTGGTGTCGGTCATGTAACTGTGCCTCCTGGTGACGGCTGGCGGGGGCCAGCAGTGCGGTACGGCCCGCGGGCTGTCGGTGGCCTGGGACGACCATCGGCGTACCGCGTGGTGGTGGCCGGTCGTGCTGCGCGACGACCGGAGGAGTGGGTCGCGGTGACTGGTGCTGACGGCGATTGAGCGCCGTCGATGGCGACCGTATTAACCGGGTCGTCAACTTGTCAACAATTTTCGGAAACACGGCCGCAATCCAGCGGTGACCGACGGTCTGCTGCGGGGCGATGTCTATCCAGGTCAGTAGTCGATCAGGAGCCGTGCCGCACGTGGGGGACCCGCGATGATCGAAGAGGCCGTCAGAAGCAGCGGCCGGAAACTTCCGGATACTTTCCGGACCGCCAGCATCCGAGGATCGAGGGTGCGGGGCAGGTGGGCGCCGTCAGCGCAGGAGGGCGTTGAGCCGCGCGGCCTGGCGGGTCAGGTGGTCGCGCTCGGCCAGGTTGGACGCCTTCCGGGCCGCCTCGGCGTACAGCCGTGCGGCCGTCACCACACTGCCGTCGCGCTCGTGCAGGTACGCCGCGACCGCCGTGAAGCGGGGCAGCGCGTCGTCCAGCGCCGCGAGCGCCGCGAGACCGGCGCGCGGGCCGTCGGCCTCGCCGACCGCGACCGAGCGATTGAGCCGGACGATCGGGCTGTCGGTCAGCCGCGCGAGTTCGTCGTACCACTCGACGATCTGCACCCAGTCGGTCTCCTCGGCGGTGGGCGCGTCGGCGTGCAGTGCCGCGATGGCGGCCTGGGCCTGGAACTCGCCCAGTCGGTCGCGGGCGAGGGCCGCCTGAAGGATCTCGACGCCCTCGGCGATCGACGCGGTGTGCCATCGGCCGCGGTCCTGCTCGGCCAGCGGCACCAGGTTGCCGTCGGGCCCCTTGCGGGCGGCGCGCCGGGCGTGGTGCAGCAGCATGAGGGCGAGCAGCCCCGCCACCTCGGGGTGGTCGATGGCGGCCGCGAGTTGCCGGGTGAGCCGGATGGCCTCGGCGGCGAGGTCGACGTCGCCGGAGTAGCCCTCGTTGAAGACCAGATAGAGGACGCGCAGCACGGTGGCGACGTCACCGGGTTGGTCGAACCGCACTCCGGAGACCGTGCGCTTGGCCCGGCTGATGCGCTGCGCCATTGTCGCCTCCGGTACCAGGTAGGCCTGGGCGATCTGGCGGGTGGTCAGCCCGCCGACGGCGCGCAGCGTGAGCGCGACAGCGGACGACGGCGTCAGCGACGGGTGGGCGCACAGGAAGTAGAGCTGGAGCGTGTCGTCCACCGCGGGCGTGGGGCCGGGCGGCGGCTCCTCGTCGACGCGGTCCTCACGTCGGCGGCGGGCCGCGTCTGCCCGGGTCGCGTCGAGGAACCGACGCCAGGCCACGGCGACCAGCCAGCCCTTCGGGTCCCGTGGCGGGTCGGCGGACCAGACGCGGACCGCCTCGACCAGTGCGTCCTGTACGGCGTCCTCGGCCGCCGCGAAGTCGGCTCCGCGGCGGACGAGGACGCCGAGCACGCTCGGCGTGAGGCTCCGGATCAGCGCCTCGTTCACTCCGTGATGGTGGGTGGCTCGGTCAGGAACGGGCGCAGCTCGAGCCACTCGTGGATCGGCTTCCCGCCCTTGCCGGGGGCGGCGGACAACTCCCCGGCAAGCTCGACGGCGCGTTCGTAGCTGTCGACGTCGATCACCATCCAGCCGGCGATGAGGTCCTTGGTCTCGGCGAACGGGCCGTCGGTGACCGGCGGGCGGCCCTCACCGTCGTACCTGACGAACACCCCGTCGGGGGCGAGTGCCTGACCGTCGACGAACTCGCCGGTCTTCTCGAGCCGTGCCGCGAAGTCGTTCATGTACGCGATGTGCGCCGAGATCTCCTGCGGCGTCCACTGGTCCATGGGTACGTCGTTGACCGCGGCCGGGGCGCCGCGGTAGTGCTTGAGCAGCAGGTACTTCGCCATGGTGTTCTCCTCGGTGCGGGTGCGGCCGTTCGTGGCCACGTTCACCCCGGGGACGGAGCTGGTCGCCGGTTCTCGACATGGCCGCCCAGATTATTTTTACTCTCGCTGCGCGGCGCGCAGGAAACCGGTCGACACGGCGGCGCGGAAACCGGCCGAAACTTGATTCGTTCCAGAAAAGTGAGCTAGTGTTCGCCGGGTGATGTCCGACTTCGAGGCGCAACTGCGGGCCGCCTCGCTGCGCGTGACCCGGCCCCGACTGGCGGTGCTCGCGGCGTTGCGCGACCATCCGCACGTCGGCACCGACGCGGTGATCGCGCTGGTCCGGGCGGATCACCCCGCGGTTTCCCACCAAGCGGTGTACGACGTGCTGCGTGTGCTCACCGACGCTGGTCTGGTGCGGCGTATCCAGCCGGCCGGCGCGACCGCCCGCTACGAGTCCCGGGTCGCGGACAACCACCACCATGTCGTGTGCCGCTGCTGCGGCGCGATCGCCGACGTCGAGTGCGCCGTCGGTCACGCCCCCTGTCTCACCGCCTCGGTCGATCACGGTTTCGTGATCGATGAGGCGGAGGTCGTCTACTGGGGCATCTGTCCCGGCTGCGCGACCGAACGCACGCCCCAGAGATCCGCAAGCTCGGAAGGAAGTACATGAGCGACACGCAGGACAACGGCCCCACCAGTGCGCAGGGCGTGGACCAGAAGGCAGCCTCCGGTTGCCCGGTCGCGCACGACTCGGTGACCGCGCACGGCAGCGAGAGCGAGAACCCGGCGATCGACTCGCCGACCCCGAAGACCGGCGGTCGTCCGCGCACCAACCGGGACTGGTGGCCCAACCAGCTCGACCTCTCGGTGTTGCACGCCCACTCGTCCAAGGGCAACCCGTTGGGGGAGAACTTCAGCTACGCCAAGGAGTTCGCCACACTCGACGTCGAGGCCCTCAAGCGGGACATCGTCGAGGTGCTCACCACCTCGCAGGAGTGGTGGCCGGCCGACTTCGGCCACTACGGCGGCCTGATGATCCGGATGAGCTGGCACGCCGCCGGCACGTACCGCATCGAGGACGGTCGCGGTGGGGCCGGCGACGGCGGTCAGCGTTTCGCGCCGCTCAACAGCTGGCCGGACAACGCCAACCTGGACAAGGCCCGGCGGCTGCTGTGGCCGGTCAAGCAGAAGTACGGCCAGAAGATCTCCTGGGCCGACCTGCTCGTGCTCGCCGGCAACGTGTCCCTGGAGTCGATGGGCTTCAAGACCTTCGGCTTCGGCTTCGGTCGCGAGGACGTCTGGGAGCCCGAGGAGATCTTCTGGGGCCCGGAGGACACCTGGCTCGGCGATGAGCGCTACGCCTCCGAGAAGGAGATGGCGGCCGGCGTCGGGTCGACCGAGATGGGTCTCATCTACGTCAACCCGGAGGGCCCGCGCGGCAACGCGGACCCGGCCGCGGCGGCGCACTTCATCCGCGAGACCTTCGGTCGGATGGCGATGAACGACGAGGAGACCGTCGCCCTCATCGCCGGTGGTCACACCTTCGGCAAGACCCACGGTGCCGGTGTCGCCGACAACCACGTGGGCCCGGAGCCCGAGGGGGCCCCGCTGGAGGCGCAGGGTCTGGGCTGGCTGAGCACCCACGGCAGCGGCAAGGGCGCCGACACGATCACCAGTGGTCTCGAGGTGACGTGGACCGACGTGCCGACGCAGTGGAGCAACCGCTTCTTCGAGATCCTGTTCGGCTACGAGTGGGAGCTCACCACCAGCCCGGGTGGCGCGAAGCAGTGGGTCGCCAAGGACGCCGAGGCGATCATCCCGGACCCGTTCGACCCGGCGAAGAAGTACCGGCCGACGATGCTCACGACCGACCTGTCGCTGCGCGTCGACCCGGCGTACGAGAAGATCTCGCGCCGTTTCCTGGAGAACCCCGACCAGTTCGCGTTGGCCTTCGCCAAGGCGTGGTACAAGCTGCTGCACCGGGACATGGGCCCGATCGAGCGTTTCCTCGGGCCGTGGGTGGCGGAACCGCAGTTGTGGCAGGACCCGGTGCCGGCCGTGGACCACGAGCTCGTGGGTGACGCCGACATCGCCGCCCTCAAGGACAAGGTTCTCCAGTCCGGTCTGACGACCGCCCAGCTGGTCTCCACCGCCTGGGCGTCCGCCGCGACCTTCCGGCACACCGACAAGCGTGGCGGTGCCAACGGGGCGCGGATCCGCCTGGAGCCGCAGCGCAGCTGGGAGGTCAACCAGCCCGAGCAGCTGGCGACCGTCCTGACCGCCCTGGAGGGCATCCAGCGGGAGTTCAACTCGGCGGGTGGGGCGCGCATCTCGCTCGCCGACCTGATCGTGCTGGCCGGGTCGGCCGCCGTCGAGAAGGCGGCGCGTGACGCCGGCGTCGAGGTGACAGTGCCGTTCCGGGCGGGCCGCACCGACGCCACCCAGGAGCAGACCGACACCGAGTCGTTCCGGGTCCTGGAGCCGCGGGCCGACGGTTTCCGCAACTACCTGCGTCCGGGTGAGAAGACCCAGCCGGAGGTGCTCCTCATCGACCGCGCCTACATGCTCAACCTGACCGCGCCGGAGATGACGGTCCTCGTCGGCGGTCTGCGGTCGCTCGGCGCCAACACCGGCGGCAGCCAGCACGGCGTCCTCACCGACCGGCCGGGCGTGCTCACCAACGACTTCTTCGCCAACCTGCTCTCGCCGGGCACCCGGTGGAGCACGTCGAAGTCCGACGAGCACGTGTACGAGATCCGCGACCTGGCCACCGACGAGGTGAAGTGGACCGCCACCGCGGTCGACCTCATCTTCGGCTCCAACTCGCAGCTGCGCGCCCTCGCGGAGGTCTACGCCAGCCAGGACGCCCGCGACAAGTTCGTGGCCGACTTCGTGACCGCCTGGACCAAGGTCATGGAGCTGGACCGGTTCGACATCGCCTGATCAGCGCGACACCGACGAGCCCCGGTCGATCCGGCAACGATCGACCGGGGCTCGTCGGGCTCTGCGGAGCCACCGCGATGCCGGCGGCGCTATCGACGGGCGTCACGTGTGGCGGCTAACCTGTGGCCCCACACACCATCGATGTGAGGAGATGCGATGGCGCGTCGCACCGGCCGGCCTTCCTATCTGTCGGACAAGGCCGATGTACGTCGTCGCCGCATCGCGCGCCTGGTGGCGGTCACCGGGGCGATCGCACTGGTCACCGCCCTGGTGGGCGGGCTGATCGGCTATCAGGTGGGCCGACCGGACGCCACCGAGGCGTCCATCGCGTCCATCAAACAGGCCGAGGTGAAGCGGGACGCTCAGCAGATTCTGGAGCTGACGGAGACGGCCCGCCGGGTCAGCGCCCAGATCACTCCCATCCTCACCGCCCTCAAGGCGGACACGTCAGCCGGCCGAGCGCCGGATCCGGAGCAGGCCCGGCGGTGGCAGGAGAGCCTGCGCCAGGCGGCCGAGCCCTTCGCTGATCCGCCCTCGGGGAGCACCGCCACGAACGTGGCGCGAGGCGGGCTGCGCGGAGCGATCCAGCAGGCGGCCCTGGCCGTCGACGCCTACGCTCTGGCCGCCAGCGTGCCGGCGGCACAGCGCGCGGCACTGCTGGACGTCACCGCCCGGCAGGCGGCCGAGGCCGTCACGAGCTGGTCGGTCGCGGCGACCCAGCTCGACCAGGTCAGCGTCGATGCCGGCCACGGCCACCAACACGTGTTTCTCAGCACAGATCCCGAGGGGGCGGCCTTCACACCGGACGGGGCGGCCGAGGGCACCGGCGGCTGACGCCCCATTGCTGCCTGAGTGTCGGATTCTCCAACGGCCGACGCTGGTCCACCGGTCGAGTGACCCGGCGCGATCTGGGACCTGCTCGCTGAATCAGGTACCGTCGCCTGTCTCAAGTCTCAGCACCAACCTGGCTTCCGGTGACCGGTGAGCCGAACCGGAGGGACACAGCCGTGAGGTTCCAGAGCGCTGTTCGGCAGGCCGGACTCGTCGTGGCGATCGCCGCCCTCGCCGTGACGGCGGGATGCGCCAAGAAGGACGACGGCGAGGTCCAGGCGAGCGGGGTCAAGCTGGTCGAGGCGGGCAAGCTGACCGTCTGCACCCACCTGCCGTACCCGCCGTTCCAGTCCAAGGACGCCAGTGGCAAGGTGACCGGCTTCGACGTCGAGATCATGGACCTGGTGGCCAAGGACCTGGGCGTCCAGCAGACGATCATCGACACCCCGTTCGAGGGGATCAAGTCCGGTCAGGACCTGAACACCGGCAAGTGCGACGCGGCAGCCGCCGGCATGACGATCACCGCCGAGCGGCAGAAGGTGATGAACTTCTCCGACCCGTACTTCGACGCCACCCAGGCGATGCTGGTGAAGACCGGCAAGCCGTACAAGTCGCTCGACGACCTCAGGGGCAAGAAGCTCGGCGTCCAGGCGGCCACGACCGGCCGGGACTACGCCCGGAAGTTCGAGGCGGAGAAGGGTCTGCGACTCGTCGAGTTCGAGGACCTCGCCGCCGAACAGCAGGCCGTCGCCAACGGCCAGATCGAGGCCGCCATCAACGACCTGCCGGTCTGGAGCGAGTACCTCAAGAAGAACCCGGGTGGTTTCCAGGTGGCCGCCGAGTTCGACACCGGCGAGCAGTACGGCTTCTCGGTGAAGAAGGACGGCAACCCGGAACTGCTCAAGAGGATCAACGAGGCGCTGGCCAAGGCCAAGCAGGACGGCACCTACGACACGATCTACGAGAAGTGGATCGGCAAGCGGCCGAGCGCGTGATCGAAGCTCCCAACAGCAGGGCGCGCGTCTCGCGCGCCCTGCGCGTCGGTAACCTCCGGGAAGGCAACGAGCGAACGTGAAGCTGCGACGCCGCCAGCGGGAGCGGTTGTCCCTCGGGCTCCAGTACCTGGTCTTCATCGCCATCATCGCCGCGGTGCTCTTCGCCGCGGACTGGGACAGGTTGGCCGACGCGTTCTTCCGCGTCGACATCATCAAGTCGATGTTCCCGACGATCATCACCGTCGCGCTGCGCAACACGATTCTCTACACGCTTGGCGCGTTCGCCTTCGGTCTCGTGTTCGGCACCATCCTCGCGCTGATGCGGCTGTCCCGGGTGGCGCCGTACCGCTGGCTGGCGACGGCGTACATCGAGCTGTTCCGGGGGCTGCCCGCGCTGCTGGTGCTCTTCCTCGTCGGGTACGGAATTCCCATCGCCTTTCCGGAGCGGGAGATTCCGGGCGGGGTGTTCGGCTCGATCGCGATCGGTCTCGGCCTGACCGCCGCGGCGTACATGGCGGAGACCATCCGGGCCGGCATCCAGGCCGTGCCGAAGGGGCAGATGGAGGCGGCCCGCACCCTCGGCATGTCGCACTTCACCGCCATGCGCACGATCGTCATCCCGCAGGCGTTCCGGATCGTGATCCCGCCGCTGACGAACGAACTCATCCTCCTCACCAAGGACTCGTCGCTGGCGTACGTGCTGGGTGTGACGGCGCAGACCATCGAGGTCACCAAGTTCGGTCGGGACATGCTGAACGACCGGGTGAACGCCACCCCGCTGCTGGTGGCCGGTCTCGCCTACCTGATCATCACCCTGCCCCTGTCCCAGGTGGTACGCCGCCTCGAACTCCGCTACGCCAAGGCCCGGTGACCCGCATGACGAGCACTGCACCCCGCCCGGCCGTCGAGATTCGCGACCTGCACAAGTCCTTCGGGTCCCTTGAGGTGCTCAGGGGCATCGACTTCGAGGTCGGCCAGGGCGAGGTGGTCTGCGTGATCGGGCCGTCCGGGTCCGGTAAGTCGACGTTGCTGCGCTGCGTCGACCTGTTGGAGGAGCCGACGGCTGGCAAAATCTGGGTCAACGGGGTCGAGATGACCGACCCGGACGTCGAGATCGACGCGGTGCGCCGTGGCATCGGCATGGTCTTCCAGGCGTTCAACCTCTTCCCGCACCTGACCGTGCTGAACAACCTCACCATCGCCCAGCGCCGGGTGCTGCGGCGCGGCCGGGCCGAGGCCGAGCGCGTCGCTCGGGCCAACCTGGACCGCGTCGGGCTGTCCGACAAGGCCGACGCGTTCCCGGCGCAGCTCTCCGGTGGGCAGCAGCAGCGGGCGGCGATCGCCCGGTCACTGTCGATGGAGCCGAAGCTGATGCTCTTCGACGAGCCGACCTCCGCGCTCGACCCGGAGTTGGTCGGCGACGTGCTCACCGTCATGCGCAAGCTGGCCGAGGACGGCATGACGATGATGGTGGTGACGCACGAGATGGCGTTCGCCCGTGAGGTCGCCGACCGGGTCGTGTTCATGGACGGGGGCGTGGTGGTCGAGCAGGGGCCGCCGCGGGAGGTGCTCGGCAACCCGACGCACGAACGGACCCGCGCGTTCCTCGCCCGGGTCCTCGACCCGACCCGTGTCGCGCAGCTCGGTCAACCCGACCAGTCGCCGGTCCCGCCGCCGGCGCCGGGACTGCCGGCCGACGACCGCCACCAACTCTGACGATCCCTCCCGTACGTCTGTCCGCCGGGCTGCCTCATCGCTGAGGCAGCCCGGCGTCGTCTGTGCGCCCACCCGCCGGATGGGCGGCCTCCCCGGGCGTGAGTCGGCCCGGAAGACCTGGCCGGACCGGCCGACGGACTGTGTGTCAGGATCATGTCAATCGAAGGACGTCGTGATGTCAAGGTAATCTTTTTGCAATCAGACCTGGACTTTTGTCGATGGACTACATAAGTTGCAGACATCCACCGAAAGCTCTGAGTCTTCCGGAGCAAAGTCCGCGACGAGCCTCACCTCAGTCGTGCTGCCGCCCCGTGCTCGGCGGTCGTTGCACCCTGCCCTCGTCGCGTCTTCGCCCGGTCGGGAACGGAGACCCATGGACGATCACGCCGTTGGCTCCCATCGTCACCTGTCCCGCAGATCCCTGATCGCCACCGGGGCGCTCGCCGCCGGTGCGCTGGGCGCGGCCGCCCCCGCGATCGGCACCGCGTTCGGGGGTAGCCCCGCACAGGCCGCCGCCGGCGTCACGAAGAAGGTCACCATCTACGCCGAGCAGTTGCCCGGCGGCCTGTTCGGCTACGGCCTGGCACCCGGCCAGGCCACCGTGCCGGGTCCGCTCCTGGAGATGTACGAGGGCGACACCCTGGAGATCACCCTGGTCAACACCACGAACCAGCGGCTCTCCATCCATCCGCACGGGGTCGACTACAGCACCGACTCGGACGGCAGCCCGTTGAACGCCTCGTTCAACAATCCCGGCGAGACGCGGACGTACGTCTGGCGCTCGCGGGAGATGTTCGCGGCGGCGGGCCGGCGGTTCATGCCGGGCAGCGCCGGCTACTGGCACTACCACGACCACGCCATGGGCACCGACCACGGCACCGCCGGGGTGGCCAAGGGACTGTACGGCGCGCTGATCGTCCGCCGACGGGGCGACATCCTGCCGGAGAAGCAGTTCACCGTCGTGTTCCACGACATGATGATCAACAACCGGATGGCACCGGAGACGCCCATGTTCGAGGCGAACCTGGGCCAGCGGGTGGAGTGGATCGCCATCGGGCACGGCAACCTGTTCCACACCTTCCACCTGCATGCCCACCGCTGGGCGGACAACCGCACCGGGATGCTGGAGGGACCGAGCGACCCGAGCCTGGTCATCGACAACAAGGACCTCAATCCGGGCAGCTCGTTCGGCTTCCAGGTGCTGGCCGGGGAGGGTGTCGGACCCGGGGCGTGGATGTACCACTGCCACGTGCAGACCCACTCCGACGGCGGCATGGCCGGGATCTTCCTGGTGCGCAACGCCGACGGCAGCATGCCGCCGGGCGCCGAGGAGGCAATCCACCGGTTCCAGGGCCACATCCACACGCACGGAAGCTGACCCAACCGAAAGTGGGGACGGGGATGACCAGACAATCACGACGAGTCCTTGCCGCGATAGCGGCCTTCGCGGCACTGATCCCGGCATCGACGGCGGCAGCCGCACCGGGATCGGCCGCCGCGCCACGAACGACAGTCGCCCCGCAGGCGGCACAGCCACAGCAGACAGCGGTTCTCGTGTTCCACGGCCCGGTGGCCGAGCAGCAGGACCCGGTTTCGCGCGCGGTGGACACCATCAAGCAGCTTGGCGCCGTTCATGACATCGATGTCACGGCCACCACGGATCCGGCTGTGTTCACCACGGCCGGGCTGTCGGCGTACCGCAGCGTGGTCTTTCTCTCCGCGACGGGCGCCGCGCTCAACCGCGACCAGGAGTCGGCGCTGCAGAGCTACATGAAGGCCGGCGGCGGCTTCGTCGGCATCGCCGACGCCGCCCGCGCCCAGGTCGACTCGGCCTGGTTCACCGGCCTGATCGGCACCCGCCCGGCGGGTGCCATCCCGGTGGCAGAGCCGGTGGCCGGGGTGACCGCCAGCGGCGAGAACCCGCCGAACGAGACCAAGGAGAAGCTGACCGACGGCGACGCCAACACCAAGTGGCTGGTTCGCACCCCGACCGCGTGGGTGGCCTACCAACTGGCCGCACCCAAGCGGATCACCGGGTACGCGCTCACGTCGGCGAACGACTCCGCCGGCCGGGACCCGAAGGACTGGACCCTGCAGGGTTCCAACGACGGGCAGAACTGGTCCGATCTGGACCGGCGCACCGGCCAGAGCTTCCCGGACCGGTACCAGACCCGCCGGTTCGACATCGCCACGCCGCAGGAGTTCACCCGCTACCGGCTGAACATCACCGCGAACAGCGGCGAACCGCTGGTCCAGCTCGCCGACCTGCGCCTGTTCACCGGCAACACCACCACTCCCGAGCCGCCCGCGGTGAACCGCGCGGTGGTCGACATCCTGGACCGGAAACATCCGGCCACGGCGTCGCTGCCGCTGACCATCACCCGCTCCGACCGCTGGGAGAACTGGGATCCGAACCCGCTCGGCAGCGTGCACACGCTCGCCCAGGTCGAGGAGCGGCACTACAACCCGGGGCCGGCCGCCAACGGCGCCTTCCACCCGGTGTCCTGGTGCCGGGACTACGAGGGTGGCCGCTCGTTCTACACCGGCATGGGCCACACCGAGGGTAGCTACGGTGAGGAGGCGTTCCGCGCGCACCTCGCCGGGGCGCTCAACTGGACCACCGGTCGCGTACGCGGCGACTGCCAGGCCACGATCGCCGCGAACTACAAGGTGGAGCGGCTCACCGCGGCCAACCAGACCGGGCAGCTGGACCAGATGGGCGAGCCGCACGGGCTGACCATCGCGCCGGACGGCACTGTCTTCTACGTCGGCAAGGCGGCCTGTCCGAGTGGCCCGATCGAGGACTGGAACGACCCGAAGGTCGGCCTGGGCTGCGGCACCATCCACTCCTGGGACCCGCGGACCAAGCAGGTGAAGCTGCTCACCACCCTGGAGGTGATGGGCAACCGGGGCAGCGGCTCCGAGTTGGTGAAGAACGAGGAGGGCCTGCTCGGCATCGTGCCCGACCCCGCCTTCGCCGAGAACGGCTGGCTCTACGTCTACTGGATGCCGCACGAGTCGATCGACCGGGTGCAGCGGGTCGGGCAGCGCACCGTCTCGCGTTTCACCTACGACCGTCAGGCGCAGAGCATCGACCAGGCCACCCGCAAGGACCTGCTGAAGTTCCCGGTGCAGATCCACAGTTGCTGCCACGCCGGCGGCGGCATGGCGTTCGACGCCAAGGGCAACCTCTACGTCGGCTCGGGCGACAACAACTCCTCCGAGGGATCGCAGGGCTACTCCGGCAACAACTGGACCCAGGAGTACCAGGGCACCTCCTTCCAGGACGCCCGCCGCACCGCGGGCAACACCAACGACCTCGCCGGTAAGATCATCCGGATTCACCCGGAGTCGGACGGCACGTACACCATCCCGGAGGGCAACCTCTTCCCGCCCGGCACCGAGAAGACCCGCCCGGAGATCTACGTGATGGGCGTGCGCAACATCGCCCGCCTGCAGATCGACCCGGAGCACCAGTGGCTGACCGCCGGCTGGGTCGGTCCGGACGCCGCGTCGCCCAGCCCCACGCTCGGCCCGGCCAAGTACGAGACCGCCACCATCATCACCTCGGCCGGTAACCAGGGCTGGCCCTACTGCATGGGCAACCGGCAGCCGTACCGGGACCGCAGCAGCACCGACGCGACAGTGCTGACCGGCTGGTACGACTGCGACAACCTGAAGAACGAGTCCCCGCGCAACACCGGGCTGGCGGACATCCCGGCGGCCCGGGACAACATGATCTGGTATTCGCCGGACGGCGGCGGGCCGGTCTTCCCGAAGCGCACCGACGGCAGCGGCCTGCCAACCTACGTCGCGGCCGACGCCACCTACACGCAGCCGTACCTGCGCGGCGGCGGGCAGGCCATCATGTCCGGCCCGACCTACCACCGCGACCGGGTCGACCCGAACAGCACCGTGGCGTGGCCGGCGTACTGGGACGAGAAGTGGTTCATCGGCGACCAGTCGAACGCCGCCAACCGGGTCGCTGTCACTGTCGACCCGGCCGGTGTGCCGACGGCGACCCCGCCGGTCTACGCGGAGTCGCTGCGCGCCATCATCCCGAGCGGCAACGGCGACACCCGGCTACAGAGCTGGATGGACGCCAAGTTCGGCCCGGACGGCGCGCTCTACCTGCTGGACTACGGAGGCGGCTTCTTCAGCCTGCACCCCAACCAGAAGCTCATCCGAATCACCTACACCGGTGGCGCGCCCACCCCGGCACCGGCGGCGAACTCCGTCGCCGTACAGAACAAGCCCCTGACCATCGCCTTCGACGGCGCGCGCTCCGGCGGCGTCAGCCACCGGTGGGAGTTCGGCGACGGCGCCACGTCGACCGAGGCGAACCCCCGGCACACGTACGCCAAGGTCGGCACCTACACCGCGAAACTGACAGTCACGTACGCCGACGGTGAGACGGCGACGGTGCAGACCACCGTCACGGTGGGCTGCGCGGTGCCGGACGACCGGCAGAACGTGTGGCTCGGCGACACGGACACCGGCGTGCCCAGCCGCACTGTCGGGCAGGGCTGCACGGTCAACGACCTGATCGACGACGAGAGCACCTGGGCCGACCACAACAGTTTCGTCCGCCACGTCACCGCGGTGACCCGCGCGCTCCAGGACGACGGTCTGCTCAACGCCCGCGAGAGCGGCACCCTGACCCGGCTGGCCGCCGCGTCCGAGATCGGGCGCAACGGCCACACCGGGTACGAGCCCCTCTTCGACGGCACCGCCGAGTCACTGCTCGGCTGGCAGCAGGCCCCGGCGGGGTCGTTCAGCATCCAGCCGGACGGGGCACTGCGTTCCAGCGGCGGCCTGGGCATGCTCTGGCACACCAAGGAGCTCGCCGACTTCTCGCTGCGGCTCCAGTTCAAGGACATCGCCCCCGGCACCGGGCGGGCCAACACCGGCGTCTTCATCCGATTCCCGGACCTGCGAACCCCCCTGGAGCAGCGACCACCGGACAGCTGCGGCACCGTCGGGTCGGCCCGGACCTCGGCGGCCTGGATGGCGATCTACTGCGGACACGAGATCCAGATCTACGACGGCGAGACCGGTGAGCCGCAGAAGACCGGTTCGGTCTACAACTTCGACCCGGTGCCGCTCGCCCAGGCCGGCGTCACTCCGAAGAACGAGTGGAACGACTACGAGATCCGCGTGGTCGGCCAGCACTACACGATGATCCGCAACGGCGTGGTGATCAACGAGTTCGACAACACGCCGGGCAAACAGTCCTCCCGTGCCGGCGATCCGCCGACCGACCTGCGGCAGTTCCTCCGCGGCTTCATCGGTCTGCAGAACCACGGTGACAACGACCTGGCCGAGTTCCGCAACATCCGCGTGCGGGAACTCTAGGAGAAACGATGACCCGACGACTCACGGCCGCGCTGTCGGCGCTCCTGCTCACGGTGATCCCGTTGGCCGCGAAGCCCGCCTCCGCAGCCCCGCGCGTCGCCGCCGACCAGGTCTTGACCTGGACCGCCGACGACAACATCACCCGCTACAAGTCCGCCCCCGCCCAGGCGGTGGCCGGCGCGGCCACGATCATCTGGGAGAACAGCGCGGCCACCGGCAACACCACCGGGATGCCGCACACGCTCACCTTCGACACCAGCAGCGAGGGTTACAACCACGACGTCACGATCAACATCCTGGCCAGCCCGTTCGACGCCACCGACGGACGCCACCAGGCGACAGTGACCCTGACCCCGGGTCGGTACCGCTACTTCTGCTCGATCCCGGGCCACAGCCAGATGGTCGGCGAACTGGTGGTCACCGACGGCGGAGGTGGCGGCGACACCACGGCGCCGACCGTCGACGCCACCGTCTCGGGTGACCGCGACGGCGACGGCAACTACCTCGGCGCGGCCACTGTGACAGTGACCGCGACCGACGCCGACTCGGGCGTGCAGAGCATCGAGTACCAGGTCGACGACACCAGCTTCCAGCCGTACAGCGAACCGGTGCGGGTGACCGCGATCGGCGACCACTCGGTGCAGTTCCGCGCCACCGACCAGGCCGGCAACACCAGCGCGGTCGGCTCGGTGTCGTTCCGGATCGTCGAGCCGGGGGAGGAGGACACCACCGCGCCGGAGGTCACGGCCGCGCTGGCCGGCGACCGCGACGGCGACGGCAACTACGTCGGTACGGCCACCGCCACGCTGACCGCCACCGACACCGGGTCCGGCGTCGCCACCATCGAGTACGCGCTGGACGGGGGAGCCTTCACCGCCTACGCGAACCCGATCGTCGTGACCACTGTGGGCATGCACATGCTGCACTACCGGGCGACCGACGTCGCCGGGAACACGTCGGCCGAGCAGATGGCCCACTTCACCGTCGTGGAGCCACCGGCCGAGGACACCACCCCACCCACTGTCGCCGCCACGGTGGCGGGTGACCAGAACGACGACGGCGCGTACGTCGGCGGTGCGACCGTCACCGTCACCGCGACCGATGACGGCTCGGGTGTGGCATCGATCGAGTACGCGCTCGACACCGGCGCCTGGACCGCGTACGCCGGCCCGGTCACCGTCCGGACCGTCGGCGCGCACACCCTGCGCTACCGGGCGACCGACACCGCGGGGAACGCCGCCACCGAGCAGTCCACAACGTTCACTGTGGTGGCCGACGGCACCGACGGCTGCCCCGGATCGGACACCCGGGCCACGGTGGTCATCGACGGTGACGACACCGGAGTGGCAAACGTCGACACCGGCGACGGCTGCACCATCAACGATCTGATCGACGAACACGCCGGCTACCCCGGCCACGCCGACTTCGTCCGGCACGTCGAAGCGGTCACCGCCGCGCTCGTGACCGGCGGCACGCTCAACCGGCGGCAGCAGGGCGCCATCGTCCGGGCCGCGGCCCGATCGGACGTCGGCGCATGAGTCCTCGAACCTCATCGACAGGGAGTACAACGATGCCCGGACGTACCGTCGCCAAGCTGGCCACCGTGAGCGCCGTCGTCGCCGCCTCGGTGCTGGCGGTGGCGCCCACCGCACACGCCGACCTGGTCACCCACTGCATCGGCACCGGCGGTGCCGTGACCGTGCCCAACGATTTGCTTGTGCCGGCCGGCGAGTCCTGCGCCCTGACCGGCACCACGATCACGGGCAACGTCACAGTCGCGGCCGGCGCCAACCTGGTGGTTGCCGGTGGCCGGGTCAGCGGTGAGGTACGCGTCGCAGCGGACGGCTACCTCGACGCCACCGAGACGACCATCGACGGTCAGGTGGTGTTGGCCGCAGGCGGGTACGGCGTCTTCCTCAAGGACGCCAGCAGCGGCAACGTGACGGTGCGGCCGAAGGGCACCGCGACCATCGACAGCTTCCTGTTCGTGGAGGAGTCGACGATCGTCGGGACGGTCAACGCGGGCGCGGGTGAGGTCCGGCTCGACCGGGGCACCCAGGTGCAACGCAACCTCAGCAGCACCGGCACCTACTACACCGACGTGCACGACTCGTTCGTCGACGGCACCCTGTCGGTGCTGAACAGCGCCACCGGCAGCGTGGTGTGCGGCAGCGCGGTGCGCGGCAAGGCCACCTTCGCCGGCAACCTGGGTGGAGTGCAGCTCGGCCCGAACGGCGCCCTCGACAGCTGCGCCTCCGGCGGTTACTGGGGCACTGACGTCAGCGTCACCAACACCACCGGCGGTGTCAGCGTCGACGACAACATCATCAACGGTCAGTTGACGGTGACGGGCAACGATCCGGCCGCCCAGGTGGCCGCGAACAACCGGATCCGCGGTGGCGTGACCGGTGACCAGGCGGCGGCGACCACCAACCGGGCCGCCCGGATGGCCGCTCCGGACCGGGAGGACGCCGGCGACCAGCGGGCCGAGACCCGTCGTACCTCGGCGGTGCAGGAGGCCACCGAGGCGGGCGCGGCAAAGCTCTAGACGAGTAGGTGCTGACAGTGGCTGGGGCTGTGGACACGGCCGGTGGTGACCGTCAGTCACCTCCCTCGCGGCGGACGCGGTAGCGAGCGGTATACCTCAGAGTCATATTCATACCTCTGAGGTATACCGCTCAACAGCGATTCGACACGGCGGGCCATCGGGCAGCGGGCGCGTTTCGTCGGCGCCGCGGTCGATGTCGCCGCCGATGCCGGCCACCAGAAGTGGTCACGCGGCTTGTCCGGGCGTGTAGAAGGCGCTCGGGTCGTTGGCCAGGGACGCCTTGGCGTACGCGCTCCACTTGTCGGCGAGGACTTCGATCCGATCGGCCTCGATGCCGTCCAGGGCGGCGCGCACCACGTCGGCGGGGTCCATCTTGTCGCCGTCGTAGCCGGCCGTCATGTCGGTGTCCGCGCTGCCCAGGTGCAGGCCGGTCACGAGAGTCCCCTGGCCGGCCAGCTCCAGCCGTACCCCGTTGGTCAGGCTCCATTCGGCTGCCTTCGCCGCGGCGTAGGCGTTGGCCCCGTCGTAGGAGAACCAGGACAGCGCCGACAGGACGTTGAGGATGCCTCCGCCGCCGTTGGCGCCGAGCACCGGCGCGAACGCCCGCACCATGCCCAGGGTGCCGTAGAAGTGGGTGTCCATCTCGGACCGGATCTTGTTCAGGTCACCGGTGACCAGGTTCGTGTAGGTGGCGATGCCCGCGTTGTTGATCAATAGAGTGACATCGGAGGCGATGGTCGCCGCCTCCTCGACGGATCGCGGGTCGGTGATGTCCAACCGGAGCGTCTCGACCCCGGGGATGTCGATCCGTTCCGGGTCGCGGGCCGTGGCGTACACCTTGGCGGCCCCGCGCTCCAGCAACTGTCCGGCGAAGTGTCGGCCGATGCCACGGTTGGCGCCGGTGACCAGCGCGACGGAATCGGTGATCCGCATGATTGGTTGCCTCCTGGCAGGTCAGGGACGGGCGGTACGCGAGCTACGCTAAAACCTGACGTTGACGTGAGAGACAAGTTTGTGTGACTGGTGTCACCGACGGGGGAGCTGCCATGCGCATCGGTGAACTGGCCACGGGGGCCGGGGTGTCAGTGCGATCCCTGCGCTACTACGAGGAGCAGGGGCTCCTGAAGGCCGCCCGGAGCAGCGGCGGCCAGCGCCATTACCCGGACAGCGCGGTCGACCGGGTGCACCTGATCCAGATGCTGTACGCCGCGGGCCTGACCAGCCGGACGATCCTGGACCTGCTGCCCTGCGTCGACGCGAACGTCAACACCCCGGAGTCGCGAGCCCTGCTGAGAGCCGAACGCTCCCGCATCGATCAGCAGATCGTCCAGCTCCGGCAGGCGAGAGATCGGCTCGACGCGGTCATCGCCCACAGCGAGAGCCCGGGGAGTGGCTGTACCCGGACGGAAGCCGAAGCCCTCGCGTCCTAAGCGTTGTCTCGTGTCCCGTGTCGGTCGCTCTCCGAGAGTGGCTGCGTTCAGGCCGTGAGTGCGATGTTGTAAAGGTGTGCGATGCCAGCGGCGGTGTCGGCCACCGCCGAGAGACCAAGCCGGCCGATTCTGCCCCTTGTCCCTCCTGGGGGGCGGACCTACTGGGTGAGCTCGCCGACGCGGCGGCCACCACCGCGGGCCGCCGTGGCAGCCCGCGCCCTGCCCCGTCCGCTGCTGTTCGCCACCGTCAGCGGCGCGCATCTGTGCGGATTCGCGTCCATGCACTCTGATCTGGATGCGCGGGCGGTGTACCTGCCCGGTAGTCAGCTCGATGCTGCGGGCACGAGTCACGCTCTGACGGAACGCACATGATGCCTATGCGAGCATCCCGGACTTGCTGAGCAGAGGCGTCTGCGTAACGGTTGCTTGATCCGTTCTACGTCACGGCGGTAGTGGCGGGCCTCGAGTAGTTGTACACGATGTAGCCCCGGTAGACGGCGAGCTTGTCGTACAACGCGCGGGCGTCGGCGTCGATCTCGGTGTTCCAGTACAGGCGCGGGGCACCATGCTCATCGCCATCCTTGGCCACCCGCTCGATCATCGCCGTGGCGATACCTCGACGTCGTGCCTGCGGGTCTACGAACAACTCCGCAAGGTAGCACCTCCCGGCACCCCAGACGCTGGCGTGGAACAGGTAATGCGCGATGCCAACCATCTTGCCGTCGAGCCGTGCACAGATGCCACGGACCTGCTGTCCGTTGACCAGACGCTGCCACGTCCGTTTGTAGCCGCCGTCGTCAACGTCAGTCGCGGGCCGACCCGGCCGGCCGGCCCAGTGGGCGTGGAAGCTCCGGGTCAGCCCTTCCCACTCGTCGTGGTCGAGTTCGGTCAATGAGTCAATGGTCAGCACGGTTGCCATCCTCGCATCACCACCAGCGCCCGACGTGCCTAGACCGTTCTGCCGTCACTGCAACCGACGGTGGGTCGGGTATCGATCGAGCTGCTGTCCCGCGGCTAGACGAATATGTCCTCATCCTGGGCGGGGTTGGGGTCGCGGCGAAGGGCGCTGGCCATCTGCTGTGGCTGCCCGCCATGTCGATGTGCTGCTGAGCGGTATACCGCTCACTCCCGCATCGGTCCCCACGGAGGGGACCGACGGTCACCGCCGGCCGTCGGTGGCGCCCCCCGCCCAGCCAGGTCAGGAATTACTCGTCTAGACCGTCTCCGCAGAGGTTCGCAAGCCCACGGGCCGGCCGGGGTGAAGCAGCGGGAGCAGGCTGGGTGGCGCCGGAAGCGGGTGGGCCAGCCGGCCGATGTGCCGTCGGCGACGCGCGGTTTACGGTGTCTGGGTGATCGTGCGGACAGAATGGACAATGCCCCACTCGCCCGACGTGTTGTGGCCGGCGCTTTGTGACTCCCGCCTTGAGCTACAGCCGCGGTGCCCGGTGTTCTACCTGGGCACGCCCCGACCAACGTCGTGCCGCCTGCCCGACGGCCCCGGCGAGGTCGGCGCCACCCGGCAGTGCGTCTCGGAGCAGGGCGTGGTGCGGCAGCGGATCACGCTGTGGGAGCCGCCGACCCGACTGGCGTTCCACATGGAGTCGACGGACCTCCACTTCCACCGTTTCGTCGACCACCTCGGAGACCTGTTCGAGTTGGCGCCGGTGAGCGGCGGCACCCGGGTCATCCGGACCACGACGGTGACGGTCCGAGGGTGGGGTCGCGCCGCGCTGGAGCCGGCGCTCTGGGTCGGGCTGAAGTCGGTACACCGCTTCGTGTTCCGCAACTGGCAGAAGATGGCGTTGTCGCCACCGGCAGCCGTGTGATGCTCCGTCGCCCCGGGGGAGCGGTCGGCCCTCAGTTCGGGGCAAGCTCCGGGATGCCGTAGTGCCTGTCGAGGACCTGCATGGCGGCGCCCGCGGCGATGGCGTCCGCGCCCAGGCTGGACAGGGTCACCCGCGTGGTGAGCCAGTGCGCGCGTCGCGCGTCCGCCTGGACGGCCTCGGTGACGGCCGCGAGATAGGTCTGCGGGTGCCGCAGGAGATCCGCGCCCGCCAGCACCACGTGGGCGAGGTCGAGGGTCTGGAGCAGGTTGACGACGCCCACCGCCACGACGCGGGCGGCTCGTGCCAGGTCGCCGGCCTCGGTGGCGTGCTGGTGCACGATCTCCAGACATCCGTGCCGGCCGCAGACGCAGCGGGGGCCGTCCAGGTCGACGACCGTGTGGCCGAACTCTCCCGCGTTGGTGTGCGCGCCACGGTGGGCCGCGCCGCCCAGCCAGAAACCCCCGCCGATCCCGGACTCGATCATGATGAGCGCCGCGTCGCCGAACGTCGCGCCGTGTCGCCAGGCTTCGGCGGTGATCCCGGCGGTGACGTCCTTGTCGAGGTGGACGGGCAGCCCCAGGTGTTTCTCGGCGATCTCGCGCAGCGGTACGTCGTGCCAGTGCCGCAGGCCGTGGGCACCGCGAACCAGCCCGTGGGCGTGGTCCAGTGGGCCGATCATGCCGATGCCCAGGCCGGTGAGCCGCCCCCGTAGGTCGGTGCTGCTGGTCATCGTGTCGATGCCGGCGCGCAGCGCGTCGAGGAGTTGCTGTGGGGTGAAGTCGCTGGGCAACGGGCTGACCGCCGAGTACCGCACGGTGCCGGCGAGGTCGACAAGGACCAGGCGCAGCGTGCGCCGGGCGACGTGGGCGCCGATCGCGTACCGGCTGTCGGGGACGAGTTCGTAGACGATCGCGGGCTTGCCGACGCCGGGGCGGCGGACGCCTGTGGAACGGATCAGGCCGTCGGCGCTGAGACGGGCGATGACCTTGGAAACCGCCTGTGGGGTCAGGCCGGTGGCCCGGACCACTGTCGCCCGCTCGAACCGTCGAGCGGTACGCCCCACGGCCAGGACCAGTGCCTGGTTGTAGCCGCGGAGGAAGGTGACGTCCGCAGTGACGCGAGTCATCTCACCACCCTATTACGCAACGCTGTTGCTAAATTTTCTCGGTGATCGAGTTGAGCAGCGGACGACGGGTGGCGGCGCTGGTCGCCCTGGCACTGGGTGGCGTCGCGATCGGCCTGACCGAGTTCGTGGCGATGGGCCTGCTGCCCGACATCGCGCGCGATCTGCTCTCCCAGGAGTACGCCCGGTCGTCGTCGGGAGGGGTCGCCCGCGCGGGCTGGATGATCACCGCGTACGCGCTCGGCGTGGTCGTGGGCGCGCCCCTGATCGCCGCGCTGAGCGCGCGCCTGCCCCGCAAGAAGCTCGTCCTCGGACTGCTCGTGCTCTTCGCCGCCGGCACTGTCGCGTCCGCGCTCGCCCCCACCTTCGACCTGGTGCTGGTGGCGCGGTTCGCGGCGGCGCTGCCGCACGGCGCGTACTTCGGAGCGGCCGGCCTGCTCGCGGCGACGCTGATGGGCCCCGGTAACGAGGCACGTGGTTTCGCCATCGTGCTCAGCGGCCTGACCGTGAGCAACGTGGTCGGCGTACCCCTCATCACGCGGCTCGGGCAGACGGCCGGCTGGCGCGCCGCCTACCTGGTCATCGCCGGCGTCTTCGTGCTCACCCTGCTGGCGGTGCTGGCGGTCGTCCCGGAGGTCGCCGCGGCGGTCGACGGCTCGCCGGCCGCCGAGTTGCGGTCGCTGCGAACCTCGCAGGTCTGGCTCGTCGCCGCGACGGGTGCGGTCGGGTTCGCCGGGTTCTTCGCGGTGAACACCTACATCGCGCCGGTCACCACCGACGTGGCCGGGTTCTCCGCCGCGACGGTGCCGTGGGCACTGGTCGCGGTCGGTCTCGGCATGACCGTGGGGAATGCCCTGGGCGGCTGGTTCGCGGACCGCGACCTGCGGCGCAGCATGATCATCGGGTTCGTCGCGATGATCGTGAGCATCGGCGCGTTCAGTCTCGTCGCGTCGTCCCGGGTCGGCCTGTTCGTGGGCGCTTTCCTGGTCGGCGCGACAAGCCTCTACCTCGGCCCGGTCCTACAGGCACGTCTGATCACCGTCGCACCGGGAGCGCAGTTGATGGGGGCGGCGGTCAACCAGTCGGCCATGAACATCGCGAACAGCCTGGGTGCGGCCCTGGGCAGCGTCGCCATTGCCGCCGGGTTCGGTTACCTCGCGCCGGCCCGGGTGGGCATCGCCCTGGGTGTTCTCGGGCTGGCCCTGGGAGTGGTCAGCTTCACCGTCGGGCGACACGTGCCGGAGCGGGTTCCGGCCACCGTCGCGAGGTGAGGTGGCCGGACCGCTCTGGGCAGGCGATCAGAAGTCGTCGACGTTGACAGTCACCCGGTGGGCGCTCGACCTCCAGTTGGGCACGTTGACCACCTCGTAACCGCCGCCGCGTTGACCCACGGTGATCCCGACGAGGCCGAGGTGCGCCGGGGCGGCCGGGATGAACAGGTCCACGCCGGTGATGAAGGTCTGGCTGAAGAACTCCGGCAGCGGTGCGGTCAGTTCGGTCACGCCGTCGCTGCCGTCGTCGAAGGCGAAGATGGCGATCGTCCTCTTGACGCGTGGCGTGTTCGCCGCGTTCAGGACATCCCTGCCGTTGATCCAGAGATGGTCGCCGGCGTCGCCCTGGTCACCCCACCACTCCTTCTGGCGCTGGATCGTCAGCGCCGTGTGCCGGTCGCTGGTGTCGACCAGCCCGCTGAGGCCCTCGCCCGGCACGCTGGTCGTCAGGCGCAGGAACGAGTCCGAGCGGCGGAACGGCTGGAAGTAGAAGTGGTGCGTCGCCGCGCCCGCGCGCACGATCGCGAACTCGTAGCGGGCCGTGGCGAGAACCGGGAAGGGGCCGAACGCGCCGTCGCCGCTCAGCGGCGCCCGGTGCGCGGGCCGCTGCGACAGCCGCCCGCCGGTCAACGGGTCGACCGGGTAGACCTCCAGTGTCGCGTCGGTGACGCCCACGTTGCTCGGGAAGAGCACCGCGCGGCCGGACACCCGGGCGGTGCCGAAGAGTTGGGGCACGATCTGCGTCGTGTGGGGTGCGCGACCCCGCAAGAATCGGAAGATCTCCTCGAACGACTCCGGCGACGACACGGTCTGGGTGTGCGACTGGTCGGGGAGGTGCACGTTCGTCGCGCCGACGATGGCGCGAGCCGGGTCGCCCTCACCCCAGATCGCGAGGGTGGGCACCCCGCCCGGCGGGGTCGTCGCGGTGCGTCCGTCCAGGTTGACGTAGTGCGCCACCCGGGCCGCGCGCGCCGGTGAGCTGTTGAGATAGCCCTGCATGACGAAGGTGCCCAGGGAGTGCGCGAGCAGGTCGACCCGGTCCGCGCCGGTCGCCGCCAGCAGGCGGGAGATCCGTGCGTCGAGCCCCGCGTACACCTGGGGCAGGATCGTGGCGATGTTCGGCGAGTCGTACTCGTGGGCCTCGATGATGTCGATCGGGTAGCCGTTGCTGGTGAGACGTTTGGCCTGGGACTGGAACTGCGCGGCGGATCCCGCGCTGCCGTGCACGAAGACCACCGGACGGTACGCCGGCGAGGCCGCGGCCTCGGCGGCATGTGCACCGGGGGCGGCGGACAGGCTGGCGGCGAGCGCGACCCCGGCCACCGTGGAGAGCAATCTCCGGCGAGACGTGTGCATCGATCCTCCACCGTGCGAGACGAAGTATTTGCACTGCTAGCGCAAGTATCGTGTCACTGTGGGGTTCGGTGGTCCACACCTTCCGGCCGGCGTTCGGTCAGCTGACCTCTTTGGCGAGCAGGTCGCCGACGGCGGCCCGGACCGGATCGGGATTCGCCCAGCTCCAGTTGGGGTGCGCGCGGTTGGTGAGCAGGGCGAGGACGAGTTTGCGGTCGGGGTCGACAAGGAACGACGGGCCGGCGAAACCGGTGTGGCCGAAGGTCCGGGCCGAGGCGAGCCGGCCCATGAACCAGCTCTGGTTGAGGACGACTCCGAGACCGTGGGCGGCGGTCCGGTTGGGCCGCTCCGGGTCGACGGCGGGTTTCCCGGCGTTGTGGTTGGTGAGCATCCGGCGCACTGTCGCCGCGGCGAGGATTCGCCTGCCCTGGTGGGTGCCCCCGTTCAGGAGCAGCTGACCGATGGCCGCGAGATCGGTGGCGGTCGCGAAGATGCCGGCGTGGCCGGCGATGCCGCCGAGGTGGTTGGCGACATCGTCGTGGACGGTGCCGCGGAGCAGGCCCCGGGACGACCGGGCGTCGGTGGCGACGAGCCGGCTGGCCTTCGCGGTGCCCGACAACCAGGTGCGGGGATTGAAGCCGGTGTCACGCAGGCCCAGCGGGCCGGTGAGGTTGCTCTTGAGCGCCTGGTCGAGCGGCTGGCCGGTGACCTTCTCGACGATCCTGCCGGCGACCATGAGCCCGACGCTGGAATAGCGGAACGTGTCCCCGGGCACGGCGCCGGAGACCAGTCCGGTGCTGAGCACGGCGTTCCAGCGGGCCGCACTGTCGCTGCGGCCGGTGACCTTGGCGCCGACGGGGAGACCGCTGGTGTGGGTGAGCAGCATCTCGACGGTGACGCGTTCCTTGCCGGCTCCGGTGAAGGCCGGCAGGTAGTCGCGGACCGGGGCGCCCAGGTCGACGCGACCCTTGTCGACCTGCTGGAGCAGCAGGATGGCCGTGTAGACCTTCGTCACCGAGGCCAGGTCGAAGATGGAGTCGGGGCGCATCGCGACGCGCTGGCTCGCGGTGAGGAGTTTCGGGCCCGCCCCGTAGCGCAGCGCCTCCCCGACCGCGGTGTGCACCGTCGTCCTGCCGTCGACGAGGACGACGGCGACAGCACCGGGGAAGCCCTTGTGCGCAACCGTCTGCGGGGTGGCGGGGAGGTGCTTGCGGAGCAGTGCTGTCACGTCCTGCGCGTACCGGGCCTGGCCGGCTGGCACGCCACCACCGCTCGGTGCCGCGGTGGCGCTCGGCGAGCCGGACGGGGTCGTGCTGTCACCGGCCGAGCCGAAGCCCACCCGGTTTCCGGCGGCGTCGGTCGCGGTCACCGCGTCGCCGGGACCGGACCTCGGCGCGCCGTCGTCACCGCAGCCGGCGAGGGCGGAGGTCGCGACGGCCAGACCGGCCCCGAGCAGAGTACGACGCGCAACGGGCATGCCGGGAATCGTGACAGTTGACATCGACGCGCGCCAACCAACCCGCCCGAGCGTCGTCCGCGCCCACCCGTCGGGCAACAGATGGTCACCTTGCGGACACGTAGGGTCACTGTGCGGGTGGTTGTGCGACGATCTGCGGGCGTCACGCCGACCGACCTTCCATACCCCTTGGAGAGCACGATGTCCCTCTCCCGCGCCCGGATCTTCGCCGAGCTGAACGCGGTGCGGCCCCCCGATCAGCCGTCCCCGGTGCTGGGCACGGCAGTCGTGGTCGGCGGCAGTGTCGCCGGCCTGCTGGCAGCTCGCGTGCTGTCCGACTACGCCGACAGCGTCGTCATCATCGACCGGGACGACCCGCAGGTGACCGGCGCGCGTCCCGGCGTACCCCAGGGAACGCAGCTGCACGCGCTGCTGCCCGGCGGCTTCCTCCAGTTCGAGCGGCTGTTCCCGGGGTTCCGCGAGGAGGCCCTGGCGCGCGGCGCGGTCGAGGCGCCGCCCGCGGCCCGGCGCAACTACCTCGACGGGCGCCTGCGGGTCGTCGTCCCCGACGACGCCGACAGCCTGGCCGGCAGCCGGCCGCTCCTGGAGGGGCTGATCCGCCAACAGGTGCTGCGACTGCCCAACGTCAAGACGGTCACCGCCCGTGCCACGGGTCTCGTGTTCGACGGCACAGTGGTCACCGGTGTGCGCTGCGACGTCGCAGGGGTGCCCGGCATGGAGAGCGGTGACCTCGTGGTGGACGCCATGGGACGGTCGAGCAAACTGTCGTCCTGGCTGGAGCAGGCCGGCTGGGACCGGCCGGTCACCCGGCGGATGACAGTGCACCTGAACTACGCGACGGCCCTGTTCCGCCGCCCGGACACGGCCGCGGCCTCGACTGTCGCCCTGGCGCTGAACACCCCGAAGATGGCCTCCGACGTGGCCGGCGCCGCGTTCTTCGCCATCGAGGACGGCCGGTGGATGGCCATGATGGCAGGCTACGGGGACAACCGTCCCGGCCGCACGGCGCAGGATTTCGTCCGCCGCCTACGGGAGCAGTTTCCACCCGAGTTCGGCGACGTCGCCAACCAGGAGATGCTCGGCGACGTCGAGACCTACCACCACGCCGACAGCCGACGGCGGGACTTCCACGCGCTGCGGCGGTTCCCGGCCGGGCTCGTCAGCGTGGGCGACGCCGTCGCGTCGTTCAACCCGGTGTACGGGCAGGGAATGACGGCGGCGGCCCTGCACGCGGCCTGCCTGTCGACGTACCTGCGCGGCGGCCCGGATCTGACCGCCCCCGCACGCGAGTACCTCGCGTTGCAGAAGATCGTGGTCGACGCCGCGTGGTCGACGTCGACCTCGGCCGACCTGGCGCTGCCCCACGTCGACGGGCCCTACCCGCGCGGACACCGGATCACCAGCTGGGCCAGCCAGCAGATCATCGCCGCGACCGTCACCGACGTGGCGATCGCGCGACGGTTCAACGAGGTCGTCTCCATGCGGCAACACCCACTCACGCTGGCCAGGCCCGGCGTGCTCCTCGGCGCCCTGCGGGCCAACCAGCGCGCACGCTGACTAGCGGGGCAGCTTGCGCAGGACGTCGACGACGAAACGGTGGTCGTCCAGCTGCGGAAGCCCGGACACGCCGACCCAGCCCACCACGCCGGTGCCGCGTACGCGCAGCGGCACCGCACCGCCGGCCGCCGCGTAGCGGGAGGCCGGCAGACCGTACCTCTCGGTCAGCGTCACCTGCTTGTCCTGGCACAACCGGGCCATGTAGAGCGACGAGTGCTCGAACCGCATCACCACCCGCCCCTTGCGGCGCAACCACCCGTCGTTGTCCGCCGTCGATCCCGGCAGGCCACAGTGGAACAGCTGACGACCGGCCCGCCACACCCCCACCGAGACCGGCAACCGCTGTTCCCGGGCGGCGGCGACGGCGAGTTGCCCCAGCTCGTACGCGTCGGTCTCGGACAGGCCCGCGAGCTCCAGCTCAATCTCCTCGCGCAGCAGCTCGTCCAGCGTCGGCCACGGTTCACGATCAGCTGACATGACTCTTCTTCTCCTCGTCGTACCGAATGATCACCATGCGCAGGGCGCGTAGTCCTTCAGGAAACAGCCGTACAGGTCCTCGCCCAACTCGCCGCGGACGATCGGGTCGTACACCCGGGCCGCACCGTCCACCAGGTCCAACGGGGCGTGGAAGCCCTCGTCCGCCAGCCGCATCTTCGTCGGGTGGGGGCGTTCGTCGGTGATCCAGCCGGTGTCGACGCTGGTCATCAGGATGCCGTCGGTCAGCATCTCCTGTGCGCTGGTGCGGGTCAGCATGTTCAGCGCGGCCTTCGCCATGTTGGTGTGCGGGTGCCCCGGCCCCTTGTAGCCGCGGCCGAACTGGCCCTCCATCGCCGACACGTTCACCACGTACTTGCGGCGGGCCGACGAGGCCGCCATCGCCGGTCGCAGCCGGCTGACCAGCACGAACGGCGCGGTGACGTTGCACAGTTGCACTTCGAGCAGCTCCACCGGGTCCACCTCCTGCACCCGCTGGACCCAGCTGTTCACCGAGTCGAGGTCGGGCACGAGACCCCCGGCGTCGATGGCCGTGGACGCGGCGATCCGCTCCGGCGAGGCGGAGCCGCTGGTGAGTGCCAGCGCGGTGAGCGCGTGCGGGGTGAGCGCCGTCGACTGTGGCCCCGCGGTCAGGCTGCCCACCGGGCCGCCCTGGCCGTCCGGCTTGGCGAACGTGATCAGCTCCGGCAGCGGGCCGTCCGGCAGGGCCGCTGCCTCGGCGGCGATGAGCTGCGCGTACGCCCCGGGGGAGCGGCGGACGGTCTGCGCCGCGTTGTTGATCAGGATGTCCAGGGGCCCCTGGCTGCCTACCGAGTCGGCGAGGGCGATCACCTGGGCGGGGTCGCGCAGGTCGATGCCGACGATGCGCAGACGGTGCAGCCAGTCCCCACTGTCGGGCATGGCGGCGAACCGACGGACCGCGTCGTGCGGGAACCGGGTGGTCACCGTCGTGTGCGCGCCGTCGCGGAGCAGCCGCAGCGCGATGTACATGCCGATCTTCGCCCGGCCGCCGGTGAGTAGCGCGCGCCGGCCGGTCAGGTCGGTACGGGCGTCGCGGCGCTCCCGGTTGAGCGCGGCGCAGGATGGGCAGAGCTGGTGGTAGAAGGCGTCCACCTCGTGGTAGCGCTGCTTGCACACGTAGCAGCCGCGAGGGTTGTGCAGGAAGCCCGCCGTCTCGCCCGCGGTGGAGGACGCGAGCGGGATGCCCTGGGTCTCGTCGTCGATCCGCCCCGGGGCGCCGGTGGCGGTGGCCTCCGTCACGGCGCGGTCGGCGGCGAGGATGGCGTCCCGCCGTTCCTCCCGCCGCCGCTGCTTGATCACCTTGTAGAGCCGGGCGGTGGCCCGCTGCACCCGCACCACGTCGGGGTGGTCGGAGGGCAGTTCCTCCAACGCCTCGAAGACGCTGAGGCAGGCCTCCAGCCGGCTTCGGTCAATGCCCTCTTGACCGTTTTCGCGAATGTTGTCCACCGTCATGCGTCTGTGTCTCGTCCCGTATCCCATGCCGGATCCAGCCGGCCCGCCCCACGTCCGACCCGAAACTGTACGCACCATGTGGTGGGCGCTGCACCCCGCGTTCGCAGCTCGCCTCCGTGGCGGCGGGCCTCAGGCGGCGTCGGCGCGGCCGAGACGCCAGTAACCCATGAAGGCCACCGCCCGCCGGTCCAGCCCCCGCTCGGTCACCAGGTGCCGGCGCAGGTGTCGGATGACGCCGGCCTCCCCGGCCAGCCACGCGTACAGCGGCGCCGCGGCCACCTTCTCGGGAACCTCCCACAGGATCTCCGTGTCCACGTCCACGTCCGCGACCGGCTGGGTGGCTCCGATCGCGCCGGGGACCAGCAGTTGCCCCGCCGCCACGGCGACGGCGGGCACCAGGCGACTGCCGCAGGCCCCGACGCCCCGGGGCAGCCAGCGCACCTCGACGCCAGGGGGCGCCGCCAACGGCAGCACGTCGTCGGCGTCGGGCACCTCCAGCAGGACCACGCCCCGGGCATCGCGGGGCAGTCGCTCGCAGATGCAGGCGATCGCCGGCACGGCGGTCTCGTCTCCGGCCAACAGCAGGGCGCTCCCGGCCGACGGTCGGAACTCGACCCCGCCGTGGTCCCCGTCGTAGCTGGCGTCCGGGCCGACGAGGGCGATCTCGTCACCGGCGCGCACCCGGCGAGCCCAGCGCGTGGCCGGCCCGCCGTCACCGTGCAGCACCAGGTCCACGTCGACCTCGGCCAGGTGCGGTCGGACCGCCCGCACGGTGTAGGTACGGATCGGCGGGCGCCGGTGCTCGGGCAGGGCTCGCCACGTCGCGTACCAGTCCGCCCCCTCCGGAAGATCCACCCCGCGCTCGCCGGGCAGCGGCAGCGCCAGCTTGATCCGCTGGTCGTAACCGTTGTCGGCGAACCGGTCGAGGTCCGCCCCGGTGAAGGTCACCCGGGTGAAGGACGGGCTGAGTCGGCGTACCGCGTGGACGGTGACGGTGAACACGCGCCACGGTGCGATGGGCAGGGTCTCGGTCATGGTGCCTCTCCGGGCTCGGGCCGGCATCTACCGGGGGTTGTTCGCCACGGCGCGGGAGCGCCACAGCAGCCAGACGAAGTACGGGGCGCCGATCATGGCGGTGACCAGGCCGGCGGGGATCTGGGCCGGAGCGATGACCGTCCGTCCGAGGGTGTCGGCGATGCTGACCAGCGCCGCGCCGAGCAGGGCGGCCACCGGAAGCACCCGGGAGTGCCGCCCGCCGACGAGCGCCCGTGCGGCGTGCGGGGCGACCAGACCGACGAAGCCGATGACCCCGACGGCCGAGACCGCGGTGGAGGTGAGCAGCGCCGCGGCGCCGAGCGCGACCAGTCGGGTGCGTTCCAGCCGGACGCCCAGCACCCGGGGGGTGTCGTCGTCCAGTGCCAGCAGGTCGAGTTCGCGACGGGCGGCGACCACGGCCGGGGTGAGCATCAGCAGGGCGATCAGCACCGGCAGCACCTGGGCGGGCGTGCGGCCGTAGGTGGAGCCGGACAGCCAGGTCAACGCCTTGCCGGTGTTCCACGGGTCGAAGGCGACGACCAGGTACGTGATGACCGCCATCCCGCCCTGCCAGGCGCCGAAGCCGATCAGCACCAGCCGGTCGGAACTCAGCCCGCCGCGCCAGGCCAGGCCGTAGACCAGGGCGAAGGCCAGCATCGCGCCGAGCCCGGCGACGCCGGAGACGGCCCACACCCCGGCCAGCGGCACGAAGGTGAGCAGGGAGACGGCCCCGAGCCCGGCGCCGGCGGTGATGCCGAGGATGCCCGGTTCGGCCAGCGGATTGCGGCAGACCGCCTGCACTGTGGTGCCGGCGACCGCGAGCGCCGCGCCGGCCAGGACCGCCGCGGCGACGCGCGGCCACCGCTGGTCCAGCACGAAGGTGTACGCGGGCCCGGTGCTGCCGTTCACCCAGTTGACGACGTCGCCCAGCAGCACCCAGGTGTCGCCGGCCAGCATGCCGACCGCCACGGCGCAGACGGTCACCACGGCGGTGACGGCGACGACGCCGCGGTGGAACGCGGCGGAGCGGATGGCCGCGTGCCCGCCGGGCGGGCGACGGGTGGGGCCCGCGTCGCGGTGCCGGCGGGCCAGCCAGATGAGGATCGCCGCGCCGAACAGGGTGGTGACCACGCCCGTGGGGATGTCGACGCCGGCCTGACCACCCAGCACCGCGCGCAGCAGCACGTCGGAGCCGAGCACGATGATGACGCCGACGATGCCGGACAACGGCAGCAGGATGCGGTGCCGGTGCACCCCCGGCGCCACGGGGGCGAGCAGCCGGACGATCACCGGGGCGCACAGGCCGACGAAACCGACCGGGCCGGTGAGGGTGACGGCCGCGGCGGACAGCAGCACGGCCAGCACCATGACGGTGAGCCGGGTACGCCGCACGTCGAGGCCGAGCACGGTGGCGGTGTCATCGCCGAGGGCGAGGATGTCGAGCCGGTGCCCCAGCAGGAGCAGTACGACGATGGCGCCGACGATCACCGGGGCCAGTTGGGTCAGCGCGGTCAGGTCGCTCTGCACCAGCGAGCCGTTCCCCCAGGCGAACAGGCCGATGGTGGCCTGCTCGAACAGGAGCAGCAGCAGGGTGGTCACCGACCCGAGCGCCAGGGCGGTCGCCGATCCGGCGAGGATGAGCCGGGTGGTGCCGGCCTGCCCACCGGAGGACATCGCCATCACCAGGCCGGCGGCGGCCAACCCTCCGCAGAAGGCGAGGCCGCCGGCGGGCAGCGCGGGCAGCGAGACGCCGAACGCGGCCACCGAGACGATCGCCAGGTGGGCGCCCGCGTTGACGGCGAGGGTGTCGGGCGAGGCGAGTGGATTGCGGGCGATCGACTGCAACGCGGCTCCGGCGAACCCGAGCGCGACGCCGATGGCCAGCCCCGCGAGCAGTCGGGGCAGCCGGGCGGCGATCAGGACGCGGGCCGCCTCGTCGTCGGCGCCGGTCGCGAGCCGCAGCAGGTCCAGGGCGCCGACGTGGGAGGTGCCCTGGGTGAGGTGGACCGCGCCGACCACGAGCAGCAGCACTGTCGCGGCGCCGAAGACAACGGCGACGCGGGGCGCGGCCGGGCGTCCGCCCGGAGCCGGCCGGATGGTGGCCGGCTCCGGGCGTGGGGGTGCGCTCAGCACGCTCACACCGCGTACGTCTTGACGAGTTCGTCGATGTACTGCTTGCCGGACAGCGGTCCGCCGAAGGTCCAGATGCCGTTGGGCATCTTGTGCAGGTTGCCCTGCCGGACGAAGGGCAGCGCCTTCCAGATGGCGTTGCGGGCGAGACCGTCGGCGAAGACGTCGTCGCCGTCGGAGGCGCTGTAGAAGAGGTGCAGGTTCGGATCCTTGAGGACCGTCATGCCCTCGACGTCGGTCTGGCCGAGGCCCCACACCTCGTCGGTCTTGCCGGTCCAGGCGTTGGTGAGACCGAGCTGGATGCCGATCTGGGAGACGAGCGCGCCCTTGCCGAACATCCGGATGCTGACGGTGCTGCCCTCCTTCCAGCCGTCGGCGATGGCGAACGGCCGGCCGGCGGCCCCCGCGTCGGCGATCTTCTTCCTGCCGTCGGCGATGGCCGCGTCGAAGTCGGCGAGCAGCTTCTCCGCCGCGGTGGTCCTGCCGACGGCCTTCGCGATCATGGTGAGGTCCGCGCGCATCCGGCCGAGGTTGTCGGTGGCGTCACTGCCCTTGGCGACCACGACGGGGACGTACTTCTCCAGCTGACTGACCAGGGTGGCGCCCCGGTCGTCCTCCATCACGACGAGGTCGGGTTGGAGGGCGACGATCGAGTCGACGCTGGGCTCGCCGCGAGTGCCGACGTCCTTGACACTCGGGTCGAGCTTCGCGGCGGTGACCCAGGTGCCGTATCCCTTCGGGTCGGCGACGCCAACGGGCATGACGCCGAGGCTGACAAGCATCTCGACCTCGCCCCACTCCAGCCCCACGACCTTGGTCGCCGGGGCCTTGAGGGTGACCTCCTTGCCCCGGCTGTCGGTGAGGGTGACCGGGCCGCCGGCCGCCGAGGCGGTGGTCGCCGGGGCCGCGGCGTTCTCGGTGGTGCCGCAGGCGCCGAGCGTCAGCGCGGCCACGACGGCGATGAGGGCGGTGAAACGGGTACGGGTCATGACGGTCTTTCTCTGCTGAGGATGAGGGGTGTTCAGACCAGGGCGCGGATCGGGTGCCGCCCGACGGGGCGGGTGGTGACCAGTCCGCTGACCGGATCGGTGGTCACCTCGATGCGGATCCCGTAGGTCTCGGTGAGGGCGTCCTCGGTGAAGACCGCGGCCGGGGTGCCGGTGGCGCGGACCCGGCCCTGGTGCAACAGGACGACCTCGTCCGCCACGGCGGCTGCCTGGTTGAGGTCGTGCAGCACGACGCCGACGGCGACGTCGTGATCGTTCGCGAGGTCCCGGACCAGGTCGAGGATCTCCACCTGGTAGCGCAGGTCGAGGAACGTGGTGGGCTCGTCGAGAAGCAGCACCGGGGTGTCCTGGGCCAGGCAGGTGGCCAGCCACACGCGCTGCAACTCGCCTCCGGAGAGTTCGTCGACGGGGCGATTGGCCATCGTCGCGACGCCTGTGACGTCCATGGCGCGGGCGATCGCGGCGGGACCGTGCGGGTCCTCCGCGCGCCAGCGCCCCCGGTAGGGGTGGCGGCCGTACCCCACGACGTCATGGACGGTGACCCCGCTGGGCACCGGCCTGCTCTGGGCGAGCAGGGTGACCCGACGGGCGAAGTCCCTGGACGGGAGGCGGGCGGCTTCGACGCCGTCGGCGAGGTGAACCAGCCCGGCCTCGATGGGGTGCAGCCGAGCCAGCGCCCGCAGCAGGGTGGACTTGCCGCTGCCATTGGGTCCGACGAGCGCGGTCACGGCGCCCGAGCGAAGGGCGATCACGGCACCGTGCACCACCGGCACACCGTGGTAGCCCAGACGGAGATCGACGCCGGACAGGCTCTGCTCCCCGTTGACCGACGCCAACTCGTTCTGCATGAGGTTAGGCTAACCTAACCAAATGGCGGCCTGTCAAGCCGGCTCAGCGCCGTCACCAGCGTGGTGGGCCGGCGGTCGTCGGGTGCCCGTCCGCGTAGGGGATGCTGGGTCCGTGCAGATCGCGACCCTCGGCCCACTCGCCGTCGACGGCCGCCCCGTTCGGGGCGAACGGCTCGCGACGGTGGTCCGCGCCCTCGCCGACGCGCGGGGGCGGGCCGTCTCCACGAGCCTGCTCGTGGACGCCGTGTGGGACGGCACGCCCCCCGACGACGCGACAGGCGCCGTCCAGGCACTCGTGTCCCGGGTGCGTCGCCTCGGGCTGCCCGTGGTCGCGGTGCCGGGCGGATACCGGTTGCCCGCCGAGGAGGTCACCGTCGACGCAGTCGAGGCGCGGGCGCTCGTCGATCAGGCCCGGACCTCGTTCCACAGTGGCGACGTCCGGGCCGCCCGCAGCCTGGCCGATCAGGCGCGCGCGCTGTTCCCCGCGGTTCCGGAGCTGCTGAGCAGCGAGGACACCCGCCTGTTCGCGGATGTCACGGCGCTGCGCGCGCAGGCGGCACTCGCCGGCGTGGGCCCGTTCGACGAGGTCGACCTGGGCCGGCTCGTCGCGCGTACGCCCCCGGACGAGCCGTCGGCCGCCCTGCTCGTCCGGGTGCTCGCCGCCCAGGGGCGCGAGGCGGAGGCGCTGGAGCTGGTCGAGAGACTGCGCGCCGAGCTGGCCGACCGGTACGGCACCGACCCGTCTCCCGTCATCACCCAGGTCCACCTGGCGTTGCTGCGCGGCGAGCTGACCACCCCGGCCACCGTGGCGCCGCCCCGGCAGCCGCAGCGGATCGCCCTGCCCGCCGCGTGGCGCCGGCCGATGACCGGCCTCGTCGGCAGGGGGCAGGACGTCGCGACCGTGACCGGGGCCCTCACCGACGCGGCCCTGGTGACGATCGTGGCGACCGGCGGCGCGGGTAAGACCCGGCTCGCCGTCGAGGTGGCGCAGCGGTCGGCGGCAGCCGGGCGGGCGGTCCGGGTGGTCGAACTCGCCGGCCTGCGCTCGCCCGACGAGGTGCTGCCCACGGTGCTCGCGGCGCTCGGTGGCGCGGACACCTCGGCGACCGGCGGCAACCTGGGCCTCGAACGGCGGGTCCTCAGCCCCGAGGAACGGCTGCGTGCCGTCGCGCCGGACCTCGACGGACTGGTCGTGCTGGACAACTGCGAACATGTCCTCGACGCGGTGGCCACCGTCGTCGCCCACCTGCTCGCGGTGACCTCACCGGAGGTCGCGGTGCTCGCGACGAGTCGGGCCCCGCTGGGTCTGGCCGGTGAGCGGGTCCACCGGCTGACCGTGTTGCCGGACTCCGACGCGCTCGGGCTGATCGAGTCCCGGGCGCGGGCCGGCGGCGCGGTGCCGACCTGGGACACCATTCGGGCGCTCGCGCTGTGCCACCGGCTCGACAACCTGCCGCTGGCCCTCGAACTGGCCGCCGCGCGACTGCGGCACATGCCGATCGACGACGTGCTCGCCGGGCTGAGCGACCGGTTCGCGCTGCTCGACGACGCCCTGCGCGGCCTGCCGGAGCGGCACGCGAGCCTGTGGGCGATGGTCGACTGGAGCAGGGAACTGCTCGCCGAGGACGACCGCGACCTGCTCCAGCGGGTCGCGGTCATCCCCGCGCCGTTCACCGCGGACCTCGCCGCCGCGGTCGCCCAGACCCCGGACGTCCGTCGCGGCCTGGCGACACTCGTGGAGCAGTCCCTGTTGACCCTGGTCGAGGGGGACGGTCCGCCGCGATACCGGATGCTCGAAACGGTCCGCGAGTACGGCGAAGCCCGCCTCGACGCGACCGGCGCCCGGGGGTCGGCCATGAGCGGGCTTGTCGAGTGGGCCCGGGAGCAGGCCGTCGCGCTCGCCGACCAGTTCGTCGGCCCGAGTCAGATCGACGCGCTCGCCCAGTGTGCCGACGAACAGGACAACCTGGTCGCGGGTCTGCGCTGGGCACTCGGGCAGGACGACGAGCCGGCCGCCGTCGAGATCGCCACCGCGCTGTTCCACCTCTGGGCGGTTCGTGGACTGCATCTGGAAGTGACCGGGTGGGCAGCGGGTCTGCTGCACGTCGAGGACCCGAAGCGGCGGCTGCGCTCCGCGATCCTGCACGGCCGTCGCAGCGGCAGACCGCTGCCCGACGCCGACCGGTTGGCCTGGCTGTGCCTGCTGATCGGGGTCAACTCCGGCATCGGCGGCGATCTCCGGCTCGCCGTGCTCGCTCGGAGGGCACTTCGGACACTGCTCGCCGAACGGCCCGCCGAGGTGTCGTCCCGGGTGACAGTGCTCGCCTCGGCGTTACCCGCGTTCGACGCGTCCGACCCGGAGAAGAGCATGAAGGGCACCGTCGCAATGGTCGGGCACCCCGACCCGTACGTGCAGGGGCTCGGCCTGTTCGCCCGCGCCGCGGTTCGGGAGAACAGCGGCATGCACGCGGCGTCGGTCGAGGACGCCGAGCAGGCCTACCGTCGTTTCGAGATGGCCGGTGACCACTGGGGCATGGCGATGGCGGCGGGAGCCGTCGGGCAGTTCCTGGTGCCGGGTGAGGCTTCCCGGTCGGCCGAGTGGCTGGCGCGCAGCGTCCGGCACATGGAGTTGATCGGTGCCACCCAGGACGCCCGGTCGATCCGGGTCCGGTTGGACGTGCAACTGGCCCTGGCCGGCGACCGGGATGCCGAGCGGCGACTGGTCGAGACGGCGGCGCCGGGCGAGGCCGAGGCGGTGGACGCCGCCGTCGCGTGCCTCGGGCTGGCCCACCTCGCGTGGCAGCGAGAGCGGTACGACGAGGCCGAGGCGTACGGCGACGTGGTGGTGCGGATCCTGGCCGGCTGGACCGGCCCGCCGCCGCAGCCACGCGCCATGCTGCGGGTCGCGGCGGCGGTGCTGCACCTGCGGGTGGCGCAGGTGCGGCCGGTGCTGGCGGAGAACGCCGACGCGCGCGTGGTCGCCGCGCTGGTCCTCGCCCGCGACGAGGCGCTCTCCTCCAACGACCTGCCGGTGATCGGGGCGTGGGCCCAGGGCGGCGCCGAACTGGCGGCGCACCGCGGCGACGTGGAGGCCGCCCGCGAACTGTTCGCGCTCGCGACGCGGGCCGGCACCCACGCGGGGACGTTCTTTCCACCCGGGGACGCCGAACGGCTCGACGCCGCCCTCGGAGACGAGGAGCAGCGTGAGCCGTTGCTGGCGGTGTGGCGCGAGCGGTCGGTCGCCGCTGCCGTCGCCCGGATCCGCGAGGTGATGAACGACCTGCTGGCCTGAGCTAGATCTTCTTGCGGTAGGCGCGCAACGCCAGCGGCATGAACAACACCACGAAGCCGGCGCACCAGGCCAGCGTCCACCACACGTGGGATCCGAGCGGGGCGCCGAGGAACAGGCCGCGTACCGACGCCACCAGGTGGGTCATCGGGTTGACGTCCACGAACGCCTGCATCCAGCCGGGCAGGGTGTCGGCGCCGACGAACACGTTGGACGCGAAGCTCAGCGGCATGATCAACGCGAACATCACCCCCTGCACGGCACCCGCGGTACGCACCTTCATCGACACGAGTACCGGCAGCCAGCTCAGGCAGAGCGCGAACAACACCGCGAGCAGACACCCGGCGATCGCCCGGAACGGGTCGGTTTCGATCCGGAAGCCCATCACGTAGCCGATCGCGAGGGTCGACACCGTGACGATCACGTACCGGACGACGTCGCCGAGGACCGCGCCGACCAGAGGTGCGGAGCGGGGGATCGGCAACGACCGGAACCGGTCGAAGATGCCCTTGGCGATGTCGGTGTTCAGGTTGACGCCGATCGCGATGGCACCGGTGGCGATGGTCTGCGCCAGGATGCCGGGCAGCAGGAACTGCAGGTAGTCGTGGGTTGATCCGGCGACCGCGCCGCCGAAGACGTACACGAAGATGATGAGGAACAGCACCGGTTGCAGGGTGACGTCGATGAGCGCCTCGGGCGTACGCCAGGTCTTGATGAGGCTGCGCCTGGCGAGCGCCAACGAGTGCCGGACCAGCCGGAACGGTCGCGGGTTCGGGGTGGTCGTCGAGAGCACCCGGTTCCTGGTGGGTGGTGCGTCGATCAGAGTGCTCATGCCGCGACCTCCGTGGGGCGGGTGGTGTCGTCTTCGGACGCCGTACGCCCGGTGAGGGTGAAGAACACCTCGTCGAGGCTCGGCAGGTGCAGGGAGAGTTCGGTGACCGCGATGCCGGCGGAGGCGAACCGCGCCACGCTCTCGGTCAGCGCCGCGTCGTCGGTGACCGGCACCGCGAGCACGCCCTTGCGGACCTCGTCGGCCTGCGCGCCGGAGCCGACCTGGGTCAGGATCGCGGCGGTCCGGGGCAGGTGCGCCACATCGGCCGGGCGCACCTCCAGGGTCTGCCCGCCGACGACCCGCTTGAGCCCTTCGGGCGTGTCGTGCGCGATGACCCGACCGTGGTCGATCACCGTGATCGCGTCGGCGAGCGCGTCGGCCTCCTCCAGGTACTGCGTGGTGAGCAGCACCGTCGAGCCGTTGCCGACAAGCGAGCGGACCACGTCCCACATGTCCTCGCGCTTGGCCGGGTCGAGGCCGGTCGTCGGCTCGTCCAGGAAGATCACGTCGGGGGAGCCGACGAGGCTGGCGGCCAGGTCCAACCGTCGCCGCATGCCGCCGGAGTACGTCTTGGCCGGCCGGTTCGCGGCGTCGGTCAGGTCGAACCACTCGAGCAGCTCGGCGGCGCGCTTGCGGGCGCCGGTGCGCCCCAACTCCAGCAGGGTGCCGAACAGCTCCAGGTTCTGCCGCCCGGTCAGATCCTCGTCGACCGAGGCGTACTGGCCGGTGAGGCCGATGCTCTGCCGAACGCGCTCGGCGTCCCGGACCACGTCGAAACCGCCGATCCGCGCGGTTCCGCCGTCCGGGGCCAGCAGGGTGGAGAGGATGCGTACGGCGGTGGTCTTGCCGGCGCCGTTGGGGCCGAGCACCCCGAGCACCGTCCCGCGGGGTACGGCGAGGTCCACGCCCTGCAGCGCCCTCGTCTTCCCGAAGTTCTTCACGAGGCCCTCGGCCTCGATCACCAGATCAGCTGTCATGCGCCCAGCCTGCACGGGCCAGCTGACACCGCCCCGACACGCCACCGACACCGGCTGACACCGGCAGCAGGTGGGTCCGTGGCCCGCGCGCGATGATCGACTCGACTTTCGCGAGGTCGCGGTATCCACCCGCCCACGACACCCCGACATCAAGAAAACCGAGTCGATCAAGCTGCGTGGGCACGGACCAGGGTCAGGCCGCCGGACCGTCCGTGTTCCGGATCATCTGCCGGAGCACCTTCAGGGCCGTCACGTAGTCGGCGTCGTCGATCCCGTGGTGGATTCGAGCGCGGATCGCCGGAGCGTGCTGCTTCATGGTGAGGCGAGCCGCCTCGCCCGCCTCGGTGATCCACAGTCGCTCCTGACCGTCCCGGGTGAGCCAACCCCGATCCAGCAGAACGCCGGCCTCGGCCTCCAGATCGTCCTCGGACCTCAGGTAGGTGCTCATCGCCATCTCGAGCTCCCGAATGGTCATGCCGTGACCGTCGGGTGAGATGTCGTTGCCCGACAGGTTGCGAAGCAACCAGAACTGGGGCTGGGTGAAGCCGAACTCGGCGTGCCGGGCCCGCGTGAAGGCGATGAGTGCCTCGTAGGCCACGCCGGTCCAGTACGCGGCAGGCTGGGTCGCGAGTTCGACGTCGGACAGGCGCTGGGTTGCCACGGGTGCCTCCTGGGAGTGTTCGACTGAGCGTGACCCTAGAAGCTCACGTCAGGTTGAGGTCAATGAGTGACCCGGCTGTCCCCGTCCCGGCGCAGGCCGTTCTCGCGGCCCACGGCCGGCGACGGCGTCGCGAGGGTCGTAGTCAGGTTTGCGTTGTGTGTAGGTTGCGGACGTGACAAGAAGCGAGCGAATCGCGGACCAGCTGGACCGGCACTGGCAGAACAACCTGCGGCCGCGGCTGCACGGTCTTGCCGATGAGGAGTACTTCTGGGAGCCGGTGCGTGGCTGCTGGAGCATCCGTCCACGTGGCACGTCGGCCGCACCGATGTCGGCAGGTTCGGGGGAATGGATGATGGACTCCGCGTCCCCTGACCCGATGCCGGCGCCGGTGACCACGATTGCCTGGCGGCTGGCGCACATCATCGTCTCCTGCCTGGGTTATCGGGTCGAATGGCACTTCGGCGGCCAGGAGGCCGACTCTCTCGCCTACGCGGGGACCGCTGACGAGGCGCTGAAACAGCTCGACGAGATGTATGGGCGATGGGACGCGGGGGTCCGCGAGCTCTCGGACGCCGACCTGGAGAATCCGCCCACGGTGGGTCCCGAGCGGTTTCCCCTGGAGGGCATCGTCCTGCACGTCAACAGGGAGCTGATCCATCACGGCGCCGAGATTTCCCTGCTGCGCGACCTCTACCGCTGGCAGGACGGAGCGTGACGCTCCGTTGGGCGATTGTCTACAGGTAAGGAGGGCCCGATGGGCCGCACGGTGTTGAGCATGAGCGTGTCGTTGGACGGCTTCGCCGCCGGCCCCGACGTCAGCGCCGAACAACCGATGGGCAGAGGCGGCGAGCGGCTGCACGGGTGGCTGTTCCAGGCTGACGGGGATCGCGCGGTGGCGGCTGACGGCGTCACCCCGGTCGGGGTCGATGCCGCCCAGGTACGAGAGCGTCATGCCACGACCGGTGCCGTGGTGATCGGCAAACGGACGTTCGATGTCGGTGTGGACCTGTGGCAGGACACCCCGTTCCCGGTGCCGTGCTTCGTGGTCACTCGCGAGTCGCGCGACCCGTTGCGGATGAACAGCGACGTCTTCACGTTCGTGAACGACGGGCTCCACAGCACGATCCGCCAGGCTCGGCATGCCGCAGGCGACCGGAATGTCCTCATCATGGGCGGGCCCACCACCGGACGACAGTTCGTCAAGGCCGGGCTGGTGGACGAGATCCACGTCCAACTCGTACCGGTGTTGCTCGGTACCGGCACGCGCCTGTTCGACCGCCTCGGCACCGACCACATCGAACTCGAACGCACCGCGGTGATCGAGTCACCACACGTCACGCACCTGCGCTTCCACGTCCCGAGGTGACCGCTCGGCGTCGGCCGGCCCGCAGTGCGGACTCGACTTCCGCCCGTACAGCCCGGCCGCGCTTGCACGGCCGCACCGATGGTCGAAGTCGCGATATGCTGGCGGCGGCAGAGCGCCTGCCCGTGCCCGATGTGGTGGCCCACGCCCGACCGCATGCTGGGGCCAAGAGTCTCCGACTCCGCGCCGCTGTGTCGACTCCCGGCGTGCCAGCCACGCCGCCTGCTCGGTGGAGTGCGTGGGGCTGCACCGGAGGCGTCATGTCTGATCACCAACCACGGCGGACCCCAACCCCGGGCCGTGCCCGCAAGCGCGCCATCCGGGAGCACGCCGCCCAGACCGGTGTCGCCTACTCGGTGGCTGCCCGCCACCTTGAGACGGTGGGTCTGCGACCCGGTGAAACCCTCGCCACGTACGGGCGGACGATCTATCCGATCGGGTTCGACCCGCATCGCCAACTGCTCGTCGAACGCCGTGAGCGGCGGTCGTTCGAGGAGCGGGTGTCCGACACTCGGCGGGCCGCGACCCTGCCGTACGGTCGCGCGCAGCACCTCGTCGAGCGGTTCCCGCCCAGCCGTGGGCGTACCGGCAGCGGGGTGGGGCCGCTCTATCACGGCGAGGGCCGCGGGGAACTGTTCGCGATGCTGTACCTCGTGATCGCGACCGAGTCGCCGGGGCTGCTACCCGAGGTGGGGGACCTGGCCTGGATCGCGGAGTTGGGCGAGGACACCGCGCTCGACACGGCCTGCGCCGAGGTCGACCGCGAGGCCCGCCGGCTGCTCGATCGGGAGTCCCTGGCGCTCTGGCCGGTCATCGAGACGGCGCTGGCCGTCGCCGAGCACACCGCGGACTGGCAGATCCGCCAGGAAGCGATCCGGCAGGGCGCGCTCCTCCGCACGATGATGACGCCGCGGCTCGGGTACGCCGGCGAGCCGTACGTGCCGGGGCTGCCCGTCGCCGGTGTCCGGCAGATCCTCGACGCGCTGCTCATCGTCGCCGACGACGGACATGCGCCGGGCACCCGGGTACGTCTGCGCAGGCTGCCGGACGACGCGGGGTTGGCCACGATCATCGGGGCCACGTGGGGGTCGTCGGGGCCTCCGGTGGGTTATCTCGTGTGGGCCGACGCGGGGACGGCGCCCCTGTCGGCCCGCGCCGACGACCTGATTGTCCTGGCCGACCAGGAGTCGCTTCCCCGGTGAGCGCGGGCCTGGCTGGGTCGGCTAGCTGAGGTGGATCAGGTAGTCCAGCTCAACTCGGTCAGCCCGCATCACGATGTGCGCCACCTCGGCTACCCAGTCGTCGACGTAGGTCTGTCTGATGATGACGATTACGGGCACTCCACCAGGGATGCGCAGCGCCTCGATTTCGTCCGGGGTTGGCATCCTCCAGGAGGGGCGTTCGCGAATGCTCGTGATCGTGTGCCCCAGGCTGTAGAGCTGCGACGTGTTGCCGCCGGGCCAAGGCTCGTTCTGCGGATCGGCAACCGGGGTGCCAGCGACCATGTCCATCAGCAGGCGTGAGACGGACATCTGCTGCGGCACGCCGTGGGTACGGAAGAGGAGGTGACGTTCGAGGAGCATGGTTCCTCGCTCCACCTTGAACAGATCGGCTACCGCTTCACTGGCTGGCACCTCCCGAAAGTCCGCATCCACGCTGTAGGCCGACCACGTCACCTGCTGGTCAGCCGTGAACGACGTGCCGAGTTCTCCGCTTCGGACCTGCTCCAGCTCCTTGCGGTACCGCTCTGAGGCCACTCGGCGCACCGGCACGATCGGACGTGCGTAGGTGCCACGTCCCACCTCCGTCAGCACCAGGCCTTCAGAACGCAGCAATGCCAAAGCCTCACGAACGGTTCCGCGGGCGACTGAGAAGTCAGCCATCAATGTCGACTCACTGGGTAGCAATGAGCCAGGTGGGATGAGGCCATCCTCGATGCGGCGGCGCAGCTCGTCGGCCACCTGACGGTATCGACGGGGCTGCTGGCGCGGGGTAGGCACGTTCGTCACCGTACTCCCGATCTTCCTGTGACTGGCTCCGTGCACACGACACGATGACAATCTGTCTAGACAGGGTGCACAGACAGGTTTTAAGATGGCAATGAGGCCGGCACGGAGAGTGACCTAGGGGTAGGCGCCCGTGCCGGTTTCTCAAGAGCCAGGGAAGGCCTCCGTGCGCCGATGGAAATGGTTCCAGAGACCTGATGAGCCGATCGATGTGGTCGCACGCGCCGCTGACCAGGCCGTAGCGTGCGGCCCTCCCGCGCCGCCCCGGGAACCGGAGAAGGCGACCACCCGGAGGCGGTTACTCAAGCGCCGCAACCAGCAGAGCGGCCGGCATGGTGCTTGAGCAGCCTCGCCCGGAACCCCCGTTCACCGTGATCATGGCCGGCTTTGTTGTCGACCTCCACAATCGCGGCACGTGCCCGCGCTGCCAGCCCGATGGCTGCCCGAAGCTGAGGGCTGCCGGGCTGGCGCTGGAGGTGTGGCGTGCAAGGAAGCCGCATGAAGACAGGTGACATGCTGCGGCTGGACCGAGCCGTCAGCGTTCAGTTCATGCGCCCCATCACCGTACGAGTCATCAGGGTGCTTGACTGGATCACCTACGACGGATGGGCCTGGATCGACTGCTAGCAGCTGGGTTTGAGCGGCGAGGCCGTCGCGCGACGCTCGCTGTTCATTCAGCCGGCGCGAGTCCAGTACGTATCGCCGGCACTGTTCCAGGGCCGCCAGGCACCACGGGCGCGGGCCGGCCGGGCTCCCACTCGGGGAGCCCGGCCGGTGCGGTCGGCGCCGGCGTAGTGCTGTCCGGAGCGCAGCGGGGGCGTGCTGCGGCAGGACAGCGACGGACGATGCGACCGCTCTCCGCGCGGTGGTCACCTGCTCAGCTCGGCAGGCGACCCCGCGTGGAGACGAAGTGATACGACATGACGGCGAACCCGGGGTCGCGCAGCAGCCGCCGGAAGGCGTGCAGTTGCTGGGGTGACAGCCCCGCGGCCAGCAGGTCGGGCTCCAACTGGCGGGAGTTGGTCTCGTAGAGCGACGTGCCGGTCGACCCGCCGGCCCAGCTCTGCGAGTGGGTGATGGTGTCCACGTCGGTCAGCCCGGCGAGGGCCATCTCGGTGTGCACGTCCTGCGCCCATCCGAGGTCGGCGCCGTGGTCCTCCAGGACACCCATCATGGCGTCCATGACCTGTGCGAAGAGCTTCGCGCCGTCGTCGGTCGGCGCGGTGAGCACCTGCTGCGGCGCGGTGCAGTCGAACTCCTCGACCACCAGCCACCCGCCGGGCGCGAGCGCGCCGGTGAGCGTGCGCAGGACCCGCCGCCGATCGGGGAGGTGCAGCAGGACAAGCCGGGCGTGGATCAGGTCGTACGCGTCCCCGGGTGGTGGTTCCGTGCGTACGTCGTGCCGGCGTACGTGCAGGTTGCCCTCCGCCGTGAGGTGCGTGGGGTCGATGTCGGTGGCCAGCACGTGGCCCTGGTCGCCTGTCGCGCGGGCGATCCGCCGGGCCATCGAGCCGCCGCCCGCCCCGACCTCCCAGCAGGTCGCGCCCGGTCGCAGCACCGGGCTGGCCAGGCGACGCGTCGTGATCGGGTCCAGGAAGGACTCCAGCGCGTGCATCTGGGGAACGGCGTCGGGTGCGCCGTTGTCGAACGTGTACGCGCCATCGCTCGTGGCGGTTGTCATTCGGTGTCTACCTCTCCGAGAAGGGTCGGGTGACTCGAGCGGGGTCGGGTGACTACGGGGTGTCGGCCCAGAGCCGAGGTGCCGCTCGGTTGGGTGGGGGTGCCGGGGCGGCGGCGACGCTCAACATCGCCGCGAGCGGCGCCGGATCGACGCGGGCCTCGGCCGTCGGTCGGTCGTAGACCACCCGGCCGTACTCCAGCACCGCCACCCGGTCCGCGATCTCGATCGCGTGCTGAAGTTGCTGCTCCACGAGCAGCACGGTCAGGCCGTCGGCGGCGAGACCGTTGACGAGTTCACGGACCCGCGCCGCCAGATCGGGCGAGAGGCCCTCACACGGTTCGTCGAGCAGCAGCACCCGTGGCTGGCCGAGGAGCGCACGGGCTATCGCCAGCATCTGTTGCTCGCCGCCGGATAGTTCGCAGCCGCGGTGTCGCAGCCGCGCCGCCAACCTCGGCAGCAGTTCGAGGGTGCGGGCCACCGTCCAGCCCTCGCCGCCGGGGGCGGCGGCCCGCCACGGCGCGGCCGCCAGGTGCAGGTGCTCGGCCACGGTCAGCCGGGAGAACACCCGTCGGCCCTGTGGGACGAGACCAACCCCGGACTGGGCGATGCGGTGTGGTTGCCGGCCGGCCACGTGCACACCGCCGATCTCGATGCGACCGCTGGAGGCTCGCACCAGCCCGGCGATCGTGTGCACGAGCGTGCTCTTGCCCGCCCCGTTGCGGCCCACCACGGCCTGGATGCTGCCCGGACGCACCCGCAGGCTGACCTCGTGCAGCACGATCCCTCCGCCGTAGCCGGCGCACAGCCGATCCACCGACAACATCAGGCCACCCCGTCGGCGTAGGCCTGCCGTACCAGCGGCGAGGAACGGATCTCGTCCGGCGTCCCGGCGGCCAACGTCCGACCGTCGCGCAGCACTGTCACCGTGTCGGAGAGGGCGTACACCAGGTCCAGTCGATGTTCGACAAGTAACACGGCGACCGCCCGGGGCAGCGCCTGGAGCAGTTCGACGAGCCGGCCGACCTCGACGGCGGACAACCCGGCCGCCGGTTCGTCGAGGAGCAGCAGGCGGGGGCGACCGGCAAGGGCCATCGCGATCTCCAACTGGCGTCGTTGCCCGTGTGCGAGGTGCCCGGCGGGCACCGCCGCGACGTCGGCGAGGCCCATCTGGTCCAGCAGCGGGCCCGCCCGGTGGTGCGCGCCGCGCCGGCGTGTGCCCGGCCACCAGCTGCGCTCAGGAATGACCCGCGGCAGCGCGGCCACCACGACGTTCTCCGTCGCGGTGAGCGTCGCGAAGACCGCAGGTCGTTGGTGTATGCGGTTGATACCCCGCCGGGCCCGGGCCGCCGGCCCGAGCCGACCGACGTCCCGTCCGGCGAAGCGCACAGTGCCGCGCTGTGGTCTCGTGGACCCGCCGATCACGTTGAGCAGGGTCGTCTTGCCGGCGCCGTTCGGGCCGATCAGCGCGTGCCGCTGGCCGTCGTGAACGCACAGGTCCACGCCGGCCAGCGCGGCGAGCGACCCGTACCGCACGCTGACGCCCTCGGCGCTGAGCAGGCAGGTCATCGGCGCAGCTCCGGGATCGTGGCCCGGTCCCGGGCGGGTGGCGCGTCCGACTGGTTCGACCTGGCACGCGGCGGGCGTAACCTGCCCCGGGCCCGGTTGACGCCGCCGGGCAGCAGGTAGACCGTCGCCACGAACAGCAACCCGAGCACCAGCGGCGCGTGGCCGGGCAGCACCCCGAACAACCAGTCCCGGACGGCGATGACCAGCGCGGCGCCCACCAGGGCGCCACCGACCGAGGCGGTGCCACCGATGACGACACCGAGCAGCAGCAGCGCTGACGTGTCGAAGCCGAAGTCGGCGGGGGAGATGTACTGCTGGGCGACGACCAGGAGCGAGCCGGCCGCACCGGCGATCGCCCCGGCGGCAACGTGCGCGCCGGAGACGTAGAGCGGCACCCGGTGACCGCTGGCCCGCAGCCGCGTCTCGTCGTCCCGGCCGGCGCGCAGCAGCAGCCCGGCCCGGGTACGCAGCAGCACCAGCACCGCGCCGACCAGCGTGGCCACGACGATTAGGGCGTACAGGTAACGCGCCTGGTCGCTGGCGAGCGGCGGGAGCCCCCAGAACGGGCGGACCGCGGGGATGCCGGCCAACCCGTCCGTGCCACCGGTCACCGACCGCCACCGGCCGAGGACGGTGACGACGAGTTCACCGATGGCCAGCGTGATCATCAGGACGATCACCCCCCGGGCGTGCACGACGAGGGGCACGGTGAGCGCGGCCAGCACCGCCCCGGCGGCCGCCGCGACGGCGAGCTGTACGACGCCGACGTCGGAGATCCGGCTGCCGACCACGGCGCACGCGTAGGCGCCGGCCGCGTACGGCGCGGTCTGGCCGAGGGTGGGCAGGCCGGCGACACCGGTGAGCAGGGCCACGCTCACCCCGACCAGGGCCAGCGCCAACGTCCGGGCGAGGATCGCCGTGGTGTAGTCGTCGACCACCCAGGGCGCCACGACCAGGCCGGCCAGGACGAGCGCCGCGACGGCGCCTCGCGCCCGCCGAATCACCTCGTCCCTCATGCCGCCCTCCAGCTGCCGGCCAGGCCCTGGGCCCGCACGGCCAGCACCGCCGCCATGGCGGCGAACAGCAGGAACGGCGCGGCGGACGGCAGCAGCGCCACTCCCAGCGTCTGGATCTCGCCGATCGCGAGCGCCGCCAGCAGGGTGCCCCCCATCGACCCGAGACCGCCGAGGACGACGACCACCAGGGACAGCAACAGGACGGTGTCGGCGGTGTCCGTGCCGGGGCCGATGATGGGCGCGCCCAGGACCCCGGCCGCACCCGCCAGCGCGCCGGCGCCGGCGAGCACGCCGGCGCGGATCCGCGCGGGACTCACGCCCAGACAGGCGACCATCTCCGGATCGTCGACGGCCGCCCGGACCAGCATCCCGGCCCTGGTGCGCCGCACCACGAGGTAGAGCGCGGCGGCGAGCACCGCCGCGACGACGATGAAGACCAACCGGTACGCGGCGTAGCGGTGCCCGGCGACCACCACCGACCCCTCCAGGGCGGCGGGCACCTGGACCTGCGGATCGTCGGGACCGAAGCCCGCGACGAGCAGGCTGCCGCCGGCCAGTGCCACCCCGAACGTCAACAGCGCCTGACTCAGGTGGTTACCGGCGGCGACCGGTGTGAGCAGGCCGGCCAGGAGCACACCCGCGGCGGCGGCGGCCAGCACACCGACGACCAGCGCCAACGCCAGGCTGGCCCAGCCACCGTCGAGCACCGCCGCGGCGGTGTACCCGCCGATCGCGTAGAGCAGGCCGTGCGCCAGGTTGAGGATGTTGGCGACGCCGAAGCAGAAGACCAGGCCCGACGCGGCGACGAACACGAGCAGCCCGTAGGCGACCCCGTCCAACGCTGGGATCAGGTACGGGTCGATCCGGTTCAGGCCGGCCGCCACCTCGGTCACCGGCCGACGGTCGCGAGGTCACCCACGACGGTGTTGGACAGCGCCCGGCCGTCCTGGCGGACCTGCCGCAGGTACCACTTCTGCACGGGGGAGTGCGTGGTGGTGGAGAACTGCCAGGTGCCGCGCGGGCTGGCGATCTGGCCGAGCTGACCGATGGCCGTGTTGATGGCCTCCGGAGTCGGGTTGCTCCCGGCCGCGCCGATCGCCCGGTCCAGCACGGACGCCGCGTCGTACGAGGCGAGCGCGTAGGTCGTCGGTGAACCGTCGTGCTTGGCCTTCCACGCCGCCACGAAGGCGCGGTTCTCCGCGTTGTCCAGGTCGGGCGAGTAGTTGAGCACCGAGAAGATGTCCCGGGCCGCCTCGCCCTGCGCGTTGAGCACGCCGCCCTCGGTGAGGAACCCGGCCGCGTACAGCGGGACGTCCTTGATCTCGGACTGTGCGTACTGCTTGACGAAGTCGACGGCGGCGCCGCCGGCGTAGAAGGTGTAGACGGCCGCCGCGCCGGAGGCCTTGATGCGGGCGAAGTACGGGGTGAAGTTGGTGGTGGCCGGGAACGGGGTGAAGGTGGTCTTGCCGTCGGCGTTGGCGAGCTTCCCGCCGATCTTCCCGAACGCGTCGGTGAAGCCCCGCAGCTCGTCCCAACCGCCCTGGTAGTCCGGGCCGATCGCGTACACCGAGCCCTGCACGTTGTCGCGGACGTGTTGGGCGATCGCCGCCCCGGGCTCGTCGGAGAGGTACGAGGTGTGCCAGACCCGGGAGACGTCCTTGAGTTCCGGTCGCCCGTTGGAACCGACAAGCGGCACCTTGGTCTCCTCGAGCAGGGGGGTGACTCCGGCGACCGAGCCGCCACCGACGATGCCGGTGAGCGCGGACACCCGGTCCTGCTTGAGTAGTTTGGTCGCCGCCGGGACCGCGGTCTGGGCGCCGTTGCCCTCGTCGGCGACGACGAGGTCAACCTGTCGACCGCCGAGTTTGCCGTCGTGGGTGTCCAGGTAGAGCTGGAAACCGTCGCGGATCTCCGTACCGACCGCCTGGTACGTCCCGGACAGCGACGCGAGCAGGCCGATCTTTATCGAGCCGCCGGCACTCGTGCCCGGCGCGTCGTCGCCGCAGGCCGTGCTGGCGGTGAGGACGACCGCCAGCAGCGCGGCGGTGAGGGCATGGCTACGCCGAAAGGTGATGTGAGGCATGTCTGAACTCCAGGGGAAGAGGGTCTCCGGCGTGGGGGCGCCGGGATGGTCAGCGGCTGCGGGCGAGTGCCGCCCGGGCCGCGGGGGTGAGAGCGTCCCCGATGCGGTTGGCCAGCTCGGTCATCTCGTAGGAGACCTTGCCCACGTCGCACTCCGGTGCGGCGAGCACCAGCAGCGAGGCGCCGTCGTTGAAGGCCATCGAGAACATGAAACCGCCCTCGAGCTGCGTGACGTTGGAGATCACCGCGCCGGCGTCGAAGAAAGCCGCCGCCCCGCGCAGCAGGCTGACCAGTCCGCTACCCGTCGCGGCCAACTGGTCGGCCCGGTCCGGGGGCAGGTCACGGGTGGCGGCCACCATCAGGCCGTCGCTGGAGATGGCGATCGCATGGCTGACCTCGGTCGCCCGCGCGGCGAAGCTGTCCAGCAGCCAGCCGAGGTCCTGTTGGTCGCTCACGTGCTCTCCTGTCGCGTCATTTGTTGCCGAGGTTGATCGGGGTGCGCCTGCGGTTCGCCACACCCCGCGCGTACGCGGCCATCGCCGTCGCCACCTGGGCCGGGTCGCGGTACTCGGACCGCTGTTGCTGTTGGGGCACGCTCACGCCGCCGGGCACGAGATGCCGTTGCGGCTCGCGTTTCGGCAGGCCGGACGTGGTGGTGACGGCGACTTCGGGGGCGTGCGCCTGGGCGGCGGTGTGCCAGGCGTCGTCGGCGGGGCTGGACCACTCTCGGTTGTCGTCGCCGTCGGCGGCATCCGTCTGGAACCAGTGGTTGACCTGTTCGAAGATGAGCAACTCCTCGGTGGGCGCGTCACCCCGGTCCGGGGGCGCGGGAGTCGGTCGGAACACCGGCGCCGCCGGCAGGGTCCGCTCGGCCGGAGGGCGTCCGGCGGTGGGCTCGGGACGCGGCTGGTACGGCGGCGGGCTGGCCGTCCGCGCCGCCCGTCGCGAGAGGCGGCCGGGCGCGAGCAGGTACTCCTCCGGTGGCAGCGACCGGATGATCGCCGCGGGGAGCGTCGCCTCGGCGAGGGTGCCGCGTCGGGGGCCACGTCGCAGTTGGACGGTGGCGCCCAGCCGGGCCGCGAGCTGACCCACGACGACCAGCCCCATCGCCCGTACGGCCGCCACGTCGATGGCCGGCGGGCGGGCCAGGAGTTCGTTGAGCTGCTGCATCCGCTGTGGGGACAACCCCATGCCCTCGTCGCTGATCTGGACGATGACGCGGTCACCCAGGCTCCGACCGCTCACCCACGTCTCGCTGCCCGGTGGCGAGTACGTCGTGGCGTTGTCCATGAGTTCGGCGAGCAGGTGCACGACCTCGTCGACGGTCTTCGCCGCCACGGCGACGTCCCCGTCGATCATGCCGAGCCGGATCCGCGCGTAGTGCTCGATCTGGGACAGCGCCGCCTGGAGCACCTGTTGCAGCGGGACGTCGCGCTGGCGTACGCGACCGACACCGACGCCGCCGAGCACGAGCAGGCTGGCGTTGATCCGTCCCATCCGGGTCGCCAGGTTGTCCAACGTGTACAGCTGGTGGAGCCGGTCGGGATCGGTCTCGTCCCGTTCGACAAGGTCGACCTGGGCCAGCACGGCGTCGACGAGTCGCTGTTCGCGGCGGCTCAGGTGGATGAAGATGTCGGCGGTGTTGGCGCGCATGACGGCCTGCTCGGCGGCGGTTTGCACGGCGGCCTGGTGCACCGCGCTGAACGCCTGGCCCAGCTCGCCGATCTCGTCGTCGCTCGACGGTTCGAGGGCGGCCGAGGCCTGTTGGCGGGCCAGCTTGTGCGGGTCGACGGCGGCGCTGCCCGGCTGCTGGAGCTGCGCCACCACGGCGGGGAGCTGTTCGAATGCCACGGCGTTTGCCGCGTCCCGTAGGCGACGTAGCCGCCGGGTGATCTGCCGGGCGACGGCCCAGGTCACCAGCGCGGTGAGGAGCAGTGCCAGCAGGACGCCGACCGCCTCGGCCACGGCCCGGCGGCGCTGGTCGGCGTGTGCGGCCCGGACGTCGTCGCGGACCGCGGCGTCGACCCGTCCGCGCAGGTCGGCCAGGCGGGCGGCACGCGCCTGGGTGGTGGACACCCACCCGGCGGTCTCCAGTTGCAGTCGTGACCCCGGCTGGGCCCGCGACACCTCGTCCTGCATCCGTTGCAGGGCGAGCGCCTCCTTGCCGGTGCCGGCCTGCTCCCACCAGACGCTCCACTCGGGCGGGGCGAGGGCCAGGAACGACAGGCTCGACTCGGTGTAGCTGGTCCGGGCCGCGGTGATGTCCTGTTGCATGGCGGGGGTGAGTTCGCCGCCCGCGACCGCGCGCAGCACGGCAACCTGCTGTTGGCCGATCGCCTCCGCCGTCTTCGACAGGGCCGCCGAGGCGCGGATCCCGTCGGCGAGCGTGGCGTTGACCACGCCGTGCGAGATGTTCTCCCGAAAGCTGATCAGGTCGGCGATCGCGATCCGGTAGCTGAAGGTCATCGCCGACACCGAGGCGTGCGCCGCCGTGCGTACCTGGGTGCGCAGCGGGGCGAGGCTGTCCAGGGCCGCGTCGATGCGGCGCAGGAGCGCGCGGTTGGTGTCGGTATCGGCGGACAGCCGGTCCCGCTGTGCGCGATAGCGCGCGACGGCGTCGTCGGTGGCGGCCAGTTCCACGCCGAAGGTGTCCTGCTGCTCCGGCGTGGGGTAGGTGAGCAGGTCGGCGGCGGCGATGCGTTCGCGTTGCAGCCGGTAGGCCAGGTCACCGGCCTCCGCGCCGACCTGTGCCAGGATCTGCAGGTCGCCGGCACGCACGGTCTGGCGTGCGCTCTCGGTCAGCGCGAGACCGGCGAAGCCGATCACGGCGACGAGTGGTGCCGCGACGATGAGGCGCATCCGCCCGGCTATCTTCCAGCCGCGTCGGCGGGTCGGGTAGGGTCTGGCCGCGTGGGACCGGGTGCTCGACGCCAAGATTGACTCCCACGACTCGTCGATGACGGTCTATCCGCACGTTGCCGAATGCAAGTCCCATTCGGCCGGAAGCCGCGCTCGTAGACCAGACCTGGCCGTGGTACAAACTGCCCGTACCAGCATCTGTACCCAACGTCAGCGGCCGGTGACACCGCGAGACCGATCCGGATCGGTACGGTCAGCGCTGGTCGTCGAGGGGGTCCACCCGGGAGGGTCGCCGCTCCGCGTCGTCCGGGCCGGATGGGCCGTTGAGCACCTGACCGATCAGCTCACGCAGCTCGTCGATCGCGTCCACCACGGCGCCCGGGTCGCGCGCGTCGCGCCGGGCGCGCTGGCGCGGCACCGGCTGATCCCGCCGCACTGGTTCCGGGGCGCGGGGGCCGCGGCGGCCGTCGGCCGCCAACTGCTCGGCGGCCACCTGTGGCCACAGCACCGCGAGTCGGCCGCCGGTGCCGAGCACGTCGTCGCAGCGCAGCGCGAACTCGTGACTGCCGAACCGGCGACCCGACTCGACCGCCGCCACCGTCTCCCGGCTGAACCGCACCAGATCCGCCAGGGCCCGTTGGGTCAGCCCCCGTCGAACCCGGCAGTTGCGCAGTTCCCAGCGGAACCGTTCGCTGGCCGCAGAGGGAGCAGAACTCGACGGGGACGTGTGCTCCATGCGCTCACCTTCGTGGCTACGGGAAATCAGCAGCGGACGCCAGATCGAGATTCGCCGATGAGCTGAACATTCATAGAGGGCAATTCTTAACCCAGGACGCGATGGGTGTGAAGACGTTCACCGACATGGATCGTCCAGCAAAGCGGAAAGGTGCGTGTCGGGGCCGAGCTGCGCCGGGTGGTGGGGCAGGCGTCGCCGCCCTGCCCGCACTCGGTTCGCCAGCAGGCGAGCCTGCTGGCGCACCCGCACGGTCAGGCGGCGGCCACTTCGGTGGTCGCCGCACCGCGCGTCGCCGGAACGTCGGCGGGTGCCATGATATCGATTACCGCGAGCAGTGTGTGGTGGGCGCGAAACGCGACATTGGCCTTGTACGAGCGCTGTTGCGCAGTCGCCAGGCGGAGGCCGGGAATGGCTTCGGTGAGTCTGGTGACGACGATCTCTGCCTCCAGCCGTGCCAATCCCGCGCCGATGCAGAAATGCGGGCCGTGGCCGAACGAGAGATGATTGCCCGCGTCCGTCCGGTCTGGATCGAACCGGTCCGGGTGGGTGAAGACCGCGGGGTCGCGGTTCGCCGCCCCGATCAGCAGCAGGCAGCGTGCCCCAGCGGGAATCGTCACCGTGCCCACTGTGACGTCTCGGCTGGTCACCCGCAGCCAGCCGTCGATGGCGGGCGCGAACCGCAGGGTCTCGGCCACGAACGCGGGGACAGCCCTCCGGCCGGCGGTGAGGTCCGACCAGTGCCGAGGATTGGACAGCGCCTGGTCGAGGGTGTGAGCGAGCAGGCCGGCGGTGGTCTCGTGGCCGGCGACCAGGAGGTTGAACGCGAGGCTCGCCACCTCCGGCACGGTCAGCACCGCGTCATCGTCGTCCCGGTAGGCCAGGGCGCGGCCGATGAAGTCGTCGCCCTGCTGCCCACCGTCCATGCGCTGGCGGACCAGATCCTCGCAGTAGTGCCAGAAGTCCAGCAGACCCTGCGCCAGGCGTACCTGCTCGGCCGGGTCCGGTTGCCCCCAGACGAGAGCGATCTGACCGTCCGCCCAACTCCGGATCCGCGCGATGTCGACGTCGGGCACCCCGAGGATGTCCAGGACCACCAGCAGGGGAAGCTCGGTGGCGAGCTCCGGGATCAGGTCGACCCGGTCGCCCTGGCGGGCGGCGAGCCGGGAGACCAGCTGGTCGACCCGTCGCCGGACGATCGCGCCGTACTCGGCCTCGACCCGCTCGGCGGTGTTCGCGAAGGTGGCCCGTAGGGCCCGGCGGGTACGGGGATGCACCGGTGGGTCGGCGGCGGCGGTGGTGGGTGGCGCGTCGAGTTGCATGAGCACGTTCATCGCCTCGGGGCAGACCTGGTACACCGGGGCGAGGGTGAGGGCGTTGGCGAACGTCGTGGCGTCGGCGAGGGCACGCCGGACGTCGGCGTGCCTGCTGATCAACCACAGGCCCAGATCCTCGGCGTAGTGCACGCCGGCGGGGTCGTCGAGAATTCGCCTCCACATGCTTGCCGGATCGGTGAGATAAACTCCGGCGAACGGATTCAACCGCATGGAACGCCTCCTGGTGAACGCGGCGCGAAAACCGGCAGCGCCTCCATTCGGCGATCCACTTCAGTCGGGCCGATAATGGCGCTCATCTGCCTCTGGCTCTTTACGGTGCGCTGAGCGGCTGCGCAAGTCAAGATTGGCCGGCATCTATTTATTGCCGGGCATAATTGCGTGTTGCAATGGACGGCTGAGTTCGGCCGGATGCAAGTTGCGGCTCGGTCCTTGCCGCCGGTCAGGTCTGCTCGGCAGGCCGCCCCGGGGTCGGCGACAACGAGACGATCAGGGACGGCTGCCGCGGACAACCGACCAGGACCGATTGTCGAACCGATCCGCCGCTCTCCCTCATGACCGGAGAAACGACCTCCCGGTCGGCAGGTGACGCCCGTGTCCGGTGGTCTGCCCGTACCGGTGCCAGCGGCCCGCGCGTCGCGGGAGGCTTCCAGCCAGGCCGGAACCTCCCGCGACGTCCTACCGTGACGAGGTGGTCAGGGCGCCCACGGAGTGGCGATGGCCCAGGTGCTGTCCGCGGTCCACAACGTCGGTGTGTTGTACGCGTCGCCGCCGGTGCCGTTGCTGAGCCAGATCTCCGAGTTGTAGTGCCGCAGATACCTGCCCCGGAAGTTGTAGGACTCGAGCGACACACCCGTGCCGGTCAGTCCGACACGCGCGCACCAGGTGGCGTCGGCCCGCAGGAGCGCCGAGCCGTCGTCCGGTGAGTTGCGGACCCGGGAGTTCTGGTGCCGCAGGTACTGCCCGGGGAAGTTGACCGATTCGAACGAGTAGCAGCCGGCATCGGCCAGTCCGGCCCGGATCGTGTACGTGGCGTCGGCCTTGAGCGGCCCGGGGCTCGCGGCGTCGACCACGTCGGTGTAGGCCAGGCTGTCCCGGTGGCGCAGGTAGCGGTTGGTGAAGCCGGGCGTGGTCACCTGCAACGACCGTCGGGTGTTGACCGGCAGGGCGACCGGCGCCGAGCTGCCGATGGTCTTCGAGGCGTTGATCAGGGCGGTGTTGGCGGCGCGGACGCGCGCCTGGTCCATCTTGACGACCTGCCGGTCGTAGGTGAGGAAACCGTTCAGCTCGCCCTCCAGATCGGTGATCTCGGTGTAGATCGAGGCGCTGAGCCCCTTGCCGATCATCAGGTTCTGGCTGCCCTGCACCAGGCCCACGTACCGGTCCGTGAGCGCGCTCGAACTGGTCTGCCACTCGTAGGCGAAGAAGCCGCCGCTCGGGCTGTACTCGTGGCCCGGGGTGTGCAGGCCCAGGCCGCCGAACTCACCGAGCACGGCGATCCGGTTGCTCGACGGCACGGGGGAGTCCGGCCCGAGGTAGACGTGCCAGTCGTCGATGTCACCGTTGCCGGGGTTGCCGAGGGACTGGCAGCAGTTGTGGCCGCTGTGCGGGTTCACCAGGCGGGTCGGGTCCTGGTTCTTGATGTTCTGCGCGACCCGCCGGGTGTCGGCGAGCGATCGCTCGCCCCAGCCCTCGTTGTAGGGCGTGTACGCGATCACGGCGGGCGAGCTGCGGTGCTCGTCAACGATCTCGCGTGCCTCGGTCTCGAACTGCGCCTGCTGGGCGTCGGTGGGGTCGATGTCCTGCGCGGTCAGCGACGGGATGTCCTGCCAGACAAGCAGACCGAGGCGGTCCGCGTGGTAGAACCAGCGCTGCGGTTCGACCTTGATGTGCTTGCGCACCATGTTGAAGCCGAGATCCTTGTGCTTCTGCAGGTCGAAGGCGAGGGCGGCGTCGGTCGGGGCGGTGTAGAGCCCGTCCGGCCAGAAGCCCTGGTCGAGGGTGCCGACCTGGAACACGAACTGGCCGTTGAGCTTGGGGCGCAGCACCCCGTTGACCAGACCGGTGGTGATCTCCCGCATGCCGAAGTAGTGCGTCGTGCGGTCCACTGTGGCGCCAGCGGCGGTGCGCAGGGTCACCCGGAGGTTGTAGAGGAACGGGTCGTCGGGTGACCAGCGGCGCGCGTTCGGCACCGGAACGCTGAACTCGGTGAAGCCGCCGGTGGCCGAACCGACCACGGTGCTCCCGCTCAGCGCCTCGGCGAGCACGCTGTGCCCGCTCACGTCGCCCCGCGTGAAGACCCGCACCCGCAACGTGTTGTTGCCCAGGTTCGGGTAGACGTCCACGCTGCTGATGGAGGCGGTGGGCACCGGCTCCATCCACACCGTCTGCCAGATGCCCGAGCTGGGGGTGTAGAAGATCCCGCTGGGCTGCTTCGTCTGCTTGCCGATGGCCGGCAGGCTGCCGTTCTGTCGGGTGTCGGTGGGGTCCCAGACCTTGACGACGATCTCGTTCGTGCCGGCGGTGAGCTGGGGCGTCACGTCGAAGGTGAAGGCGTCGTAGCCGCCGGTGTGCGCGCCGACCCGGACGCCGTTGACCCAGACGGTGCTCTGCCAGTCGACGGCGCCGAAGTGCAGCAGGGTTCGCCGACCCGACCAGTTCGCCGGGATGGTGACGGTGCGCCGGTAGAACAGGTAGTTGCGGTTGTCGTTTGCGGCCCGCTGGATGCCGGAGAGGGCGCTCTCCACCGGAAAGGGCACGTTGACCCGCTCGGGCAGGTTGGTGCCGAACTGCGGGGCGTCGTCGGTGGCCGACTGGCGTAGCTGCCACTCGCCGTTGAGGTTGAGCCAGTCCGGTCGGGTCATCTGGGGGCGCGGGTACTCGGGCAGTGGTGTGCCGGCCAGGGCCTGGCTGGTCCAGGGGGTGGTCAGTGGCGGCGTCTTGGCCGGTGCGGCGTGCGCCGGCCGGGTTGGCGCGGCGAGAACGCCGACGACCAGGGCGAGGATGAGCAGCAGCGGCAGGGCGGGGCGGATGGGGACCTGACGAGTCATGCCGTCTCCGAGGGGCGAGTCGCCGCGGGCGGTGCAGCCAGGCCCGAAGCGCGTGGGTGGTGGGCATCGGGTGGTCACTGACGAGGGACGGGCGTCACCGACGGATGCCGGTGGGATCTCCACGCGCCGCCGCCGACAGGCGCATCGACATCCGTCATTGCTTGTACAACGTTATAGAGCCGCGACGGTCCTGCCGTCAACGCCTCCGCGGCAATGTGAGATCCATAGCCTCGGTGGTACGACCCAGAGAGGATGGCCCGCTAGATCCATATCTCTCAATATGATGACCGCTATCTCGAATGGGGTGCGCTCACGAGGCGTGCCATCCTGATGCGGAGGAATGCATGGTTCGCTGGCGTACCCTCACTGGCCTGTTGGCCACCGCGTTGGCCGCGGTGACCGCGGCCAGCCTCACTCTCACCGCGCCGGCCGCGGCGGCCGACAACCCCATGACGCCGAACGTCGTCGGCGGCACCCGCGCCGCTCAGGGTGAGTTCCCGTTCATGGTGCGGCTCTCGATGGGTTGCGGCGGGGCGCTGTACAGCGCCCGGCTGGTGCTCACCGCGGCACACTGCGTGGGCTCGACCGGCACCAACACCAGCATCACCGCGACGCTCGGGACGGTCGACCTCCAGTCGTCCAGCCGGATCACCGTCCGGTCCAACTACGTCTACCGTGCTCCCGGCTACAACGGCGCCGGCCGGGACTGGGCGCTCATCCGGCTGGCCACCCCGGTCACCGGGCTGAGCACGCTGCCGGTCGCCGGCACGACCGCCTACGACAGCGGCACCTTCACCATCTCCGGCTGGGGCGCCGCGCGTGAGGGCGGCGGGCAGCAGCGGTACCTGCTCAAGGCAACCGTCCCGTTCGTCAGCGACTCCACCTGCAACGCCAACTACGGCGGTGACCTCATCCCCGCGCAGGAGATCTGCGCCGGCTACGCCAGCGGCGGCACTGACACCTGCCAGGGCGACTCGGGCGGCCCGATGTTCCGCCGCGACGCCGCCAACGCCTGGATCCAGGTCGGGATCGTCAGTTGGGGCAACGGCTGCGCCCGGCCCAACTACCCGGGCGTCTACACCCAGGTGAGCTACTTCGCCTCGTCGATCGCCTCCGCCGCGGCGAGCCTCGGCGGCTGACCGTACGACCGCTCGGGCGGCCCGGACGACGGTGTCCGGGCCGCCCGTCGTGCCGTCACCGGGGTGGGCGGCGAGTGGGCCGCCCGACAGATTCGGCGGGCCGTGCGTGCGGCACCGGCCGCGACGGCGATGATGGGCCGGTGAAGATCCTGTCCATCCAGTCGTCGGTAGCCTACGGTCACGTCGGCAACTCGGCGGCGGCCTTTCCCCTGCAACGGCTCGGGCACGAGGTCTGGCCGGTCGTGACTGTGCACTTCTCCAACCACACCGGGTACGGCGCGTGGCGTGGGCCCATGCTGCCGGCGGCGGACGTGGCCGAGGTGATCGCGGGCATCGCGGACCGTGGGGTCCTCGGCAGCGCCGACGCGGTGCTGTCCGGCTACCAGGGCGACCCCGCCGTGGGCGCGGTGATCCTGGACGCGGTGGAGAAGGTGAAAGCGGCGAACCCGACGGCGGTGTACTGCTGCGACCCGGTGATGGGCGACGTCGGACGGGGGATGTTCGTCCGGCCGGGCATCCCGGAGTACCTGCGCGACACCGTCGTGCCGCGCGCGGACATCATCACTCCGAACCAGTTCGAGCTGGACTTCCTCGCCGGCCGCGCGACGAACTCGCTGGCGGAGGTGCTCGACGCGGTCGACGTGGTGCGCGCGACCGGGCCGCGCCACGTCCTGGTGACCAGCGTGCTGCACGGCGATCTGCCGCCGGGCTCGCTGGAGGTGGTGGCCGTCTCGGACGAGGGCGCCTGGGCGGTGACCACCCCGCTGCTGCCGATCAACCCGAACGGCGGCGGCGACGTCACCGCGGCGTTGTACCTGGCGCACCTGTGCACGACCGGTTCACCCGCAGCCGCGCTGGAACGCACCATCGGCTCCGTCTTCGCCGTCCTTGAGGCGACCCTCGCGGCGGGCACCCGGGAGATCCAGCTGATCGCCGCACAGGACGTGATCGCCGATCCGCCGGCCCGGTTCACCGCCCGCCGGCTCCGCTGACGGCAGATCGGGAGATTCCGTACCGGCGGACGGAGCACTGCCGGCGGACGGAGCGCTGCCGGCGGACGGGGCACTGCCGGCGGACGGAGCAGAGCCGGCCGGCGGACGGGGCACCGCCTGTCGGCGGGTCGAGCGGACCGCCCGCCAGCGACGGTCAGCGGCTCTCGGGGACGGCCATCTCGCCCAGGAGTGACCAGTCCGACTGGGGCAGCGTGGCATTCACGATGCGCGGCGTCTCGGCCAGGTGCGGCGGCAGGGTCTCCTGCGCCGCGCGGAAGTGGGCGGACTGCACGTGGGCGGCACCGGCCTGGTCGTCGCGGAACGCCTCGACCAGCACGTACTCGGTCGGGTCGTCCACGCTGCGGGACCAGTCGAACCACAGGCAGCCCGGCTCGGCCCGGGTCGCCTCGGTGAACTCGGCGGCGATCTGCGGCCACCGGTCGGCGTGCTCGGCCAGGACCCGGAACTTGGCGGTAATGAAGATCATGGCCCAAGGCTACCCAGGCGGGCCGGCGCGGGCGACGACCTCCTCCGGAGTCAACGGCGCCTTCGGATGGTGGGTCAGGCACAACGGGGTACGGACCTTGACGAACGAGAACCCCTCCCCGGCGGCGTAGAACTCGCCGCTGTTGAGCAGGCCGATGTCCGGAAGTCGCCCGCCCTTGGCCTCGGCGAGTTGCCGGGCCGCGTCGATCTGCGCGGGAGCGTTGAGCAGTCCGAAGAACTGTGTCGTCGCGTTGCCGGAGATCTGGTTGTGCAGACCCTTCGGCGCCTGGGTGGCGAAGACCAACCCGAGCCCGTACTTGCGGGCCTGCGAGGCGAGCGCGATCGAGCTGGCGCTGCAGGCCGTGGTGCCGGTCGACGGCGCGAGCGTCTGCGCCTCGTCCATCACGAACAGCCCACCCAGCGGTCGGTCACCGGCGGGGTGCCGTTTGATCCAGGCGAAGAGCGCCATCTGCAACTGGTTGACGAAACTCTGCCGCTCCTGGTCGGAGGTGAGGCCGACGAAGCTGATCACCGACACCCGGGCCCGCCGCCCCGGCGACGGCGTCAGCAGCAGCCCCGGGTCGGCCGGTGCACCGACACCACCGAAGAGCGGATCGGTGACCATCGCCGCCTTGAGCGCCTCGGCCAACTCCTCGGCGAGCTTCCCGGCGCGGGCCAGCCGGCTGACCCCCTCGGGCAGCTCGCTGAGGAACTCGGTGAAGCCGGGCAGGCCCACCATCCCGCTTCGCGCGTACGCCTGGAGGGCCTCGGTGAGGACGGCCTTGCCCTGCTGGGCGAGCCGGCTCGTCCGGTCGACGCCGGCCCGTGGGGCGAGCGCCTCCACGGCGGAGCGGACCGCCTGGTCGAACTCGTCGGGCCAGTCCCGCAGTGAGGTGAAGTCGGGCAACGGTTGGAAGCTCAGCGGCCGACCCGCGGTGACCCGCGGCGTCCACACCACCACCTCGGTGTGGGTGAGATAGTCGGTGGCTCGTTCGGCGTCGCCGGGACCCCAGCCGCTCGGCGGTTCGGGCCACGCGTCACCGAGCCGGGCGAGGTCGTTGTTGGGGTCGAGCACGATCGCGGAGACACCCTCGCGGGCGCACTCCTCGACCAGTCGACGGATGAGCACCGTCTTGCCCGAGCCGGACCCGGCGAACACGACGGCGTGCCGACGCAGCGACTCCAGGGGCACAGTGAACGGGTGGCCACCGTCGGCGGTCCGCCCCAGCCCGATGGTCCGGCCGCCGGCACCGGCCACGAGGCCGACCGGGTCGGCGGGCACGGCCACGGAGACCGAGCCGGTCGACGGCCCGCCGATCACGGTCGCGACCGGCCCGCTGGTCGGGTCGGCCTCGGCACCACCCGGCAGAGCCTCGGCACCACCCGAGGGAGCCCCGGCACCACCCGAGCAAGCCTCGGCGCCACCCGGCTGAGCCTCGGTGTCGTCCGGCGGAGTCCCGGCGTCGCCCGGCGGCGGCACCCCGTCGTCGGGAGCTGTTGGCGGCGCACCGTCGCGGGGCCGCTCGGGCCCGGGCAGGACCGCCCGGAACAGCTCGGTGCCGCTGGCCGGACGGCGGGCCACCAGCCACTCCTGCAGGGCCGTGGACGGCTCGGCCGCCAGCACCCGCAGGGCCGCGAAGACCCGCAGGTCCGCCTCCGGCACCGCGCGCCGGATGCCGCCGGCGGCATCGAAACCACTCAACACCTCGGTCGTCCGCTTACCGGTCGGCCACGGGCCGTTGCGCAGCAGGATCAGCCGCCGTTGGGGGAGGTCCCGATCCAGTCCGGCCAGCGTGCACGCGGCCTTGACCCGGGCGGTCACGGCAACGGCGTTGGGGTGCGCGACGGCCCGGAAGCACCAGTGCGCCTCGTTCTCGGTGGCCTCGTCGAGCACCTCGATCAGCCGCCCGTGCAGGGCCGGCTTGCGCCCGGGCGGCGGATCGTACTTGTAGGTGGCGCCGGTCGGCGCCTGCTCGGCGATCCAGGCGGCCAGGCCGGCGGCGAGCAGCGGTGGCACGTGCTCGTCCTCGCCCGCCGGGTCGACGGCTGCCGACACGTCCGCGGCCTCGACCAGTTCGGCGAACCGTTCGTCAAGCTCGCGCAGGCGGCGTTCGCTTGTCGTCGGGTTCGCCGCCGCACCGCGCACGGTGCCGGCCGTCGGCGTCGAGTCGGTGCCGTCGATGAGTCGGTCGAGTTCGACCACCTCGTCGCGATCACGGCACCAGGCGATGTGGCGGTCCACCCGGCGGAGCAGGGCGCGTGGCGTCAGGGTGGGCGCGTCGGCGAAGGCGGCGGGGGCGATCGGCCAGGTCGGGTGCGGTGGCCCGAAGAACATACCCGCGAACGCGGTGGAGAGGCGCTTCGCCACGATCGCCTGCCCGATCTCCGGGGTGGGGATCCGGTCCGGCAGGGTCGACGTACGGAAGCGGTCGGCGACCGGAGTGGGCGCCGCGCGGGTCATCAGCACCCAGGTGTCCGGCAGGCACGAGACGACGACAAGCGTGCGGCGGGTGATGTCGCGGAGCTTGAGCAGGCCGTCGGCGATCGGGCCGAGCACCTTTGCCTGGGCGTCCTCCAGCCCCTGATGCTGGTTGAGCAGTGAGGTGCTGGTCTGGGCGAACAGCGTGTCGAGCTGGTCCACGGCGATGACAGTGGGGTCCAGGGCCAGCGCCATCAGCCGGGAGATGTCCTGCACGATCTGCTGCGGGGTGCGGATGGCGCCGCTCAACCCCCACGCCGCCCGCGCGGCCGGGTCACCCGGTTCGGAGATCAGGTGGGCGTACCCGACGTCCTGTGCCTCGAAGTCGATGGCACCGTGCAGGACGAGCGCCCGAGCGGTGTCCTGGGCGTCCCGTCCGACCTCCCGGTCACGGGCGCGCAGTGCCCAGATGAAGGCGTCGAGCTGCGCACGGGTCACCGGTCGGGCGCCGGCGACCGCGTCGCGGACCTCCACCGGCAGGCCGAGCTGGGGGGTGAGTCGGCGCAGGAAGGTCTTCAGCTGGGTGCCCCAGCCGACGTGGGTGCGGCCCATGCCCTCCACCAGGGCCAGGGCGACGCTCTCCCAGAACGTCTTGCCGCTGACCATGTCGACAAGGAAGAAGTAGCCGCCGTCGCGCTGGATCCGTTCGCGTACCGCCCCGAGCAGGTGCGTCTTCCCGGCACCCGCGCGGCCCTGCATGGCCACGCCGAGCGGCATGCTCGTGTCGTCGGTGCGGGCCCGCGCCACCCCGCGCAGGATTTCCGCGACCACCTGCTCGTGCAGCTCCGGCACATTGTGCGGGCTGGGTCGCCAGACGTCGTCCGGGGTGACCGCCGGGTTGAGACTCACCGCCTCCAGCGCGGCCCGCTGGTCGTCGGAGATCATGCCGCGCCGATCGCCAGGGCGTGGTTGTCCTCGTTCCCGATGCGGACGGCCGCGGCGCGGTCCCGGGTGGTCAGCGACTTGGTGTTCGCCACCGGGATGATGCGGACGTCCTCCCGGCCGACCATCGCCCGCAACGCCGCGTCCAGGGACGCCCGGTCGGTGTCGGCGAGCCGGTCCCGAACGTCGGCGAGGCCGACCCAGGCGCCCGGTGCGGCGGCCAACTCCCGGTACGCCGCCCGGACCAGCGTCTCCACCTCCGTCGGCGTCGCGGAGACCGTGGCCGGTGCTTCCTGCCGAGGCGCGCCGGCCGGCGGGGCGGTGGCGTCGGTCTGCTTGAAGAAGTCACCGTGGCTGATTCGGAGCCGGTCCAGCGAACGGTGCACGTTGGACAGGACGACGAACAGCGACCGGGTCGTGGAGCCGCCCTGCTTGGGTGGGGTGGAGGTGTGCAGGTGACGGACCACCCGCCAGCCCTCCTCGGTCAGCTCGTGGGCGAACGGCCGGTGCGTCCGATCGGTCTCCACCAGACCCAGGTCGACGAGCTTCCTGTTGTCCTGGCCGGTCAGCGTGAAGCCGGCCAGCTCCTTCAGCTCGACGTTGCTGACTCGGCGCGCCTCGACCATCAGCACCACGAGGGCGTTGATCTGGTTCGGCGTCAGGTGCGGGACTTCCGCCGGGCTGGTCATGATCTCTCATCTCCATCGGTGTGCGTGCCGTCCGCGCGTCGCCGGGTCAGCAGCCGACGGATCCCGTCGACCACCACCGGCGCGTCGGTGAGCACCTGCTCGTTGGTGAAGCGGAGCACGTCCAGCCCGAGGAGTTGCAGCTGCACGTCCCTCCGCCGATCGTTGGCGAAAGCGATTCGCCCACGATGCTCCGGGCCGTCCACCTCGACCGCAAGACCCTCGGCGGGCCAAAAGAGATCCAGTCGGTAGGACGCACCCAGCACGTGCCACTCGTAGGTGTGGTTCCACCGCCGGCCCCGCGCCCAGTCGTGCGGTGCGAGCGCGCGTTCCAGTGCCTGCTCGGCCGCGCTGTCACCACGCGGCACCCCGGCGATCGGCGGCCAGGCCAACACCGTCGGACCCGCCGGTGCGGACGTGGCCGGAGGCCGGTCGGTCGAGCTGACCAGCTCGGCGAACCGCACCGGCACCTGCATCGGCACCGACCGCACCCGGTCGGCATGGCGCAGTGGCCCGCCGGCCAGCCACACAGTGAAGCCGCCGTGCCGCACGAGCCACTCGGCGGCGGCCACGAGCGTCCGCTCGGCATCCGCGCCCAGGTCGGGCAGGGCGATGACGAGGACGCAGCCCTCCCGGTCGTAGGCCTCGGCGAGCACCCGGGCGAGCCCGGCGGCGCGTACCCCAGGGGCGAAGCGGGACCGGCCGGCGGGCCGACGCGGACCGCGCAGCCCACGCTCGGCGAGGTCCGCGAGAAACGGGCCGAAGTGCCGGGATCGGGCTGCGGCACGGGCCGCGAGGGCGCGTACCGCCGCCACGCCGAGCGTGCCCTCGCACTCGAAACGGTCCGCGCCGGCCAACCACCGGGGGAACATCGCGAGCGCCGCGGTGTCCAACTGGTCGAGGAGGTCGTCCACGAGGTCGCCGAGCGGACCCACCACCGTGGGCCGGTAGTGCACGACCGCCGGCGCCGCCGGCGGCAACGGGTCGAGTGCCACCCGCAGCACCTCGGGGTCGACGGCCGGCAGGTGACTCACCCGCCGCGTGGGCGGAGCGGCCCACCAGGCCCCGGTGGCCTCGCCGTCGGCCCGGACGGGGTGCGCCATGCCGGCACCCTACGACAGGGGAGAGGTCGATCGGTGTCCCGTCGGTGTGCCGGCCCGGCTGCGGCGATCGTCGCTCAGCGCAGGCGGCGGATGTCGCCGAACGCCCGGTAGAACCCGCCCCGGCCGGACTCGCGGACCTCGGTCACCAGATAGCGGGCGCCCGGCTCGCGAATGCCCTTGGGAAACTGCACGGACCAGTCGTGTCGGTAGCCGTCGGACAGCACCTGGACCCGCAGCCGGCCCCGATCGTCCAGGCACTGCACGACCACGCCCGCACCCGAGTCGCTTGTCACCTCGACGATCGTCGGCTTCACCGGCCGTGGCGCCTGGCGGGGGGCCTTGACGTCGCGAACCTGGGGCACGTCCCCGGCCTGGGCCGCCCGGATCGCCGGCTCGCTCGCGTCGATGCAGGCCAGATGGCCGCCGGTGGTGACGACGTAGAGCCGGTCGTCGTGGTACTGCATCGAGTACGCCGAGCCGCAGCCGGTGCCGAGCTTCCACAGCCGGGTGCCGGCCGCGTCGAAGCAGTAGATCGAGGACTGGCTGTCACCGGCGAAGACGTACCGGCCGCCCTCGGCGGTGGCGCAGGAGAAGACCGGGGCGTCGCACCGGTAGCTGCCTTCGAGTCGACCGGCCTTGGACAGCCGCGCCACCTCGCGGGTGCTGGTCCCGGCGAACACGCTGCCCTGCTCCTGCCAGCCGAAGAGCACCGAACCGGTGCTGGTGTGCCACAGTTCCTGGCCGGTACGCCACTCGTAGCCGGTCACGCCCCGCGAATGACCGTGGTAGATGGCGTCGTCGTCGCACCGCACCATCCAGGCCGCACGCCCCCGCCCGGGCCGGCGCCACAGGAACTCGTCCTCGTGGTCGACGGCGGTGATCCCGCCGTCGGCGTCCGAGACGCCCAGGACACCGTCGTGGATGTCCAGCCAGTAGATGTCGATCTCCGGGGCGATCGCGTACGCCACGCGAGGCACCTTGCCGGAGAGGTCGTAGACGTTGCCGTCGTCGCAGCCGGCGTAGATCCAGGCGTCGTCGGCGACGATGCACTTCACCCCGTCGGGAAGGCGGACCTGGCCGCGCACCCGGGCGTCGTGGTCGAGCATGGTGATCACGCCGTGCTCGTTGCCGACCATGCAGTGCTGCCCGTCGACGAAGATGCCGAAGGCGGGGGCGCCGGAGTCGTAGCGCCAGAGCACCGGGGCGGTGTGGGCGGTGGAGCGGGTGCTGACGATCTGTCGCCGGGAGACGGTGCGCTTCTGTCGGACGCCCGGGACCGCCGGCGCGTAGCCCTTGCGGACCTTCTCCCCGATCTTCTTCGCCGCGGCCGCCCGAGCTCGGGTGTTGTCCGGGTAGGCGCTGGCCTTGACCTGCCCCTGGTCGCCGATCCGGCCGTAGCGCACGGTCAGCGTGGCGTTGTCGACGATGACCTCGTAGAACTTGTGCGCACCGTCCACTTCGGACAGTTCGAGGTAGGTCGTCTCCTGGGACATGAGGGCCTCCGGGGGTCAGCGACCGGCCTGAACGGGCCGGCGCGGCGACAGTGCCCACACGCTAACGACCGCCACCGACACAATCGGCGGGTGCCCGGAGAACGCCGGGCACCCGCCGACACCGGATCGGCCCGGGTGCGCTCAGCCCGCGGTGCAGGAGCGGATCTGCGGGCGGGCGCTGCTGTTGCCGTTGGTCATCGTGGTGAAGCCGAAGGTGTTGCCGCTGCCGTTGGACCGCATGGTCATGACGGTGCCGCTGCTGTCCCAGGTGGCGGTGCCGTTCCAGATGGTGGAGACGCGCTGCGGCGAGGTGATCGCCACCACCACCGCCCACGTGCTGGCGCCGCTGACCGTCACCGACGTGTTGTACCGGTCGCCCCAGACGTTGGGGGTCGTCGCCGTCGCGGTGCAGCTACCGGTGCCGGGCGGCGGAGTCCCCGTGCTGGGCGGCGGGGTGCCGGTGCTGGGCGGCGGGGTCGTGCCGTCGGGTGCGACGGCGCGGCCGGTGGACGGCGAGATCATGCCGGGGCACAGGTTACGGCTTGTCAGGTTGGCCATGATCTGGGGAATCGCGTCGCGGGTGTTCTGGATTCCGTCGTGCATGAGGATGACCTGACCGGCCTGGAGGCGGCTCGCGTTGGACACGATCTGGCTGACACTCGCCCCGTTCCAGTCCTGTGAGTCCACGTCCCAGATCACCTGGCGCATGCCGAGCGACGACGCGACGGACTGGAGGGTGCCGTTGGTCTCCCCGTACGGCGGCCGGAACAACTGCGGTCGGACGCCGGTCGCCGACTGGATCGCCGAGCTGGTCTGGGACAGGTCGGACTGCATCTGGGACTGGCTCATTGAGGTCATGTGGGAGTGGTTCCAGCTGTGGTTGCCGACCCACATGCCGGCGGACACCTGCGCCTGCGCCGCGGACCGGTTGTTCTGGACGTTCTGCCCGATGTTGAACATCGTGGCCCGTACGCCGTTGTTGCGCAGCACGTTGAGCAGCGCGCTGGTGCTGCCCGTCGGGCCGTCGTCGAAGGTGAGGCCGACGTAGCCGTTGCAGGCGGCGGCGCTCGACGGGGCCGAGGTGGCGGCGAGAACGACGCCGCACATCGCGGCGGCGGTGGTGAGGGCGGCCAGCGCCGCGCGCAACCGCCTCGACCTCGGGGCCGTGCTGGGGGAGATCCTGGTCATCTGGTGCCCCTTTCCGGGGGCCCGGACGTGCGCCAGGGTGCGGGCAGCACAGGTCCGGGCAGGTGTGGACAAGTGGGGCGGCCGAACCGACCATCGCGATGTCGACCGCATCGACCTCGATGGATCGGAGTATTGCAGCGGGATTTCCGGAGCGTCAACAACTTCCGGAACTATCCGGAAGCGGCCGGGATGATGTCTGACGTCCTATGTCAAGCCCCTGGGGGTGGGCGACCAGTGGGTCGTTCAGTTGATCGCCGCCACTGCCCCGGTTCCTGGTGGCGTCATCCGGAAAGGCGTCGGAACTATCGGCGGCGATGGAGGGCTTCAGGGGCGGGTTGCCGCACGGCCAATAGTAAAGTTTGTGAACAAAAGATGTTACAGTCACTTCCATCAATGGTTGTCCCGGGTCGTCGGCCCGGGATGTCCCAGGAATGGAGTGATCACATGGCACGACTGCGCGCGCTGGTCGCGCTGGCGGCACTGATCGTCGCCGGTGGGCTGGTCGCGATCATCCCGTCCACCGCCGCGTCGGCGGCGGCCTGCTCCGCATCGTGGCAGGCCTCGGCCGTCTACTGGGGAGACGCCCAGGTGTCGCACAACGGTCGTAACTACCGGGCGAAGTGGTGGACCCAGAACGAGGCGCCGCCGGGCACGACCGGGGTCTGGGAGGACCTCGGTACGTGCGGAGGAGGCAGCACACCGCCCACCACGGGAAGCTGCAACTACCCGAACTGGGCCGGCGGGGCCTGGTACACCGCCGGGACGATCGTGCGATACACCAATGGCCTGTACTACGTCGCCGAGCACGACAATCCCGGCTACGACCCGGTCGTCAGCACCTGGTACTGGGAGCCGTACACCTGCGGCGGACAACCACCCACCAGCCAGCCGCCCACCAACCCCGGTGGCTTCGTGGTGACCGAAGCCCAGTTCAACCAGATGTTCCCGGGCCGCAACTCCTTCTACACGTACTCCGGGCTCGTCGCGGCCCTCAGCGCCTACCCGGCGTTCGCGAGGACCGGCAACGCCACCGTCCAGCGCCAGGAAGCCGCGGCCTTCCTGGCGAACGTGTACCACGAGACCGGCGGCCTGGTGCACGTCGTCGAGCAGAACACCGCGAACTACCCGCACTACTGCGATCCCGGCCAGCCCTACGGCTGTCCGGCGGGGCAGGCCGCCTACTACGGGCGGGGGCCGATCCAGCTCAGCTGGAACTTCAACTACAACGCCGCCGGGATCGCTCTCCAGCTGCCGCTGCTGACCAACCCGTGGTTGGTGCAGAACGACGCCGCGGTGGCCTGGAAGACCGGTATCTGGTACTGGATGACCCAGAACGGACCGGGCACCATGACCGCGCACAACGCGATGGTCACCGGGGCCGGGTTCGGCCAGACGATCCGCAGCATCAACGGCTCGATCGAGTGCAACGGGGGAAACCCCGCCCAGGTGCAGAGCCGGGTCACCAGATACCAGCAGTTCGTCGGCATCCTCGGCGTGCCCGCGGGAGCCAATCTCTCCTGCTGACCCGCGATCCGGGCCTCGGCGCACGTCGCCGCGCGGCGTCGAGGCCCGGGAGGCGGTAGACAGTGGTGCGGAGGTGGCGTGCCCGACGCTCCTCGGTGGGCGGAGGTCACAGCCCGGGCGCCGGTCTCGCGGTGATCACCCCGTTGACAGGGTCGTGGTCTGCCCGGAACTATCAGCGGCAGTCCACCGCCCCGACCATCGTCGTTCACGAACTCGTATGACAACGATGTCAAAGGGCCTGACCCCGTCCACTCTGCCCAGACCTTCGACGTACTCGACTGGTTCGAGTCGAAAGGCACCGTCCCTCATGTCGCATACCCCCCATGCGCGTCACCCGTCCCCCCGCCTGCTCGCCGCGACCACAGCCTTCCTGCTACCGCTGGGACTGCTCGTCGCCCCGCCCCTGGCCAACGCCGCCGCCGCACCGGCAACCCCGGGCAGCTTCGGCTCCTCGTTCGAGTCCGCCGACCCGCAACCCGCCGCCAGCACCGTGGAGGTCGGCGCGAACGGAAAGCCGGTCCAGGCGAACCTGAGCGGTAAGGTCACCACGCTGCCCGGCAGCCTGCTCGGCCAGGTCGACACCGTGACCGCGAGCGCGGAACACCCGCCGAACGAGATCGCCGCGAACCTCACCGACGACGACCCGTCGACCAAGTGGCTCGTGTTCGCGTCCAACGGCTGGGTGACCTACCAGCTCACCAAGCCCGCGACGGTGGTGCGTTACTCGCTGACCGCCGCCAACGACGCACCCACCCGGGACCCCCGGGACTTCGTCGTGCAGGGGTCGAACGACGGCCGCACGTGGACCGACCTGGACAAGCGCGCCGGCGAGACGTTCAGCGGGCGCTACGCCACCAAGACGTACAGCTTCACCAACCCGAGCGCCTACGGCTACTACCGGTTGAACGTCACAGCGAACTCCGGCGACTCGCTCGTGCAGCTCGCCGACTGGAACATCAGCGACGGCTCGAACGTCCGCCCGCCGGCCACCCCCATGGTCAGCGAGGCCACCACCGGCCCGAACGGCGGCTACACCACCAAGCCGGACGCCGGGTTCACCGGACTGGCCGCGCTGCGCTACGCAGGCGGGGCCGAGGGCAACGGCCGCTCGTACGCGAGCAACAAACTGTTCGACGTCACCATCCCGGTCGGGCCGAAGACCCGGCTGTCGTACAAGCTCTTCCCGGAGTTCACCGGTGGGGACGCCCGGTACCCGTCCACCTACACCGCCGTCGACCTGCACTTCACCGACGGCAGCTACCTGAGCGGGCGCTCACCCGTCGACCAGCACGGCTACCCGCTGACCGCCGCCGGTCAGGGCGCGTCCAAGGTGCTCTACGCCGACCAGTGGAACCTGGTGCAGGCCGACCTCGGCACCGTCGCACGGGGCAAGACGATCGACCGCATCCTGCTCGCGTACGACAACCCGCAGGCCACCGGCGAGACCCGGTTCCAGGGCTGGCTCGACGACATCGAGCTGACCGCCGTACCGGCGTCGATCGACGGCTCGAAGCTGACCAACTACGTCGACACCCGGCGCGGCACCAACTCGACGGCCGGCTTCTCGCGCGGCAACAACCTGCCGATCACCGCGGTGCCGAACGGTTTCAACTTCTTCACGCCGGTGACCGACGCGACCTCCGACTCGTGGGCGTACGAGTACCACCGGATCAACAACGAGGCCAACCTGCCCCTGTTGCAGGGCCTCGCGATCTCCCACGAGCCCAGCCCGTGGATGGGTGACCGCAACCAGATGTCGGTCATGCCGGTCGCCGGCGACCGGCCGCTCACCGGTGAGCCCGCCAGCCGCGCGCTCGCCTTCAGCCACGACGACGAGACGGCCCAACCGGACCTCTACCGGGTCACGCTGCAGAACGGCCTGATCGCGGAGACGTCGCCCACCGACCACGGCGGCGTCATGCGGTTCACCTTCCCCGCCGGGCAGGCGACCGGGAGCCTCGTCTTCCACAACGGCACGTTCAGCATCGGTGCCGACGGCACCGTCACCGGCTGGGTCGACAACGGAAGCGGCCTGTCCGCCGGACGGAGCCGGATGTTCGTGTCCGGCGTCGTCGACCGGGCACCTACGGCATCCACCGCCACGTCGGCGACCTTCGACGTCTCCACGACCCGGGAGGTGACGATGCGCCTCGCGACGTCGTTCCTCTCCGTCGACCAGGCGCGTCGCAACCTCGACCTGGAGGTCACCGGCAGGAGCTTCGACCAGATCCACGCCGCCGCGACGGCCGCGTGGAAGGACCGTCTCGGCCGCGTCGAGGTACGCGGTGCCACCGAGGCGCAGCTGGTCACCATGTACTCGAACCTGTACCGGCTGAACCTCTACCCGAACTCGCAGTCCGAGAACACCGGCACCGCCGCCGCACCGCGCTGGCAGTACGCGAGCCCGGTCTCGGCCCCGACCGGCGCGTCGACCGCCACCCAGACCGGCGCGAAGATCGTCGACGGGCAGATCTACGTCAACAACGGCTTCTGGGACACCTACCGCACCGTGTGGCCCGCCTACGCGCTGCTCTACCCGGACGTCGCGGCCAGGATCTCCGACGGGTTCGTCCAGCACTACCGCGACGGCGGCTGGATCGCCCGCTGGTCGTCGCCCGGCTACGCGGACCTGATGACCGGCACCAGCGCGAACGTGGCCCTGGCCCAGGCGTACCTCACCGGGGTCAAGCTGCCCGACCCGCTCGCGGCGTACGACGCGGCGGTCAAGGACGCGACAGTCGCGTCCGGGCGCAGCGCGGTCGGGCGCAAGGGCATCGAGACCTCGCTGTTCCTCGGCTACACGCCGACGTCCACCGGGGAGTCGGTGTCGTGGGCGCTTGAGGGTTTCATCAACGACTACGGCATCGGCAACATGGGTGCCGCCCTCGCCAAGGACCCGGCCACGCCGAAGTCCGAGCGCGCCCGGCTCACCGAGGAGTCGCGCTACTTCCTGGAGCGCGCCCGCAACTACGTCCACCTGTTCGACCCGACGTCGAAGCTCTTCCAGGGCCGCGACGCCGCCGGCAACTTCCTGGCCGGTGACCCGCTGGACTGGGGCGGTGTCTACACCGAGACCAACGGGTGGAACTTCGCGTTCACCGCACAGCAGGACGGCCAGGGCCTCGCCAACCTGTACGGCGGGCAGCAGGCGCTGCGGAACAAGCTCGACACGTTCTTCGCCACCCCGGAGAACGCCGACCGTCCCGGCGGGTACGGCGGGGTCATCCACGAGATGCTGGAGGCCCGCGCGGTGCGGATGGGTCAGCTCGGCATGAGCAACCAGCCGTCGCACCACATCCCGTACATGTACAACGTCGCCGGCGCACCGGCGAAGACCCAGGCGACGGTACGGGAGATCCTGCGCCGCCTCTACGTCGGCAGCGAGATCGGCCAGGGCTATCTGGGCGACGAGGACAACGGCGAGATGTCGTCGTGGTACATCCTCAGTTCGTTGGGCATCTACCCGTTGCAGGCCGGGTCGTCGCAGTGGGCCATCGGCTCACCGCAGTTCACCAGGATGACAGTGCGCCGCAGCACCGGCGACATCGTCGTCAACGCGCCGAACAACAGCAACCGCAACGTCTACGTGCAGGACGTGCGGGTCAACGGCAAGAAGCAGCGCGGTCTGTCAGTGGACGTGGCCGCGCTCGCCAAGGGCGGCACCATCGACTTCCAGATGGGCCCCAACCCGTCGTCGTGGGGCAGCGGCCGCAACGACGCGCCGCCGTCGCTGACCACTGGCGACGAGGCGCCGAAGCCGTTGCAGGACACCACAGGCCCCGGTCTCGGCACCGCGACCGCGACCGGCGGTCAGGACGCGGCGAAGCTGTTCGACGACTCGTCCACCACCCAGCTGACCTTCACCTCGGCGACCCCGCAGATCAACTGGGCGTTCCGTGGTGGCAAGCAGAAGCCGAAGTACTACACCGTCACGTCCGGAGCCGGTGCGGGCGATCCGGCCGACTGGCGACTGCAGGGCTCCAACGACGGCATCACCTGGACCACAGTGGACTCCCGCCAGGACCAGGCGTTCCGGTGGCGCAACCAGACCCGCCCGTACGAGATCGACCGGCCGGGACGCTTCGCCCAGTTCCGGCTCGCCGTGTCGAGGACCGTCGGCGCCCCGCAGACCAACCTCGCCGAGATCGAGCTGCTCGCCGGGGGCGATCTGGACCTCGGTGGCGGCGACATCACGGTGACCGCCACCGACGGTGTGCACGCGACGTCCGGCGTACCGGTCTCGGTGCCGCTGGCCACCGTCACGGGCGGCACCGCCAGCGGCTACCAGGCCACGATCGACTGGGGTGACGGCACGCCGGTCACCGCGGGCACCGTGACGCTGAACTCGCGGGCCGTCTACCGCATCGGTGGATCGCACACCTACGCCACGCCGGGCTACCACCAGGCCACTGTCACGGTCACCGACGGCGAGAGCCAGAACTCCGCGACGGTCGGCGTCGACGTGGGGTACGTCCCGGCCTCCGGCCTCACCGCCGCGTTCGACAGCGTCTGTGTCGGCGACGAGGGGGTCCTCGCGGCGGACTGCGACGCCAAGTCGTGGGCGTACTCGCGGGCCGCCCTGGTGGCGGGCGGCGCGACCCAGGGCCAACGGCAACAGGTCCCCGGGACCGCGTTGCGGTACACCCTGCCGGCGATTCCGGCCGGGCAGCCGGACAACGCCACAGGTAACGGTGCGACGGTCGTGCTCGACCTGCCGGACGACGCGACGAGCATCTCGTTCGTGGGCGCCGGAACGCAGGGCAACCAGAGCACCACCGGCACGGCGACGTTCAGCGACGGCAGCACGGCCAGCATCCCGATCCAGCTGAGCGACTGGACGCTGGGCGGCAACGCCAACGGCACCCCGTCCTACGGCAACATCATCGTCGCGAAGACGGCGTACCGGTTGCAGGGCACGAGCCGGGACGGCGCCCAGCCGTTCCTGTTCGCCACCGCGCCGTACCAGCTCCCGGCGGGCAAGACGCTGGTGTCGGTGACCCTGCCGGCGCAGACCGGCGATCCCCGCTCGGCGGGCCGGATCCACGTGTTCGCCGTGGCCAACGACGGCACGCCGGCCCCCGCGCTGACCACCGTCGCCCCGAAGGACCAGACGGCGAACGCCGGGCAGACCCTCGCGGCGAACCTCGGTGCGGTGACCGCCGGCGCTCCCGGTCCGACCGGTTACCGGGCCCGCGTCCAGTGGGGTGACGGCACGACTCCGGACGACGTCACCATCGGCGCGTCCGGTGCGATGAGCGGCAAGCACACCTACGCGCGGGAGGGCACCTACCCGGTGCGCGTCACCACGTGGGACACGCTGACGAGCAGCACCCACTCCTTCACCGTGACAGTGGCCCGGGGCGGATCGCAGCCGGCGATCGCGCTGTCCGCGTCCGGCACCGTCACCACCGGTGGCGCGATCACCGTCGACGGCAGCGGGTTCGCCGCCGGTGAGCAGGTGACCGTCCGCGTCGGCACCGACCCGGGCCGGACCATGAAGGTCGCGGCCTCCGCGACGGGAACGGTCCGCGCCTCGGTCCCGACGTCCGGGGACGCAGAACCCGGCCGGTACGCGGTCACCGCGACGGGCGCGTCCTCGCGTACCCCGGCCACGGCCACCGTCCAGGTGAGCGGGCCGGCCGAGGCACCGACCTACCAGCCGCGGGTGGCGCTGACGACCAGGTCGGGGCCGCGCGGCACGTCGATCACGGTCGACGGTTCCGGGTTCGCGCCGAACGAGACGGTCACCATCGCCTTCGGTGACGACCTCGCGGTCAGCACCGTGCGCGCGAATGGTGACGGTGTCCTCTCCGGCGCGACGGTAAGCGTTCCGGGTGCGGCGAAGGCGGGCGCGACAAGCGTCACGCTGAGCGGTGCCAGGTCGGCGACGAGGGTGTCCCGGCCGTTCACTGTCACCGGCTAGCACGAGCCGGTGCGGGAAACGGGTGGGCGGGCCGTGGTCACGGCCCGCCCACGCCGTTCCGCAGTGATCAACTCTCGCGCGGTGGCAGCAGCGCATCGACCAGGTCGCGCAGCGGGCCGACCAGGTCCTGTTCGGTGGCGGAACTCAGCGGGTCCAGCCGGATCGACGACCGCAGCACCGCGACCCCGATGCCGGCGGCGAGAGCCATCTGGGCGCGGAGCAGGATCTGTTCACTACCCGGTTCGCCGGGACGCCACCCGCGAGCCGCCGCCAGTTGTTCGCTGGAACGGACCAGGACACCGCGCCGGATCTCGTCCGCCGCCGCGTCCCCGGACGACCGCAGCAGCAGTGAGAGCTGGCTCGACAGGCCCGCCGCGCCGGGGTCGGCGATGTGCCGGGCGATGGTTTCGGGCACCCGGTCGGCCGGCGTCTGGACGGTCGTCCGGCGCAGCTCGTCGCCCGCGGCTCGCAGGCACGCCTCGAACAGCCCCTCCTTCGACGTGAAGTAGCGACTGATGAGCGCCACGTTGACGCCCGCGTCGTCGGCGATGTCCCGGACGGTCGTGGCCGCGTAGCCGTCCCGCGCGAAGCGCTGGCGGGCGGCGTCGAGCAGGAGCTGCCGGGTTTCGGCCGCGTCCCGGCGGCGACGCTGGGCCGGCTCGCCGGCGGTGTCGCTGGCCGGCTCGCCGGCGGTGTCGCTGGTCGGGGGGACAGGCGGTTCTGCTGTCACGACGCGTCCTTCCCTTCGCTCAGGCCCGGTGCTGTCGGCACTCGGGCCGCCCGGCGGCGAGGACGTTGTGGGCTCTCCGTCGCGCCGCCCGTCCGCAAGTAAACATATGTTGACTTAATCGCCGGCGCAAGCTCCCCACGCGGACGTGGGGTGACGTAAACGACTGTTGACATGAGCCACCGGCTGAGCATACTGGGTAAGTCAGCAAACGTTTACATCTAGTTCGGGGATGTCATGACCCACACCATCGAGGAGTCGACCCACCTCGACTCCGCGCCCAGCGCGGCCCCGCGCGCCAACAGCACCCTCCTGGTGCTGTACCTGTCGCTGGGCGGCCTGGCGTTCGCGGTGCTCCAGTCGCTGGTGGCGCCCGCGCTGTCGACCATCGGAAGGGACCTGGGCGTCTCTACCGGAGACATCAGCTGGGTGCTCACGGCGTACCTGTTGGCTGCCTCGGTGCTGACGCCCATTCTCGGACGTCTCGGTGACATGGTCGGCAAGCGTCGGGTCCTCATCGGCGTCCTCGCGGCCCTCGCCGCGGGCACCCTGCTCGCCGCCCTGGCGCCCAACCTGACAGTGCTGATCGTCGCGCGGGCGCTGCAGGGGGCCGCCGGAGCGATCCTGCCGCTGTCGATCGGCATCGTCCGTGACCAACTGCCTCGGGAGAAGGTCGGCGTCACCGTCGGCCTGCTGTCGGCGATCTTCGGGGTCGGCGCCGGTGTCGGCATCGTGGCCGCGGGCCCGATCGTGGAGCACCTGTCGTGGCACTGGCTGTTCTGGCTGCCGCTGGTCCTCGTCGTCGTCGCGTTGCTCGGCGCCATCTTCGGGATGCCCGAATCGCGGGTCCGCACGCCCGGACGGCTCGACATGCTCGGCGCGGCCATCCTGTCGGTGTCGCTGGTCTCGCTGCTGCTGGCCGTGAGCAAGGGGCAGGGCTGGGGCTGGACCGAGCCGAAGACCATCGGCCTTTTCGTGCTCGGTGTGATCGCGATGATCGTGTTCGTTCGGGTCGAGCTTCGGGTACGCGAGCCGCTCATCGACATGCGCCTGATGCGGATTCGCGGTGTCTGGGCCACCGACCTCGTCGCCCTGATCCTCGGTTTCGCGATGTTCGGGACGTTCGTGCTCGTACCGACCCTGCTTCAACTCCCCGCGGCCACCGGGTACGGGTTCGGCAAGACGGTGTCCCAGGCGGGCCTGTTCCTGCTGCCTACCGTCCTGATGATGGTGGTCTTCGGTCCCCTCGCGGGTCTGCTGGACCGACGCTTCGGTCCCAAGGTTCCGATGTTCCTCGGCACGGTCGCGGTCGTCGTCGCATTCGTGCTGCCGGCAGTCGCGCACGGCGCCACCTGGCAGGTTCTGCTCTCCGGGGTGCTCACCGGCGCCGGCATCGGCCTGGCGTTCGCGGCGATGTCCAACGCCATCATCGAGAGCGTCCCGGCCGGACAGACCGGCGAGGCGAGCGGCGTCAACACCATCGCGCGGACCATCGGCAGCAGCATCGGCGCGGCGGTCGTGGCGGCCGTCATCACCTCGAACAGCACCCCTCAGGGTCTGCCCACCGACACGGCGTTCACCGCCGGCTTCTGGGTGTGCGCGGGCGTCGCGGTCCTGGCCGTCTTCGCGGCACTCGCCCTGCCCTCGGCGCGTCGCCGTCACGAACAGGCCGTCGCTGTCGGCGTCGACGACCTTCCGTCCGAGCCGGTCGAGCTGCACCTGCCCCACCGGCACCACTGAGCAGTCGGCTGACCCGCGCGGGCCGTGTCCACTCCTGGTGGGCACGGCCCGCGCCATTCGGCGTGACCTCAAGCTGTTCGCTGCGCGCCCAGTCGAAGCTGCCAGCGCGTGCCCGGACTGGTGAGCCGGATGACCGCCAACGGCTCCACGTCAAGATGCCGGTACGTCGCTGTCGGCAGACCGAGGGCGTGCACGACCGCGACCCGGATCACCAGCGGGTGGGTGACCGCGATGATGCGTCGACCCGCGCCGCGCTGCTCGTCCAGCCAGCCCCCGACCCGATCCCGCACTGCCGTCACCGATTCACCACCGTGCGGCGCCGAGTCCGGCGCGGCCAGCCATTCCCGCAGTGCCTGTGGGTGCGTGCCAGTGATCTCCTCAAGCGACCGTCCGGACCAGTCGCCGTAGTCACAATCGGCCAAGGCCGTCTCGATTGTCGGCACCAGGCCGAAGGTTTCGGCGGTCTGCCGGGCCGCGGCCGCTGGGCTGGACAGGCAGGTGTCGTGCACGCCGAGGTGCCCACGCCGGCCCGGATCTAGGTGGGCCTGGGCAAGAGCGGCGCGCTGGCCGCCCTCGTCCAGGCCGTCGTGGGGGCCCCCCCCACCCGCCCCCCCGCCGCCGGCGGGGGGGACCGGGGGCGCCC
>NZ_JBEXHQ010000030.1:0-95433 GCF_040607915.1 Micromonospora sp. NPDC005215 | reverse complement strand
TCGCAGAACCGATCTTGAAACGGTGGCCGCTTCACGTCACGCCGCCACGCCGAAGATCACCACACCCAGCGACCCAACACGTTAAAACGCAAGTAGTTATGACTCACAGGTATCAGCCGGTACCGGTCCCACCTGCGGTGCTACCCGCCGCCCCCGAGCCGGCCACCGCGGCACCGGGCCCTGAGCGGCGCGTACGGAAGCAGGCCGGCACCGGTACGACGAGGTCCTGACCCACGCCGGTACCCCCGGCGTGAAGCTGGTGGCGGCGGTACTGGATACCGGCCCGGACCGCTCCCGCCGGCTGATCGCGGAACTGGCGCGGTACCGGTACCCGTGTAAGAGAAGCGGGCCAGCCTGTTCGAGGCTGACCCGCTTCACCCCGCTACGCCCGGTGGGCCGCCCACTCGCAAGTCCAGGCCGCGAGGTCGTGCACCCATCCCTTGCCGCCCTGCCGGGACTTCGTGGCCCACTTCGAGGCGTTCCTTGATGCGAAGTCGTCCAAGACCTCGGGGTCAACCTCGGTCCAGGCGGGGAACTGAGCTAGCCAGCCTTCCGCCTGCTTGGGGGTGTGGCCGCTGCCGATCAGCCACTGGACGAGCAACGCTAGCTCGACCCATGGTGCCGCCCTCGTCGCGTACGCCCAGTCAACGACCCGCAGGCCGCTCGTGGTGACGATCAGGTTGGCCGGGTTCAGGTCGGAGTGGATAAGCGCGCCGCCGTCCGCCTCAGGGCGGGTGAAGCCGAGCCGCGTCTCCGGCGTGAACCACACCCCAGGTCGGGCCTGGTTCTCCTGGAGCCCCTTCAGCGCGACGCCGAGCAGTTCGAGATCCGTGCTGTCGGGCGAGAGGTTGGCGTGAGGGCCGACAAGAAGCTCGGCCCCCACTACCAACCATCCGTCACGCTCGAAGTGCCACAGGATGGCCGGCGGAAGCCAGTCAACAGCCCTGGTCGCCGCCAGCTCGTAGCGCAGTGACCGGACGCCCAGATCACCCGAAGCCGCCTTGACGAAGACGCTGCCGGTCGAGCCGATGACGGCCGACGCGATCTCCGCGTGGTTGCCACTCGAAGCCGGGTGCACGTCGATGATGCCGCCGACTAGGTCGGCCACGTCCGCCGCGACGGCGTCAGGCAGGACGATCCAGTCACTACGCATGGCTACCTCTCTGTCACTTGTTGCCCGGCTGCGGCGGGTTCGGCGGGCAGCAGGACTCGGCCTCGCCGTACCAGAATTCCATGTCGACCCGGTAACCGGTCCCGTGCAGTGCCGCGAGCGTGAAGGTCACGGCGGTGCCGTCCATCATCCCCTCGGTCAGGATGGGGATGTGGTGGACGAAGCCCCCGGCGATCTGCTCGCAGGCGGCGGCATACGGCTCGGTGTGCTGGAGCACGGCGTGCCACACCGCGTCGATCGGGAGGGTCGGCACGACGCGCCCGATCGACCCGTCCGGCAGCGGCATCCCGAAGTCCGAGTTGTTGACGTTGTCGGCGTGGGCCTTGATGAAGACCAGGAACTGCTCGACGGCCCGCTGCGGGATCATCCATACCGCGCAGGCAACTCGGCCGGTATCTGAAGCAGGGCCGCGAAGAGGCCGGACTATCCCTGGAAGCTGCCGGCGAGGCGCTGGAGTGGTCTCGGTCCACCATGTACCGGATCGAGGGCGGGGGCTCGGCAGTCAAGGCGCGCGACGTGACAGCCATGTGCGCGTTGTATGGCATGTCCCCCGAGATGACGTCGGCGTTGATCGCACTGGCCGCCGAGACCAAGGCGAACGGCTGGTGGCACGCCTACGGCGACACCCTGCCGGCCTGGTTTGAGCTGTACGTCGGGATGGAGTCGGCAGCGTCGCGCCTGCGGCACTGGGAGCCGGACTCGCTTCCCGGGCTGCTTCAGACGAAGGAGTACGCCGAACACCTGCTCCGGTCGCATCCGGAGCTGGCAGAGGGGGAGGTCGGACGCCTGGTCGAGCTTCGCATGGAGCGCCAGAAGATCCTCAAGCGGCGGAATCCAGGACCTCCGCGCCTGGAGGTCATTGTGGACGAGAGCGTGCTGCGCCGGCCGATCGCCGGCATGGCAGACCAGCTCAGCCATCTTCACAACCAGGTGGCCGCCGAGGTTGCGACCATCCGCATCGTGCCCCGAGACACGCCGCCCAACTACGCCTTGACTGGCGGTGGTTTTGTCATGCTGGAATTTCCAACGATCGGCATCCGCACCCCCGAGCCCACGACTGTATACAGCGAGTCACTGACGGGCGCTTTATATCTCGACAAGCCAACAGAGGTTGCGGCGTACTCTGTGCGGTGGAGAGCGCTCGAAGGTCTGTCGCTCGACGCAGACCGATCGGCCGACCTATTAGCCACGATCGCCAAGGAGATGTAGCAATGAGTAACCTAACCGGAGCCGTGTGGCGCAAGAGCAGCCGCAGTGGGGGCAACGGCGGGCAGTGCGTGGAGGTGGCCGACAACCTCTCCGGCATCGTCGGTGTGCGGGACAGCAAGGACCCGTCCGGCCCGGCGCTCACGTTCGACCCGCAGACCTGGAAGGCGTTCGTCGGCTTCGCCAAGCACGCCTGACGTAGCACGCAAAGAGGCCCCTCAGCGCCGACGGTGAGGGGCCTGTTCTTGTCGCGCTCAACGAGGTGGATATCGCCGGGCAGGGCCGACGCGCCGCAGCCGATGCTCCCCCTCAGGCCGCCAAATCCAGCCCGCCGCCGGCGACCGGCGCCGCCTTAGGCACCGGCAGGGTCGCCGTGGGCACCCCGCCGGCCGGGGTCGCCGTGGGCACCGGATGCAGCCGGGCCCGCGGCACCGCACCCGCCGCGGGCACCAGGTGTACGGCCGACTCGGCGGCCCGAGCCAGCAACCGCCGGTCGGCGGTACGGGCCGGGTGCAACGCGGCGGCGATCGTCACCGACACCACCAACTCCCGCGCCGTGACCACCCGGAGCACCGATCGCAGCAACGTGTCCGCGCCGAGGAAGGCAGCGACCGTGGTGGTCGTACCGGTGGCCGCGCAGCCGTAGGCGAGCCGCAGCGGCACCACCGGGCTGCCCGTGTCGATGGCCGCCTGGAACGTCGCGGGCCGGAAACCGCCGCCGGGGCGGCAGTCGGCGGCACCAGCGCCGGCACACCAGGTCGTCCCCTCCGGAAAGACCGCCACCGACCGGCCGGCGCGCAGCGTGTCGGCGATCCGGCCAACCATGGCCGGCAGCGCGCGCGGCCGGGCGCGGTCCACGAAGACGGTCCCCGCCGCCGCGGCCAGCAGGCCGAACACCGGCCAGGAGCGGATCTCCCGCTTCGCCACCATTCGGGTGGGTGCGACGGCCAGCACCGCGAGGATGTCCAGCCACGAGACATGGTTGGCGACAAGCAGCGCCCGCCGCCGGGGCAGTCGACCCCGGATCACCAGCCGGACTCCGAAGGCCCGCGCGGTGGACCGGGCCCAACCGCGCACCGCCGCCTGCCGTTCCCGGACCGGCAGCACCGGCAGCAGCACCACCAGGGCGACCCCGGCCAGCAGCATGCCGGCCACCCCGACCAACCGCAGCACCCGACGAGCCACCGACACGGTGGGCACCGCGCCGGCCGACGGCAGACAGTCGTCGTCGCAACCCGACGACGGTCGCCACAGGTCGTGCGACACGGCGGTCACCGCTGTGCCTCGCCCAGGAAGTGCCGCAGGTAACGGGGGTTCATCCGGTCCAGGCAGAAGAGCACGTAGAAGTCCGCGCAGCCGAAGTCCGGGTCGTACGACGGCTCGCCACAGATCCACGCGCCCAGCCGAAGGTAGCCACGCAGCAGCGGCGGTACCGCGACGCGCCCGGCCGGATCGACGGCGACCACCGATCCGGCGGCCGACCCGGCGAACCAGGGCCGCAGGGGGCGGACCCGCAGCGGCGGCGGCGACAGGTGCCGGGCCTGGGCCTGGGTCCACACCTCGGCGACCGTCCGCCCACCGTCGGCCACCGGCACCGACGCGCAGCCGCCGAGCCAACGGGAGCCCCGCAGGTGCAGGTATCGGATGATGCCCGCCCACATCAGATTGATCACCGCGCCGGAGCGGTGGTCCGGGTGCACACAGGACCGGCCCGCCTCGACCAGATCATCGCGAAGCGGATCGAGCGCGCCGAGGTCGAACTCGTCCTCGGCGTACCGCCGGTTGGTGCGGCCCGGCGGCAGCAGCCGGTACGTGCCGACCACAGCGCCGGTGCTGTCCTCGCGGACGATCAGGTGGTCGCAGTACGCGTCGAAGGGATCCACGTCCAGCCCGGCCGCACCGGGGAGGAGGGTGGCGCCGAGCTCGGTGGCGAACACCTCGTGGCGCAGGCGTTGCGCGGCCGCGACCTGGATGGGGTCGTCGGCGATCAGCAGGGTGTATCCGCTGGTCGTCAGGGGTGCGCCAGCGGCATGCAGAACGGCCATGGGATCTGTGTAGGTGCTCGGGTTGCCATTCACGGGGACCACCGGTGTCGGCAGGATGAACGCAGGCCGGCAGCTGCGTCCCACCGGTGGTCGTGCGAGGCTGCGCGACGAACCGGCGATGACGCCGGCAAGCCCCACCGGAGGTCGACGATGCGGATCGAGTCCCGCTACAACGGGCCACCCGGCTCCGGCAACGGCGGCTGGAGCGCGGGAGTGTTCGCCGCCGAGGCGGGCGGCACGAGCGCGGTCGAGGTGACGCTGCGCCGACCGCCACCACTGGACACCGAGCTGAGCCTCACCGACGGCGAGGTCCGTGACCCGACCGGGGAACTGGTGGCCGAGGTGCGCCCGACCAGCGTTGTCGACGTCGTCGTACCCCCTGTCGACCTGGACACCGCGGTGGCCGCGGCGGCCCGCTACCCCGGCCTGGTCGAGCATCCCTTCCCCGGTTGTTACGTCTGCGGGCCGCAGCGGACGGACGGGCTGCGGATCTTCCCCGGCCGGCTACCGGACGGGCGGACCGCCGCGCCGTTCCGGGCGCCCGAGCAGGTCAGCGCGGCCACGATCTGGGCGGCGTTGGACTGCCCCGGCGGTTGGACGGTGCTCGCGCCGGGCCGCCCGTACCTGTTGGGTCGGATCGCCGCCGTGGTCACCGCGCTGCCGGGGCCGGGCGACGACTGCGTGGTGACCGGGGCGTTGCTCGGCGTCGACGGGCGCAAGGCGCTCGTGCACACCAGCCTGTACGCCCCGGACGGCGCGCTGCTCGGCGCGGCCCGGGCAACCTGGATCGCCCGCTGAACCCCGGTCCGTCGTCCGCAGGGCGGAGGCGTCTCCGCCCTGCGGCGGAGGCCAACATACGGACCGCGCCTGATTGACCTTGTTGCCCCGGGCCGTCACGCTGTGCCACGGCGTACCTGACGCCGCACACGGGAGGAGAACGATGACTGACGGGCAGCGAAGCCCCACCAGCGACGGTCAGATCGTGGTGTCCGGTCTGACGAAGCAGTACAAGAACGTGCGGGCGGTGAACGACCTGTCCTTCACTGTGGCGGCGGGGCGGGTGACCGGCTTCCTCGGCCCGAACGGTGCTGGCAAGACCACCACGCTGCGCATGCTGCTGAACCTGGTCACGCCGACCGCCGGGACGGCCACCATCAGCGGCCACCGGTACACCGACCTCACGGACCCGCTGCGGCACGTCGGCGCGGTGCTGGAAGCCTCCAGCGCGCACAAGGGTCGTACCGGCATCAACCACCTGCGGGTCATCTGCGCGGCCGCCGGGCTGCCCCGGGAGCGGGCCGACGAAGCACTGGCCCTGGTCGGGTTGACCCCGGCGGCGAAGCGCAAGTTCAAGGGCTACTCCCTGGGCATGAAGCAGCGGCTCGGCATCGCCGCCGCGATGCTCGGCGACCCCCGGGTGCTGATCCTGGACGAGCCCGCCAACGGGCTCGACCCGGAGGGCATCCGGTGGATGCGTGGCTTCCTCAAGAACCTCGCCCACGAAGGCCGCACCGTGCTGGTCTCCAGCCACCTGCTGTCGGAGATGCAGCTGCTCGCCGACGACGTGGTGATCATCGCGGCCGGGCAGCTGGTCCGGCAGGGTCCGGTCGAGCAGGTCCTCGGCTCGATGGCGCAGAGCGTCCGGGTCCGGGTCCGCACTCCGCAGGCCGAGGCGCTGACCGCGGCGCTGAAGGCGCAGTCGGCGACCGTCGACACCGACGAGCACGGCGTGCTGCTGGTCGCCGGGGTGGACGCCCCGACGATCGGCCGGGCCGCCCTGGCCGCCGGCGTCGAGCTGCACGAACTGACCACCGAACGACCCGACCTGGAACGGGTCTTCCTGGAGCTGACGGCCGGAAAGGCGGGCATCCGATGAACCTGGTCCGAGCCGAACTGCTCAAGATCCGCACCACCAGCACCTGGTGGTGGCTGGCCCTCGGCGCGTTCCTGTCGATCGCCCTGGCCTTCGCGTTCAACGCCTGGTACGCCGTCACCGTCCTCGGCGGCGACGGCGGGGAATTCGGCGCCAGCCCGGAGCAGTCGACACCGGCAGCGCAGGCGGCGAACATCTACACCTCGGGCCAGTACCTCGGGCTGATGTTCGTGATGCTCATCGGCATCCTGATGGTCACCAACGAGTTCTTCCACCAGACCGCGACCACGACGTTCCTGACGACGCCGCGGCGAACCTCGGTCATCGTCGGCAAGCTCATCGCCGCCAGCCTGCTCGGCTTCATGTTCTGGCTGGTGACCACGCTCATCGACCTGGCCGCCGGCACGATCTTCCTGTCGCTCAACGACTACGGCAGCCAGCTCGGCGAGTGGCCGGTGCAGCGGGCGCTGCTGTTCAACCTGCTGGCGTACGCCATCTGGACGATCCTCGGCGTCGGCATCGGCACGTTGATCATCAACCAGCTCGGCGCGGTGATCACGGCAGCGGTGCTCTACCTGGTCGGCACGCAGGTGGTGGGTCTGCTGTTCCTGCTCCTGTCGAACGTGCTCGACAGCGAGGCGGTGCTCAAGTGGCAGGTGGTCTGGCCCGCTGTGGCGTCCCAGGTCATGATCACCGAAGGCCGGTCGGAGATGCTGCCGGCCTGGTGGGTCGGTGCCCTGGTGCTTATCGGCTACGCGCTGGTCAGCGGGGTCGTCGGAGTCCTGATCACTCGGCGGCGCGACATCGCCTGACGGCGGTTCCGACCCCGGGACGGCGGCGACAGGCTGGCCGCTCCGGGGTCGGCACCGGGGTTTGTGCCGGGGCGTGCGTTACCAGTCCTGCACTGGCTGCGCAGCGGTTGCTGAACTTCTGGCATCTTCTGTGAAACCGGCCACGGGACCGAGGCTGAAATGCCTGCGGGATCGGTACGGCGTAGCCTGGGAGCCGTCCAGTCCGTGCTCCTAATCGGGCACGAGGGACACACCGCGTGCCACACAAACCCGCGTGAAAGAGGCGATTACCGGCCGTGTCGACCCAGCAGACTTCGCAGGAGAACCCACTGGCGGGTTTCGGCCCGAATGAGTGGATCGTCGAGGAGATGTACCAGCGGTACCTCGCCGACCCAACGAGCGTCGATTCGGCCTGGCACGACTTCTTCGCCGACTACCGACCGGCGCCCGGAGCGGCCACGCCACGCACCGCCGAGTCGTCGGAGAAGCCGGCCGCCGCACCGGAGCCGGACGGGCAGCCGGAGGCAGCCGCCGCGGTCAGCCAGCCGAGCGCCACCGCGCAGCCGACCGCCGCCAGCAAGCCGGCCGCCGCGCCGTCGGCACCCGCCAAGGCCGCTCCGGCGAAGGCCACCCCGGAGAAGGCCGCCCCGGCCAAGCCGGCCGCCAAGGCCGCCGCCCCCACCGCCGACGGCCCGCAGACCACGCCGTTGCGTGGCGTCGCGGCGAAGATCGTCCAGAACATGGACGCCTCACTCAGCGTGCCCACCGCGACCAGCGTGCGCGCGGTCCCGGCCAAGCTGCTCGTCGACAACCGCATCGTGATCAACAACCACCTCGCCCGGGGGCGCGGCGGCAAGGTCAGCTTCACCCACCTGGTCGGCTACGCGCTGGTCCGGGCACTGGGCCAGCACCCCGAGATGAACAACTCCTTCGCCGAGGCCAACGGCAAGCCCGCGATGGTCCGCCCGGCGCACGTCAACCTCGGCATCGCCATCGACCTGGCCAAGCCGGACGGCAGCCGCAACCTGGTGGTCCCCTCCATCAAGGGCTGCGAGCAGATGGACTTCCGGCAGTTCTGGCAGGCGTACGAGGACGTGGTCCGGCGGGCGCGGCGCAACGAGCTGACAATGGACGACTACGCCGGCACCACGATCTCGCTGACCAACCCGGGCGGCATCGGCACCGTGCACTCGATGCCGCGCCTGATGCAGGGGCAGAGCGCGATCATCGGCGTGGGCGCGATGGAGTACCCGGCCCCCTACCAGGGCATGTCCGAGGCCACCCTGGCCGAGCTGGCGGTCAGCAAGATCATCACGCTGACCAGCACGTACGACCACCGGATCATCCAGGGCGCGCAGTCCGGCGAGTTCCTCAAGGTGATGCACGAGCTGATCCTCGGCGAGCACGGCTTCTACGACCAGATCTTCACCTCGCTGCGCATCCCGTACGAGCCGGTGCGCTGGATGCGCGACGTCGCTGTCAACTCCGAGGGCCAGATCAACAAGACCGCCCGGGTGCACGAGCTGATCCACGCGTACCGGGTGCGCGGTCACCTGATGGCCGACACCGACCCGCTGGAATTCAAGATCCGCAAGCACCCCGACCTGGACGTCCTCCAGCACGGGCTGACCCTGTGGGACCTGGACCGCGAGTTCCCGGTCAACGGCTTCGCCGGTCGGCAGCGGATGAAGCTGCGCTCGATCCTCGGCGTGCTGCGCGACTCGTACTGCCGCCGCGTCGGCATCGAGTACATGCACATCCAGGACCCGGAGGAGCGGCGCTGGATCCAGGAGCGGATCGAGCGCAAGTACGAGAAGCCGTCCGCCGACGAGCAGAAGCACGTGCTCAACCGGCTCAACGCCGCCGAGGCGTTCGAGACCTTCCTACAAACCAAGTACGTGGGCCAGAAGCGCTTCTCCTTGGAGGGCGGCGAGTCGCTGATCCCGCTGCTCGGTGAGGTGCTGGAGTCCTCCGCCGAGGGCGGGCTGGACGAGGTCGTCATCGGCATGGCGCACCGGGGTCGGCTCAACGTGCTGGCCAACATCGTCGGCAAGCCGTACGAGAAGATCTTCTCGGAGTTCGAGGGTCACCTGGACCCGCGCTCGACGCAGGGCTCCGGCGACGTGAAATACCACCTGGGCCAGAACGGCAAGTTCACCACCCCCGGCGGGGAGCACTCGGTCAAGGTGTCGGTGGTGGCCAACCCGTCGCACCTGGAGGCCGTCGACCCGGTGCTGGAGGGCATCGTCCGGGCCAAGCAGGACCGGATCGATCTCAAGCTGGAGGGCTACACCGTGCTGCCGCTGGCGGTGCACGGTGACGCCGCGTTCGCCGGGCAGGGCGTGGTCGCCGAGACGCTCAACCTGTCGCAGTTGCGTGGCTACCGCACCGGCGGCACCGTGCACGTGGTGGTCAACAACCAGGTCGGCTTCACCACCGCCCCGGAGTACAGCCGGTCCAGCCTCTACAGCACGGACGTGGCCCGGATGATCCAGGCGCCGATCTTCCACGTGAACGGCGACGACCCGGAGGCCGTGGTCCGGGTGGCTCGGCTGGCTTTCGAATACCGGCAGACGTTCAACAAGGACGTCGTGATCGACATGGTCTGCTACCGCCGGCGCGGGCACAACGAGGGCGACGACCCGTCGATGTCCAACCCTCAGATGTACAAGATCATTGACTCGAAGCGCTCGGTGCGCAAGCTCTACACCGAGGAGCTGATCGGTCGCGGCGACATCACCGTGGAGGACGCGGAAGAGCTGCTGCGCGACTACCAGGCGCAACTGGAGAAGGTCTTCAAGGCCACCCGGGACGCCGCCTCCGCGCCCCGGCAGCTCAACCGGCCGCGCCGCGAGGAGGAGCCGGAGCCACAGGTCGACACCGCCACCGACGCGTCAGTGGTGAAGGCGATCGGCGAGGCGCACATCAACCTCCCGGAGGGCTTCACCCCGCACAAGCGGATCCAGCAACTGCTGGACCGGCGGGCCAAGATGTCCGTCGAGGGCAACATCGACTGGGGCTTCGGCGAGATCATCGCGCTCGGGGCGCTGCTGCACGACGGCGTCACCGTCCGGCTGGCCGGACAGGATTCGCGTCGCGGCACGTTCGTCCAGCGGCACGCCTCGGTGGTCGACTCCCGCACCGGCGACGACTACCTGCCGCTGAAGTCGCTCACCGGTGACGGCGAGCGCTCCCGGTTCTTCGTGCACGACTCGCTGCTCAGCGAGTACGCGGCGATGGGCTTCGAGTACGGCTACTCGGTGGAGAACATCAACGCCCTGGTCGCCTGGGAGGCCCAGTTCGGCGACTTCGTCAACGGCGCCCAGTCGGTGATCGACGAGTTCATCTCGTCCGGCGAGGTGAAGTGGGGTCAGCGCTCCGCCGTCACTTTGCTGCTGCCGCACGGCCACGAGGGCCAGGGCCCGGACCACACCTCCGGCCGGCCGGAGCGGTTCCTGCAGATGTGCGCCGAGGACAACATGCGGGTGTCCATCCCGACCACCCCGGCGAACTACTTCCACCTGCTGCGCCGCCAGGCCCTGTCGCCCAAGCGCAAGCCGCTTGTGGTGTTCACGCCGAAGTCGCTGCTGCGGCACAAGCTCTGCGTCTCCTCGGTGGAGGACTTCACCACCGGCACCTTCCAGCCGGTGCTGCGGGACACGGCGGCCCCGGCCCCGGAGGCGGTGAAGCGGGTGCTGCTCTGCTCCGGCAAGGTCTACTACGACCTGTTCCAGGCCCGGCAGGAGCGCGGCGTCACCGACACCGCGATCATCCGGATCGAGCAGCTGTACCCGCTGCCGGTGGAGGAGATCCGGGCCGCCCTCGCGCAGTTCCCCAACGCGGAGGACTTCGCCTGGGTGCAGGAGGAGCCGGCCAACCAGGGCGGCTGGTCGTTCGTCGCGCTCAACCTGCTGGAGCACCTCACTGACGTCCGGCTGCGGCGGATCTCCCGCCCGGCCGCGGCTGCCCCGGCGGTCGGCTCCGCCAAGACCCACGAGGTGGAGCTGAACGCGCTGATCGAGGCAGCTCTCCCCCGCCCGTGACCTGATCGCGCCACGCGAGCCGGGGCAGGGCCGTTCACCACGGTCCTGCCCCGGCTCGCGTCGGTCCACCGACCCACCGATCCACCCGCCCGGCCCGCGCCGGGCCGAGCATGAGGACGTACCGATGTACTTCACCGACCGTGGCATCGAGGAACTGGTCGAGCGCCGGGGCGACGAGCAGGTGACCCTGGAGTGGCTGGGGGAACGCCTCCGCGACTTCGTCGACCTCAACCCCGACTTCGAAACCCCCATCGAACGCCTCGCCACCTACCTGGCGCGCCTGGACGACCCCGACGACGAAGACGCCTGACCCCCGCACCCCGCACCCCGCACCCTGCACCCCGCACCCCGCACCCCGCACCCCGCACCCCGCACCCCGCACCAAGATCCGAGCAACTTCGGTGATGTTGCTGCCTGCGGCGCGCGGGAGGCAGCAACATCCCTGATGTTGCGCGGATCTCCCGGCGGAGCACAGGGCGGAGCGCCCAGGTCTCGGGTTCTGCGATCTTCTAGGGTGGGGGTTGTGGCCCGAAGTGTGTATCTGACGAGCGTGAGTTCGGGCGGGGGCAAGTCGACGATCGCTCTCGGCCTGGCCGAGTTGCTGTCCCGCCAGGTGGGGCGGATCGGCGTGTTCCGGCCGCTGGTCGCCGACACCGGGCCGGATCCGATCCTCGCCCTGCTCAGCGAGCGGTACCGGGTCGAGTTGCCGCTCGCCGAGCTGGCCGGGGCGACCTACACCGAGGCCGCCACGCTGGTCGCCGACGGTCGACGCGAGCAGCTGATCTCCACAGTCGTCGAGCGGTACCGGGCGGTGGAGCGGCAGTGCCCGGCCGTGGTCGTGGTGGGCAGCGACTTCGACGACCCGGGCGATCCCGCCCATCCTCGCGAGCTGGCCTTCAACGCCCGGCTGGCCACGGAGTTCGGCAGCGTGGTGGTGCCGGTGGTGGACGGCTTCGGGCAGGAGCCAGCGGCCGTCGCGTCGGCGGTGCGCGGGGCGTACCACGATCTGGCCGACCTCGGCGCGACGGTGCTCGCGGTGATCGCCAACCGGGTGTCCGCGCCGATGACGCTGCCCGACCTGCCGGTCCCCGCGTACGCCATCCCGGAGGTGCCGAGCGTGTCGGCGCCGACGGTGGCCGAGGTGGCGGCGGCGCTCGGCGCCACCCTGCTGGCCGGGGACGACGCCGCGCTCAGCCGGGACGTGCTGGACTTCGTGGTCGGCGCGGCGCATGTGCCGACCCTGCTGGACCACCTCACCGAAGGCGCCCTGGTGATCACCCCCGGGGACCGGGCCGACCTGCTGGTGGCCGCGAGCGCCGCGCACGTGGCCGGTCAGGTGTCGGTGGCCGGGCTGGTGCTCACGCTCGGCGAGCAGCCGGACCCCCGGGTCATGCGGTTGGTGGAGGGGTTGAACACCGGGTTGGCGGTGCTGTCGGTGCGCAGCGACAGCTACGACACGGTGGCCGCGTCCAGCCGGATCGAGGGCCGGCCCAGCACGGCCAACCCGCGCAAGGTGGAGGCCGCGCTGGGCGTGTTCGAGCGCTGCGTGGACACCGACGACCTGGCTCGCCGGCTGCGGGTCAGCCGGTCGACCCGGGTCACCCCGCTGATGTTCGAGAACGAGCTGATCGACCGGGCCCGTTCGCAGCGCCGGCACCTGGTGCTGCCGGAGGGCGCCGAGGAACGGATCCTGCGCGCGGCGGAGATCCTGCTGCGGCGTGGGGTGGCCGAGCTGACGCTGCTGGGCCGGCCGGACGACATCGCCCGGCGGACCCGCGAACTGGGCATCGACCTCGGCGACGCGAACGTGGTCGACCCGGTCACCAGTGGGTGGCGGGACGAGTTCGCGGGCGAGTACGCGCGGCTGCGCGCCCACCGGGGCGTCACCGCCGAACTGGCGCACGACATCGTGGCCCAACCCAACTACTTCGGCACCCTGATGGTGTCGACTGGACGGGCCGACGGCATGGTCTCCGGCGCCACGCACACCACCGCCGCGACCATCCGACCGGCGTTCGAGATCATCCGTACCGTGCCGGAGGTCTCGGTGGCCTCCAGCGTCTTCTTCATGCTGCTCGCCGACCGGGTGCTTGTCTACGGGGACTGCGCGGTCAACCGCGACCCGGACGCCGCGCAGCTCGCCGACATCGCGATCTCGTCGGCCGACACCGCCGCCCGGTTCGGCATCGAACCCCGGGTGGCCATGCTGTCGTACTCCACCGGCAGCTCCGGCGCGGGCGCGGACGTGGAGAAGGTCGCCTCGGCCACCGCCCTGGTCCGGGAGCGCCGGCCCGACCTGCTGGTCGAGGGGCCGATCCAGTACGACGCGGCGATCGACCCCGCGGTGGCGGCGACGAAGTTGCCGGGCAGCCCGGTCGCCGGCCAGGCCACGGTCTTCATCTTTCCGGACCTGAACACGGGCAACAACACGTACAAGGCGGTGCAGCGCTCCGCCGGGGCGGTCGCCGTCGGCCCCGTCATGCAGGGTCTGCGCCGGCCGGTGAACGACCTGTCCCGCGGCGCGACAGTGCCGGACATCGTCAACACGGTGGCGATCACCGCCATCCAGGCGGCCACCGAGGAGGCCTCATGAGTCGGGTGCTGGTGCTCAACTGCGGGTCGTCGTCGGTGAAGTGGCGCCACTACGACGGGGATCGGGTGCTCGACAACGGCACCGTCGAGCGGGTCGGTGAGCCCGGTGGTGGTCCGGCGGACCACGCCAGCGCGGTCCGGCAGATCCTGGACGGGCTCGACCTGAGCGGACTGGCCGCGGTCGGGCACCGGGTGGTGCACGGTGGCGGGACGTTCAGCGCACCGGTGCTTGTCGACGACGCGGTCCTGGCCGCGATCAAGGACCTGGTGCCGCTCGCCCCGCTGCACAACCCGGCCAACCTGGCCGGCATCGAGGTGGCCCGCGCGGTGCTGCCGGACGTCCCGCAGGTCGCCGTCTTCGACACCGCGTTCCACCACACCCTGCCGGAGGCCGCCGCGACGTACGCGATCGACAGGGACATCGCCGAGCGGTACGACATCCGCCGGTACGGCTTCCACGGCACCTCGCACGCGTACGTGTCCCGCCGCACCGCCGAACTGCTCGGCCGCCCCTACGAGCAGCTCAACACGATCACCCTGCACCTTGGCAACGGGGCCAGCGCCTGCGCGGTGGCGAACGGTCGCAGCGTCGCCACCTCGATGGGCATGTCCCCGTTGCAGGGGCTGGTGATGGGCACCCGCAGCGGCGACCTCGACCCCACGGTGATCTTCCACCTGCGCCGGGAGGGCGGGCTGTCGGTCGACGAGATCGACGACCTGCTCAACCACCGCAGCGGCCTGCTCGGGTTGACCGGCGTCAACGACATGCGTGAGGTGCTCGGCCGCCGGGCGGCCGGGGACCGGGCGGCGGAGCTGGCCTTCGACGTGTACTGCCGGCGGATCACCGAGTACGTCGGGGCGTACTACGCGCTGCTCGGCCGCGTCGACGCGATCGCCTTCACCGCCGGGGTCGGCGAGCACGCCGCGCCCGTCCGGGCCGCCGCGCTGGCCGGCCTGGACCGGCTCGGCATCGCCGTGGACGACGCCCGCAACGACGGCGCGGGCGACCGGGTGATCTCACCCGACGAGGCCGAGGTGAGCGTCTGTGTCATCCGCACCGACGAGGAACGGGAGATCGCCCGGCAGACCCGGGACGTGGTCGCCCACCACTGACGACCCGCCCGAGGCGTCGGGATCAGCGGAGGTGGCCCGCCGGCCGCGGGCTGGGCGCGGTCGGCCCGGTCGGGCACGCTCAGCTCGCGAGCCAGACGACGACGGCGACCAGCAGGACCACGACGACCGCCGCGCCGATGATCAGCGGCAGGCGGGACGGCGGCTCCGCCGGCGCGGCGGCTTCCGGCGTCTGGTTGAACGCGCGGAACGCCTCGGTGTTGCCACTGGGGTCGGTGTAGTTCTCAGGCATGCCGGTGACCCTAGCGAAGCGGGGCGAGCGGCATCGCCCCCGGCCCACGTCGTCCCAGGCTGGACCCGGCCGGCGGAGGTGACACCCCCACGCTGACCAGCGACGAGTCCCGCCCAGCCCGTTGACGCCGCAGCGCCGGTACGGTGGCCCGATGGACGATCTCGCGCGCCGCCAGTTGGCGAGCATCGCCGAGGTGGTCGCCGTGGCCGAAGCGACCGGCCTGCCGGTGTGGCTGCGGGGCGGTTGGGCGATGGACTTCCACCTCGGCACGGTGACCCGCCCGCACGTCGACGTCGACTGGTACTGCTGGCGGGAGGACGCGGAACGGTTGGCCCGGCTGCTGCTGGCCCGGGACTGGCGCCCCGACCTCCGCATGCCGGCGGAGCTACAGCTCGACCTGTTCACCGCCGACGTGGAGGTCAGCTTCGCGTACCTGGGTCAGGACAGCGACGGCCGGCCGACCGTGGGCGCCGGGTCCTGGGCCGGCACACCACTGCCGGCCGGGATGTTGGACGCGCCACCCGGCCGGATCGGCGCGCTCACCGTGCCGACGATCTCGGTGGCGGCCCAGATCGAGTTCAAGCAGATGTACCCGGTCTGGATGCCGGAACGTCCCCGTCGCCCGAAGGACGCCGACGACCTGGCCCGGCTGCGCTCCGTTCCTGGTCGAGCAGATCCTCGTACACCCCGACCTTGAAGGTGATCAGGTCCAGGCACTGGGTGAGCCTGCCGATCTGGGTGGTGACCCGCCCGTGGTGCTCGCGGAGCAGCGCGAGTCGTTCCTCCTCGTTGCCGGCGCCCTCGCGGACGAGGTCGGTGTAGCGGCGGAGCGCTGGCAGCGGCATGCCCGAGGCGCGGAGAATGATGCAGACGGTCAGCCAGTCCGTCGACCTGTCGACCGGGCGGGCCGCCCTGCGGCCGGCCCAGTTCGATCCCACGATCGCCGAGAACGCCGCGAAGCTCGACGCCGTCGAGCAGCTCGTCGACCTCGCGGCCAGCATCGGCTGCACGCTTCCACAGCTCGCCATCGCCTTCACCGTGGCCCATCCGGCCGTCACCTCGGCGATCATCGGACCGCGCACCAGGCCGCAACTGGAGGATCTGCTCAAGGGCGCCGCGCTCACCCTGGACGACGCGACCCTCGACCGGATCGACGAGATAGTGCCGCCCGGCACCAACCGGTACAACCCGAACGCCGCCTTCCCGCCGCGTGCACTGACCGACACGGCGCTGCGGCGACGCCCCCTCGGCGACCGGGCTGCGGCCTGAGTGAGCCTGACGCCGGAACGCAGCGGCCGGTGATCGGGTGGGCACAGCGCGCCGATGCCCGCCGGGCGGGTCCGCCGGGCAGGGCACAATCGAGTTCATGCCGCGTCGCGCCACCCCCACAATGCTGATCACCGCCCTGCTTCTGGCCGGTCTGGCCGGGTGCTCCACGGACGCCCCGGTTCGGCGGGCGCCGGCCGCGCCGGAGCCCACCGCCCCGGCGACGCCGCAGGTCCCCGCCGGGCACGCGCCAGAAAATCCCTACCCCGTCGGTGTACGCGACCTGAAGCTGAACCGCGACGGCCGGGCGCTGCCGGTGAAGATCTGGTACCCGGCTGCCGGGGAGGAGGGCCCGGTCAGGCGGGGGGCGGCGGTTGCGAAGGGCCGTTTTCCGGTGGTGATGTTCAGTCACGGCCTGGGCGGTCGGCCGGACGACTACGCCACGCTGCTGACCCGGTGGGCGAGGGCAGGGTTCGTGGTGGCCGCGCCGACGTTCCCGCACACCTCCACGGGCGCGGACAACAACGTCCTCGACGTGCTCAACCAGCCGGCCGACGTGTCCTACGCGTTGGACCAGGTGCTCGCGCTGGACGCCAAGGCCGACGACCAGTTGCAGGGCCGGCTGGACGCCGACCGGGTCGCCGCGGCCGGGCACTCGGCCGGCGGGGTGACCACGATCGGTCTGTTCACCGCCAGCCGGGACGAGCGGCTGGACGCGGGTGTGGTGTTCGCGGGCTCGGCGCTCGGTGTGGGCACCGCGTTCGCCGGCGCGGCCGCACCACAACTGTTCGTGCACGGTGAGCTGGACGAGGTGGTCGAGTACGCGGCGGGCAAGGCCGCGTACGACAAGGTGCCCTGGCCCAAGGCGATGCTGAGCCTGCCGAAGGGCGACCACGGGCGGACGATGCTCAAGGACAAGGCCGCGCTGCGGGTGGTGTCGGACACGTCCATCGAGTTCCTCCGCTGGTCGCTCTACGGAGACGCGGCGGCCAAGAAGCGCATCCCCGCCGGCGCGACACGCGGCGACATCGCCACCTTCGACGACCACCTCTGAACCCCGCCCCCCGCACCCGGCCCCAGCACCCCACCCGCGCCCAGCGCCCCGCGCCCGCGCCCGCGCCCCCCACCCCGCAACCCGCACCCCGAACCCCGAACCCCGCGCCCCGAACCCCGCGCCCCGCGCCCCGCGCCCAAGATCCGCGCAACATCAGGGATGTTGCTGCCTCCGCATGCCGGGAGGCAGCAGTTTCCCCGATGTTGAGCGGATCTTGGGCGCGAGAATCCGAGGTGTGTCAGGCGGTGTGGTCGATGACGACCTTGCCGAAGGCGTCCCCGGACTGCAGGCGGGCGAAGGCGTCCTCGACCCGGCTGAACGGCACCACGCTGTCCACCACCGGGCGTACCTCGTTGTCGGAGCAGAACGCCAGCAGCTCGTACAGCTCACCCGGAGTGCCCATCGAGGTGCCCAGGATCTCCAGCTGCATCGCGAAGACCCGACGCAGGTTGACCGCCGGCTCGTGCCCGGCGGTCGCGCCGGAGACCACGATCCGGGCCATCGGCGCGGCCGACTTCAGCGAGTGGTCGAAGGTGGCCGCGCCAACCGTCTCGATCACCACGTCGACGCGTTCCGGCAGCCGGGCACCGGGTTCCACGGCGGTGGCGCCGAGAGCCGAGATCCGGTCCCGCTTGACGGCGTCGCGGCTGGTCGCGTACACCCGCTTGCCCATCGCGACGGCGAGCGCGACGGCCGCGGTGGCGACGCCACCGCCCGCGCCCTGGACCAGCACGCTGTCGGCGTCCGCGACGCGGCCCTTGGTGGTCAGCATCCGCCAGGCGGTCAGCCAGGCCGTGGGCAGGCACGCCGCGTCGGTCGCCGCCATGCCGTCGGGCAGCGGGATCAGGTTCGATCGGGGTACGGCGACTCGCTCGGCGAGGGTCCCGGCAAAGTGCTCGGAGAGGATGGAAACCCCACGCGGGTCACCTGGAGTGACCACCACCGGGTACACGACCACCGGGCGGCCCTCCGGGTCCAGCCCCACCGCGTCGCAGCCGAGGATCATCGGCAGCTGGGCCTCGGTGAGCCCCACCCCGCGCAGCGACCAGAGGTCGTGGTGGTTGAGCGAGGTGGCCCGCAACCGCACGGTCACCCAGTCATCGGCCGGGTGGGTCGGCTCGGGCCGCTCACCGACGGTGAGCGCGGCGAGCGGGTCGGCGTCGTCGAAACGGGAGGCAAAGGCAGCACGCATGATCGGCACGGTAACAAGCTGAGCGCCCGTTAAGAAGGCGCGCGGCGCATGCTGCGCCGGCGCGCCCCCGGCCCGGGGCCTGCACACAGACCGACGGCACGTGCTGCGCCGGCGCGCCCCGGCCCGGACCTGCGCACAGACCGGCGGCGCATGCTGCGCCGTAGCCCCGGCCGAAGTTCGCGCCTACCGGCGGGCGACGCCGTCGCGGCGGGCGGCCTCGGCGACCGCCTCGGCGACGGCCGGCGCGACGCGCGGGTCCAGCGGCGAGGGGACGATCGCGTCGACGGTCAGCGACTCGGCCACCACGCCGGCGATGGCGTCCGCGGCGGCGACCTTCATCGCCTCGGTGATCCGGGTCGCGCCGGCATCCAGCGCACCGCGGAACACCCCGGGGAAGGCCAGCACGTTGTTGATCTGGTTGGGGTAGTCACTGCGCCCGGTGGCGACCACCGCCACGTGCCGGGCGGCGACCTCGGGGTGCACCTCCGGGGTCGGGTTGGCCAGCGCGAACACGATCCCGCCGGGGGCCATCCGCGCCACCGCGGCCTCGGGGATCTGCCCGCCGGAGACCCCGATCAGCACGTCGGCGTCGCGCAGCGCCTCGGTGATGTCGCCGTGCCGGCCGGCCGCGTTGGTGGTCGCCGCCAACTCGGCCTTGGTGCCGGTCAGCTCGGTGCGGTGCCGGCCGATGATGCCCTTGGAGTCGCAGACCACCACCTGGTCGGGGTTGACGCCCCCGGCGATCAGCATCTTCGTCACGGCCACCCCGGCCGCACCCGCACCACTGACCGCGACCCGCAGGTCACCGAGCTTGCGGTCGAGCAGGGTGGCGGCGTTGCGCAGCGCGGCCAGCACCACGATCGCGGTGCCGTGCTGGTCGTCGTGGAAGACCGGGATGTCCAGCGCCTCGTCGAGCCGGCGCTCGATCTCGAAGCAGCGCGGGGCGCTGATGTCCTCCAGGTTGATCCCACCGAACGAGGGGGCCAGCGCCCGGACCACGGCAACGATCTCGTCCGCATCCTGCGTGTCCAGGCAGACCGGCACGGCGTCCACCCCACCGAACTGCTTGAACAACACCGCCTTGCCCTCCATCACCGGCAGCGCGGCACGGGGGCCGATGTTGCCGAGCCCGAGCACCGCCGAGCCGTCGGTGACCACCGCGACGGTGTGCGACACCCAGGTGTAGTCGTCCACCAGGGCGGGGTCGGCGGCGATCGCCTCGCACACCCGGGCCACCCCCGGGGTGTACGCCAGGGAGAGGTCCTCCCGGCTGGTCAGCGGCACTGTCGAGGTGACGGCCATCTTGCCGCCTCGGTGCAGCAGGAAGACGGGATCAGCGGGGTCCACGGTGGACGACGACATGGTGGTGACTCCAGGATCTGTCGAGCAGATGTGAGGCGGCCGGGCCTGGCCGCGAGGTGGGCGGCGAGCGGTGGCACGCGGTGCGGGGGGTCACCCGGACACTTCCGAGCATAGTGTCGACACGCCCGCCCGGATGTGAGCGGGGTCATAACCGGTGACGACGTACCCGACCGGGGCGCGGCCAGTAGCGGACCACCACCCGCCCCCGTACGTCGGCGACCCCGTACGCCCGGGAGTCGTCGGTGACCAGATCGTTGTCGCCCCGCAGCCACCAGCCGCCGTCCTGTTGCCGGACCGCCCGCTTCACCACCAGCAGGTCGGGACGGGTCCGGAAGACCGCGACCACCACGTCCCCGGGTCGAATCCGGCGGCCACCGGGGCGGACCAGCACCGAGTCTCCGTGCCGCAACGTCGGCGCCATGGACGGGCCGACGACCAGTACGGCGGTCAACGGCCTGCGCAACCGGGCCGCCTCAGCCGGGTGATCGGTGCCCACTGGTTTCACCTGCGTCCGTTCGGAAAGCATCCCCAGGAGTAATGTCGTCTTTGATCATCGCAAACTTCCCATGGAGGATCCTGATGCGACTTTCGCGCATCCTCGCGCCCCGCGTCATCGCGAGCGCACACTGCGACCTGCCGTGCGGTGTCTACGATCCGGCTCAGGCCCGGATCGAGGCCGAATCGGTCAAAATGATCTGCGAGAAGTACCAGGCGAACACCGATCCGGAGTTCCGTACCCGCGCCATCATCATCAAGGAGCAGCGCGCCGAGCTGGTCAAGCACCACCTGTGGGTGCTCTGGACCGACTACTTCAAGCCGCCGCACTTCGAGAAGTACCCGAACCTGCACAGTCTGTTCAACGAGGCCACCAAGCTCGCCGGCGCCGGTGGCGTCAAGGGCAGCCTCGACCCGGCCACCGCCGACAAGCTGCTCTCGAAGATCGACGAGATCTCGAAGATCTTCTGGGAGACCAAGAAGGCGTGACCGCACCGGTCATCCCGACGATCCGGCCGGCGCGTCCCGAGGACGTGCCGGCCGTCGTCGCCATGGTGCACGAGCTGGCGGAGTACGAACGGGCCCCCGACCAGTGCCACCTCACCGTCGAGCAGCTGACCGCGGCCCTCTTCGGTCCCGCGCCGGCGCTCTTCGGTCACGTCGCGGTCGACGAGCATGAGGAGCCGATCGGCTTCGCGCTGTGGTTCCTCAACTTCTCCACCTGGGCCGGCGTGCACGGCATCTACCTGGAGGACCTCTACGTTCGGCCGGCCGCCCGGGGCTCCGGGGCGGGTCGGCTGCTGCTCGCCGCCCTGGCCGAGATCTGCGTACGACGCGGCTACCGGCGACTGGAGTGGTGGATGATCGACTGGAATCCGGCCGCCGGGTTCTACGCCTCGATCGGCGCGGAGCAGATGAGCGAGTGGATCCCCTATCGGCTCAGTGGCGACGCGCTGCGCGCGCTGGCCGACCATGCCCCCACCGCTGGCACGCGTACGGGCGACCGACCGGGTAGAGTCCCCGACCGGGGGGATGAGGCGTGACTCAACTGACTGGCCAGCCAGCGACCGACGACGACGTGGTGCACCTCACGGTGCCCGCCGACGGCGGTTACCTTGGCGTGCTCCGCACCGCCACCGCCGGTCTCGCGGCCCGGTTGCAGTTCGCGCTGGACGAGATCGAGGATCTGCGGATCGCTGTCGACGAGGCGTGCGCCATGTTGCTCGCCATCGCCACCCGCGATGCCGAGTTGGAGTGCCGCTTCGCGGTCACCGAGGACGCGTTGACCGTCGAGGTGACAGTGCCGACAGTGCGCGGCGCCACGCTGCCGGCCGAGTCGTCCTTCGCCTGGAAGGTGCTCACCGCGTTGACGACGTCGGCATCCGCCACGGCCGTCGACGGTCGGGCCACGATCGCGCTGCTCACCCGCCGCTCCGGCGGCTACTGACCGGCTCGGCGCGCCGGGTGGGTCACTCGAAGCCGAGTGCCCGGGTCGTCGGGGGGCTGACCAGCAGCCAGCCCACGCCCAGGCCGAGCGCCATCAGCGGCACGCCCAGCCAGCCCAACCCGCCCTGAATCATGAACCACCCGATCGGCAGCAGCATCAGCTGAAGCACTATCGCGGGCGCGCGGGCACCCGCCCTACGCCGCGACAGGGCCCGGCCCAGCGCCCAGAGCACGACTGCGGCCCCGATGGCGAACACGGTCACCAGCAACGCCGACGCCAGGTCGGTGGTGCTGGCCGTGAGGTCGGCCCAGACCAGCCATGCGGCGATCAGCCCGACGACCGCCGCCTCCGCCCACAGCAGCCGGACCGCCCAGCGGAGCGTGACGGGAAACGGGGCCGAGTCGATGGTCACGCGCGCCACGATACCCGGGCTACCGAGAGGTACAGTGCCGCCCATGCACGCCGTCCTGGTGGTCAATCCAAAGGCCACCACCACCAGCGAACGCAGCCGGGACGTGCTTGTCCGGGCGCTGCGCAGCGAAGTCGACCTCAGCGTCCGTTACACCCGGCGACGCGGGCACGCGATGGCGTTGGCTCGGGAGGCCGCGGCGGAGGGCGTCGACCTGGTCGTCACCCTGGGTGGCGACGGCACCGTGAACGAGGTGGTGAACGGCCTGATGACGGCCGACCCGCCGACCCGCGCCGACGACGCGCCGTTGGCCGAGCGGTTGCCCGCGCTGGCGACCGTGCCGGGCGGCTCGACGAACGTGTTCGCCCGTGCGTTGGGTCTGCCCCGGGAGTGGCCGGAGGCGACCAGCATGATCCTCGAAGGGTTGCGGCTGGGCCGGAGCCGGACGGTTGGGCTGGGCCGCGCGGACGACCGCTACTTCACCTTCTGCGCGGGGTTCGGCCTGGACGCCGCGGTCATCCACCGGGTGGAGCAGGCCCGGCGCAAGGGTCGGGTGTCCACGCCGACGCTCTATCTGCGCTCGATCATGAACCAGTATTTCTTCGCCTCGGACCGGAGGCATCCGGCGATCGTCCTGGAGCGTCCGGGCGAGCCGGCCGAGGCCGAGCTGGCCACCGTCATCATCCAGAACACGGCGCCGTGGACGTACCTGGGCGACCGGGAGGTCAACCCGAACCCGTCGGCGTCGTTCGACCTCGGGCTGGATGTGCTGGCGTTGCGTCAGCTCCGGGTGGCTAGCACAACACGGACAGTGACTCAGTTCCTGTCCCGGCAGCCGGATCCGCGCGGTCGACAGGTGTTACGAATCCATGACACAGCGGAGTTCACCCTGGTCTCCAGCCGTCCGCAGGCGTTCCAGCTGGACGGCGACTATCTCGGCGAGCGGGAGAAAGTCAGATTCACCTCCGTTCCCGCCGCACTGAGAGTAATCTGCTAGGTCTCGGGGTACTGCCCTAGGTCGACACGGTGGCCGCAACCGCATCGACAGGTCACCGCCACGCCGAGGGGCAGGTGCGCCGGAAATGTCAGCAATGTCACGCGGACTGTACTATATTGATCCTCGACTGTGGCACGGCGGGTAATCGGGAAAGCCCCGAAAACCGGACAAACAGGCTGTGGGCTTGCTCACCGCCCGGAGTTTTTCCGAGCGTCACCCTTGACATCACGACTGTTCGTGAAAGTATTCACAAGCGAACTTGAGTTACCGGGACATTGCCTGGATATGCTCGTCAGGTTGAGCTGTTCCAGCAGGTCCCCGGCGCTAACTGCCTGCTCACGCACTGCCGAATGGACGGACGCTAACCGTCACCACCGGCACTGCGGATGCATATAGGAAAAGCACTACCAAGCAATTGTTGCCACCCATCCAGAATGAGGAGTGTTGCCGCCATGGACTGGCGTCACCATAGTGTCTGCCGCGACGAGGACCCGGAGCTGTTCTTCCCGATCGGGACGTCCGGGCCGGCTCTCCTGCAGGTCGAGCAGGCCAAGGCCGTCTGCAGGCGCTGCTCCGTGACCGACCAGTGCCTGCAGTGGGCACTCGAGTCCGGTCAGGACGCCGGCGTCTGGGGCGGAATGAGCGAAGAGGAGCGGCGCGCTGTCAAGCGGCGCGGCGGCCTCCGCGTGTTGCGCGCTCACTCCGCCTGATCCCAACAACACCGCTGTACGCCCCGGTGGGTCCGCCCACCGGGGCGTTCCGCTGTCCGCCACAGGTTCAGCCGGCCGGCGCCACCACGCGGCCGGACGACCCGTCGTCGACCCGGCGCAGCACCACGTCGACCAACTCCGGCGCATCGGTCAACGGGGCGGACACCGCCACCGCGCCGGCCGCCCGAGCCGCCTCGGTCACCGCGTCGTGGAACAGGCCCGGCGCCAGGAAGTACGTGGACACCGCGACCCGCCGTGCGCCGGCCGCCCGCAGCCGGGACACCGCCACACCGGCCGCCGGTGGAGCCGCCGACGCGTACGCCACCCGACAGGGCACCCCGAACTCCGCGCCGAGCGCGTCCGCAGCCTGACCGACCGAACGGCGTGCCCGCGCGTCCCGGGTGCCCGCCGCGGCCAACACCAGCGCGTCGACGCGGCCCGGCAGCACCTCGGCGAGCCGTCGACGCAGCCCGGCCAGCAGCCCCGGGTCGACAGTTCCGTCCGCCGGGCCGAGCACGTCGGTCACCCGCACCGCCAGTGGTGACTCGGCCTGCACCGCCGCGCTGACCGCCGCCGGAATGTCCACCCGATGGTGGTACGCGGCGGTCAACAGCAGCGGCACCAGCACCGCCCGACGGTGACCGGCGGCCGCCAGCCCGCGCAGCACCTCGGTCGGCCCCGGCTCGGTGTGGTCCAGCCAACTCGCCCAGACCGGCGTGCCGGGCCGGGCCGCCGACACGGCCCGGGCGAGTGCCCGGGTGGCATCGGCAGCTCGCGGATCCCGGCTGCCGTGTGCGACAAGCACCACCGGGTCCGCCCCGCCGGCCGCACCTGGGCCGGTCGGGGTCGTCGCCGGCGAGGTCAGACGTGCAGCCCGCACTCGGTCTTCTCGAACATGGCCCACCGGCCGGCCCGTGCGTCCTCGCCGGCCTTGGTCCGCCGGGTGCACGGCCAGCAGCCGATCGACCCGTATCCCTGCTTGAACAACTCGTTCACCGGCACGTTGAAGCGGGCGATGTAGGCGTCCACATCCGCCTGCGTCCAGGCCGCGATCGGGTTGACCTTGACCTTGCCCCGCCGCGCGTCGAACGTCACCACCGGCGTGTTGGCCCGGGTCGGCGACTCGTCCCGGCGCAGGCCCGCGGCCCAGGCGTCATACCCGGACAGCGCCCGCTCCAACGGCTCCACCTTGCGCAACTGGCAGCAGTCGTCCGGCGACTTGTTGAACAACCGGGGGCCGTACTGGCCATCCTGCTGGCCGACGGTGAGCCGGGGCCGGATCGACCGGACGTTCACCGGAAGCGTGCGGGCCACCTCGTCGCGCACCCGTAGCGTCTCGGGGAAGTGCAGGCCGGTGTCGAGGAAGACCACGTCCACCCCGGGCGCCACCCGGGACACCAGGTGCGCCAGCACCGCGTCGGCCATCGAGCTGGTGACGCAGAACCGGTCACCGAAGGTCTGTGCCGCCCAGCGGGCGATCTCCAGCGCCGGGGCGCCCTCCAGATCCCGAGCCGCCTGCTCGGCCAGCGTCCGCAGCTCGTCCGGATTGCGCCCGGCGGGGTCGGCCGAGGTCGAAGCACCCGGCCCGACCAGGCGCAGGCTCGCGGCGGAGACGAGACTCATCGGGTCACCGCCCGCGAGAGCAGCCCGGTGAACTTCACCGAGAAGACCCGGGTGCAGGCGTGGCACTCCCAGGCGCCGTGCCCCGCCTCGTGCGGCCGCAGGTCCTCCTCGCCGCAGTAGGGGCAGTACAGAGGTGCCGCTCGGTTCTCGCTGCTCACCGCAGTGCCTCCTCGTCGACTCTGATCACCCAGTTGGCGAAGGTCTCGCCCTCGCTCCGGCCGGCCAGGTAGCGGCGGGCCAGCCGTTCCACGTACTCCGGAAGCTCGTCGGCGGTGGTCTTCAGACCGCGCAGCTTGCGACCGAAACCGGCGGTCTGCCCCTGGGCCATGCCCAGCCCGCCGCCGAGATGCACCTGGAAGCCCTCCACCTGCCGGCCGTCGGGACCGACCACCAGCTGCCCCTTGAGCCCGATGTCGGCCACCTGCGTGCGAGCGCAGGCGTTGGGGCAGCCGTTGATGTGGATCGAGATGTCCGCGTCGAAGTCACGCAGCCGCTGCTCCAGCCGGGCCACCAACTCCTCGCCGCGGGCCTTCGTCTCGACGATGGCGAGTTTGCAGTACTCGATGCCGGTGCAGGCCATCGTGCCGCGCCGCCAGGCCGACGGCCGGGCCTCCAGGCCAATGCCACGCAGCGCGTCGACAAGCGACTCCGTCCGCTCCGACGGCACGTCGAGCACCAGCAGCTTCTGGTACGGGGTGAGCCGTACCCGGTCGCTGCCGTGCGCCTCGACCACGTCGGCCAGCTGGGCGAGCTGCCCGCCGGAGACCCGCCCGACCACCGGCGCGGCGCCCACGTAGTGCCGCCCGTCGGCCTGCTCGTGCACGCCCACGTGGTCGACCGGCTTCGCCGGCAGGACCGGCGCCGGGCCGTCGAGCAACGTACGCCCGAGGTACTCCTTCTCCAGCACCTCGCGGAAGCGCTCCACGCCCCAGTCGGCCACCAGGAACTTCAGCCGGGCCCGGTTGCGCAGCCGGCGGTAGCCGTAGTCGCGGAAGATCCCGACCACCCCGGCCCACACGTCCGGAATCTCGGCCAGCGGCACCCAGACGCCGAGCCGCCGGGCCAGCATCGGGTTGGTGGAGAGACCGCCGCCGACCCAGACGTCGAAGCCGGGGCCGTGCTCGGGGTGCTCGACACCGAGCAAGGCGATGTCGTTCGACTCGTACGGGGTGTCGACCAGCCAGGAGATGGACGTCTTGAACTTGCGGGGCAGATTGGAGAACTGCTTGTCGCCGACGTACCGGGCGACGATCTCGTCGATCGCCGGCGTCGGGTCGAGCAGCTCGTCGCGGGCCACCCCGGCGACCGGGCTGCCCAGCACGATCCGGGGGCAGTCGCCGCACGCCTCGGTGGTCTGCAGGCCGACCGACTCCAGCCGCCGCCAGATCTCCGGCATGTCCTCGACCCGGATCCAGTGGTACTGGATGTTCTGCCGGTCGGTGATGTCAGCGGTGTCCCTGGCGAACTCCCGGGAGATGTCAGCGACAACCCGCAACTGGGCCAGGCTGAGCTGACCGCCGTCGATGCGGACCCGCAGCATGAAGAACTCGTCTTCCAGCTCGTGCGGCTCCAGCACGGCGGTGCGCCCGCCGTCGATGCCCGCCTTGCGCTGGGTGTAGAGGCCCCACCAGCGGAACCGGCCGCGCAGATCCTGCGGGTCGATGGAGGCGAAGCCGCGGTGCGCGTAGATGGTCTCGATCCGGGCCCGGACGTTGAGCGGGTCGTCGTCCTTCTTGATCCGCTCGTTGGGGGTGAGCGGCTCGCGGTGGCCGAGCGCCCACTGACCCTCACCCCGGGGCCGGCGCTGCGCCCGGGCCGGGCGGGTCGTCGGGTCCTCGGAACGGGCCGGGATGCTTTCGACCGCCATCGCGGCGTCCTCCGTTGTCTGCTGTGCCTCGAAGCACGCGCGGGGCGCGGCGGCCGGCCCGGCGAAAGCGGGCGGGACAACGGTGTCGGAGACAGCCGGCGCAGAGCGCGCCCGAGACAGATTGGTCGGGCGTCGTCAGTAGGCCGGACAGATCGCGCTGCGCACGCGGCCGTAGTCGACGTGGCGACGGGCCACGAAGCGGCGGACGACAGCGGCGGTCATGTGCCCATGCTGCCACACCGCAGGAGCGCCAGCCAATGCTCACGTGCGGGATCCCACATCACGGGCAGGGGCTAGCCGACGAGCTGGTCACCGAGAACAGTTCGGGCATAGCGGACCACCCGCCCCTGGCGTACGCCGGCGATCAGGCCGTTGTCCCGCAGCGTGGTGAGGTGATGTGACGCGGTCGCTGCCGCGAGGCCCAACATCGCGGCCAGCTCGCCGGTGCTCAGCGGTGTGTCGAGCAGGGACAACGCCGCCGCCCGCGTACTGCCGAGCAGCGCGCCCAACGCGGCGCTGGGCGGCGGCGACGTCCACAGCGCGCCCAACCCGACGGGCGGATAGCAGAGGGCCGGCCCGGCGTCACCTTCCATGATCGCGTGCACCGTCGGCCCGGCGAAGGAGGTGGGCAGCAGCGTCCAGGGGTAGCCGGCCACACCGGCTGGCCGGGTCGTGCCGACAGCGACGCGCAGCGCCGTGCCGTCCCAACGGATCGACGGGTGTAGCTCACGGAGCAGGGTGCGCCCGCCCTGCTCGGCGGCGAGGAGCGTCCGCCGCCGGATGTCGGCCAGCGCGAGCGCCCGCAGCCGTGGCCAGTCCGGCGCGATCAACAGGGTGAAGTAACGACGGAGCTGCGCGACCAGCTCGTCCGGGGCCAGCCGGGGCGCACCGGCCCGGTCCAGTTGCCGCCGTACCCGGGTCGGGTCGGTGCCGGCGACCGCCCGCAGCTCGGCCGCCAGATTCGGGGCCACCCCGATCGGAGTGAGGAAGTCCGGCACATACCCGTTGGACGACGTGAGCACCGCCAGCAGCGGCTCCAGGCCGGCACCGGGCAGCAGCCGCTCGGCACGCTCCCGCCAGGGCCGGTGCATCCAGTACTTCGCGGGCTTTCGCAGCGCCCAGGAACTGGCCACCAGCTCGGCAAGCGGCGAGTGCACGAACCGGACCCGACTCAGATCGTCCGGCGTGAACTGGACCTCGATCACCGACAGATTCGACCACGTTCGAACGGTTCGGCGACAGCACGCGACCGCCTGAGGATCCTGCTATGGAATACAGGCAACTGGGCCGGTCGGGCCTGCGCGTCAGCGCTGTCGCGTACGGCAACTGGGTCACCCACGGCAACCAGCTCGACGACGACACGGCGGGCGCGTGCGTGGCCGCCGCCCTGGACGCGGGCATCACCACCTTCGACACCGCGGACCGGTACGCCCAGGGGCGGGCCGAGCTGGCGCTGGGCAAGGCGCTGAGCGGCGTCCGGCGCAGCTCGATCGAGCTGTGCACGAAGGTGTTCCTGCCGGTCGGGCCGGGCGCCAACGACTCCGGACTGTCCCGCAAGCACATCATCGAGAGCTGCCACGCCTCGCTGGGTCGGCTGAGCACCGACTACGTCGACCTCTACCAGGCACACCGGTACGACGACAGCGTGCCGCTGGAGGAGACGATGCTCGCCTTCGCCGACCTGGTCCGCCAGGGCAAGGTGCTCTACGTCGGCGCCTCCGAGTGGACCGCCCCGCAACTGCGTGCGGGCCGGCGGCTCGCCGCCGACCTGCACGTCCCGTTCATCGCCAACCAGCCGCAGTACTCGATGCTGTGGCGGGTGGTGGAGGCCGACGTGGCGCCCACGAGCGCGGAACTCGGGCTGGGTCAGCTCGCCTGGGCGCCGCTCGCGATGGGCGTGCTGACCGGCAAGTACGAGCCCGGCCGACGCCCACCCGCCGACTCCCGGGCCACCGACGGCTTCGGCGGGTCGTTCATCGCCCGCTACTCGTCGGACCTGCTGCTCTCCCGGGTCCGCCAGCTCCGGTCGATCGCGGATGCGGCCGGCTGCACGATGGCCCAGTTGGCGGTGGCGTGGGTGTTGCACCGGCCGACCGTGGCCAGCGCGATCGTCGGCGCGTCACGACCCGAGCAGCTCGCCGAGACGGCCGGCGCGGCATCGGTCCGGCTGGACGACGAGCTGATGGAGCGGATCGACGCCGTGCTCGGCGATCTCGTCGAGCGTGATCCGGCGAAGACGGCCCGGCCGAACGACGTGATGCCCGCCTGGCGCCCACCGCCTGCGGCCGGCTGACACCACGAACGGCAGGACCGTGGCAGGCTCTGATCGTGGGCAGATTGTCCGAGTCGACCGGCGCGGCGTGGGAGCACCTGCGCCGCGTACCGGTCTGGCTCACCCCGGCGCTGCTGACCCTGGCGGTGACCCTGACCGGGCTGGGTTCCGCCCAGCTCTGGCGTGACGAGCTGGCGACCTGGAGCGCGGCCAGCCGGTCGCCCGAGGACCTGGCTCGGTTGGCCGGCACCATCGACGCCGCCACCGGGCCCTACTACCTGCTGATGCACAGCTGGACCGCGATCGTCGGCAACTCCACGGTCGCCCTGCGCGCACCGGCCGTGCTGGCGATGACCGTGGCGGCCGGGTTGCTCGCCGTGCTCGGGGCGCGGCTCGTCGACCGGCGCACCGGCCTGTTCGCCGGGCTGCTGTTCGCGGTCCTTCCCGGCACGTCCCGCTACGGGCAGGAGGCTCGCCCGTACGCGTTGGCGACAATGCTCGCGGTGCTCGCCACCCTGCTGCTGGTGGCCGCCCTGCGCCGGCCGAGCTGGGCCCGCTGGGCCGGGTACGCCGCCGCCGTCGCCGCTCTCGGGCTCATCCACCTGATCGCGCTGACCCTGCTCGCCGCGCACGGTCTGGTCGTCCTGCTCGCCTGGTGGCGCGGCCCGACCGTGGCCGGCGTCGCCAACCGGGACCGTCTCACCGGCGAGCGGGACCGGCGGGTGTGGCGGTGGGTGGTCGCCGTGGTGCCGGTCGCGCTGCTTGTCGCTCCGCTGCTGCTCAAGGCCCGGGCCCAGCGGTCCCGGCAGCTGAACTGGGTCAGCCTGGTGAGGTTGGACGACCTGAGCGCGCTGCCCGGTGGCGTGGCCCAGAGCAGCGTGGTGGGCGGCCTGCTGGTCGGGGTCGCCGCGCTGGGCGCGGCCCGGCTCGGGCGTCGTGCCCTGCTGCCGGTGAGCGCGGTGCTGCTGCCCGTGCTGCTGCTGTTCGCCGCCGGCGAGGTCGTACCGCTGTGGGTGCCCCGGTACCTGGTCTTCGTGGTGCCCTTCGCCTGCCTGCTGGCGGGCGCGGCGTTGGCCGCGGTGGCCGTGCCGGCCGCGCTCGCCGTGGTGGTCCTGGCCGGGTTGCTCGGCCTTCCCGACCAGGCGGCGCTGCGGCGCACCCATGAATGGCCGCGCAGCGCGCCGGTGGACTACGCGGGCGCGGCGCGGGTGATCGCCGACGGTCAGCGGCCGGGCGACGCGGTGGTCTACTCGCCCCGGCAGAGTTGGCTCTTCCTCGACCTCGGCATCGAGTACCACCTCGACGACCCACCACGGGACGTGTTGGTCACCGAGGACGAGGTCCGCAGGGGCGACCTGTGGGCGGCCGAGTGCCCGCAGCCGGCGCAGTGCCTGGCCGGTACGACACGGGTGTGGCTGGTGGTCGCCGGTCGGCAGGCCGAGCCGCTGGCTGCCGTGACCGGCGCCAAGGGCGACGCCCTGCGGGCCGACTTCGCCGTCGCCCAGGTCTGGCCGCGCCCCGGCCTGACCGTCGCCCTGCTGACCAGCCGCCCCGACCGCTGACCCTCTGACCCGCTGACAGCGGCCGGTTGAGGCCGGTCTTCCCGCCCGGCGCCTCGGATCGACCGGCCAGACCGGCGAAAGCTACGGCCGGTGGCTTCGCCAGCCGTCGGACCGCTACCACCTCGGTAGGCGATATACCTGTGAGTCATATTTATGACTCACAGGTATATCGCTCGAAAGGACAGGACCGCTCGGACGCGATGCGTCGCGGGCGGCGGCGGCGGGCGGCGGTCAGGCCTGTGAACGGCCGTCGTGGGCGCTGCGGGCCAGCGGGACGACAAGCACCGCCTCGGTGCCGCCGGTGGCCCCGGCCCGCAGCTCGATGGTGCCGCGCAACTCCCCGGTGACCAGGGCCCGGACGATCTGGAGACCGAGCCGGCTGGCCTGCTCCGCGTCGAAGCCCGGCGGCAGCCCGCGCCCGTTGTCGGTCACCGATACGTGCAGCATCTTGCGGAACCGGTGCGCCGAGACCACCACCTCGGGTCGGACCGACGGATCGCTCTCGGGGGCGACGACCGGCACCATGCCCGTGGCGGCCGGTGCGGAGGTCTCCTCCGCCTCGTCGGCCGGCGGGAAGCCGTGCTCGACGGCGTTGAGCAGCAACTCGTTGAGGACCATCACCAGCGAGGTGGCGATCTCCGCCGGCAGCACACCGAAGCTGCCCCGTCGACGCATGCCGACGCTCACCTCGGTCGCCGCGACCTCGGTCGCCGCGCTGGCCACCCGGTCCACGATGCCGTCGAACTCGACCGCCTCGTCGCTGGACATGGAGAGCGTCTCGTGCACCAGGGCGATCGAGGCGACCCGGCGGACCGATTCCTCCAGCGCGACGCGCGCCTCCGGCATGGCCACCCGGCGGGCCTGCAACCGCAGCAGCGCGGCGACGGTCTGGAGGTTGTTCTTCACCCGGTGGTGGATCTCCCGGATCGTCGCGTCCTTGGTGATCAGCGCTCGATCCCGGCGGCGAACCTCGGTGATGTCCCGGACCAGCACGAGCGCGCCGATCGGCACCCCGGCGGGCATCAGTGGCAGCGCTCGGGTGAGCATCGTGGCGCCGCGGGCGTCGATCTCCCGGCGCGGTGGCGCCTCGCCGCGCAGGGCGGCCAGGATGCCGTTCGCCGCCTCGGTGCCGTCCAGCGGATCGCCGGCCAGCCGGCGGTGCAGCGCGGCCAGGTCCTCGCCCACCAGGTGGGAGGCGTAGCCCAACCGGCGGTACGCGGACTGCGCGTTCGGGCTGGCGTAGGTGACCTTGCCGCCGGCATCGAGCCGGACCAGGCCGTCGCCGACCCGGGGCGCGGAGGTGGTCTCGCCCGGGTGCCGCGGCGGCGGGAAGGTGCCGTCCGCGATCATCTGTGCCAGGTCGTCGGCAGTGGTCAGGTAGTTGAGCTCCAGCTGACTCGGGGTACGGGCGGTGGAGAGGTTGGTGTCCCGCCCCACCACGGCGATCACCTCGCCGGCCTCCCCCTCGGCGGTCCGCAACCGGACCGGGATCGCCTCGTGCCGGGCCGGCACGTCGCCGTACCAGACCGGGTCGCCCTCCCGCCAGATCCGGCCCTGGGAGTACGCCACCCCGAGGTGGGCCACCTCCGGCCCGCCGACGATCCGCCCCACCTGGTCGTCCTGGTACGCGGTGGGTGCGGTGGTCGGGCGGACCTGGGCGACGCAGAGGAACGTGCCGTCGGCGTCGACCGGCACCCAGAGCAGCAGGTCAGCGAAGGAGAGATCGGAGAGCAGTTGCCAGTCGCCGGCGATGCGGTGCAGGTGGTCGATGTCGGCCGGACGGAGATGGGTGTGCTCCTCGGCGAGGTCGCGCAGCGTGGACACGGTGACCAGGGTGCCACGCCACCCCTCACATCGTCGCGGTGACCTTCTTCAACCCGCGTGGCGCGTCCGGGTCCTCACCTCGGGTGAGCGCCAGGGCCAGCGCCAACCGCTGCAACGGCAGGATGTCCAGCAGCGGGGCGTACCGCTCGTCGACCTCGGGGACGGCCAGCCGGGTGGCGCCCGGCACGTCGGCGGAGCCGACCACCACGACGTCGGCGCGGCGTTCGCCGAGGCGGGGCAGCACCTCGCCCATCGAGCGTCCCCCCGGCCCGGAGCCGACCACGGCGAGCACCGGGACCTCCGGATCGGTCATCGCGAGCGGGCCGTGCAGCAGGTCGGCGCCGGAGAAGGCGAGCGCCGGCAGGTACGAGGTCTCCATCAGCTTCAGCGCCGCCTCCCGGGCGGTCGGGTAGGCGTACCCCCGGCCGGTGGTGACCAACTGGCGGGCGAACCGGTAGCGCGGCGCGAGCCGGGCCGGGGTGTCGTCGGCCAGGGTGCGGGCGGCCAATTCGGGCAGCGCGTCGAGCGCCTCCCGTTCGGCCGCGGGGAGCACGCCGTCGCCGGCCCGGATCCCCTCCACCAGCATCAGCAGGGCGAGCAGTTCGGCTGTGTACGTCTTGGTGGCGGCCACGGCCCGCTCGTGCCCGGCGGCGATGTCGACGCTCAGCTCGGCCACGTCCACCAGCGGCGAATCTGGCGCGTTTGTCACAGCGAGGGTCAGCGCGCCGGACGCGCGGGCGGCGCGCAGCACCTCGGCCAGGTCGGGTGAGCCGCCGCTCTGGCTGACCCCGACGACCAGCGCGTCGGACAGGTCGGGGCGGGCTCCGAACAGGGTGACGACGCTGGGCGAGGCGAGCCCGGCGGGCAGGCCGAGCCGGATCTCGGTCAGGTACGCCCCGTAGAGGGCCGCGTGGTCGGAGGTGCCCCGGGCGGTGAAGACCACGTGCCGTGGGCGACGTTCGGCGATGACCGCCGCCACCCGGGCGATCTCGGCGGCGTTGGCGGCCGAGAGCAGGCGCGCGTAGCCAGCCGGCTGCTCGTCGATGTCGGCGGCCATGCCGGCCCCTGCACGTGTCACGAAAACCCCTCCCCCTGCGCGATTGCCGCGCGATTCTTGCTCAGTCTTGCACTTTTTACCGTGTCTCAGCAATCGAACGAGCAGGAGTGCGCAGATGATCACCAGTTGATCTCAATATCAACTAAGCTTGGCGTGCTGCACCCGGCCTAGCCCAGCGACGAGAGGACGACGTGCCCGAGGGAACGGACGACCCCGCGCTCTCCGCGACGGAGGAGCTGGCGCTGGCCCGGCTGGCACTCGACGAGGGCGACCTGCACCACGCCGCCGGCCACCTCGCCGGCGCGCTGGCGCGGGCCCCCACCCTCCCGGAGGTGCACGAGACGCTGGCCCGGCTCGCCGCGGCCAGCGGCGGTGGCCTCGGCCTCTTCCCGATCAACCACCACACCTTCGTGGGCGCTGTCGTCGCCCGCGCCCACCTGCTCGCCACCGCCGGCCGCCCCGCCGAGGGGCTGGAGTTGCTGGCCGCGGCGACCGCGTACGCGCCCGGCACCCAGTGGGCGGGCGTTCCCTGGGTCACCGCGCCCGAGCTGGCCGAACGGCTGGAGCCGGAGCACATCGCCCGGATCCTCATGCAGGTCTGCGCCGCGCTGCCGGACCCGGTGCCGCGGGTCGACCGGGGCGCCCTCACGCCGTACCTCACGCTGGCCCGCAACGCGGCCACCGTCCACCCCGAGTACGGCCTGCTGCTGGGCGCAGCGTCCGCGCTGGCCCGGCGTCTCGGTGAGGCCGCGCTGGCGGTGCGCTGGGCCACCCGAGGGGTACGCGCGCAACCCTCGAAGATGGGCGAGGTCTGGCTCGGGTACGCGTACCGCAGCGCGGGCCGGACCCGCGACGGCCTCGCCGCCCTCGGTCGGGCCGTCGAGCTGGACCCCGACGACCTGGCGATCTACGCGGACATCGCCGGCACCCTGGCCGAGATCGGCCGGTTGGACGAGGCGCTGGAGTGGACCGAGCGGGCGCTGGCGCGCGACCCGTCCTTCGACTGCGCGGTGCACACCGCCCACCGGCTGCGGCACCTGCGCGACGGCGACCTGGCCCACCTGGTCGCGCTCGCCGACTTCGTCCGCGACCACCCCGACGACAGCCACGAGCATGGTGACCTGGCCCAGTGCTGCCGCGGCAGACCCTGGCTCGGCCAACTGACCCCGGCCGGCGGCCCCCTGGTCGACGCGATGCGCCAGGCGGTGGCCGATGACGACAACGGTTCCGGCAGCGCCGTACGCCTGTCCGCCGCAGCCCCGCCGAGCGCCGTCCGGACGGCGACGTCCACCGCCCCCGGGCTGCGGATCGACGTCGTCGGCTCGGCGGAGCCGGACCCGCGCGAGCCCCGGCGGGCGTCCGCCCAGCGGTTGTGGCACTACGCGGACAACGTCCCCACGCCCGCGCTGCCGGCGCCCTCGGCGACGGCGGTCGAACGGATCGGTCAGCTCGCCCACCCGGCGTGGCCGCACCCCCCGGCGGCGTACGACGCTGCGGTGGGCCTCGCCGGCCTCGAGGTGGCGGACCTGCTCGGCCTGCTGGTGCACCCGCCGGCGGCGCCGGCCAACGCGGTGGGTCGGCTGCTGGCCGCCCACGATCCGTCGATCTGGGTCCGCGGCGTGCAGGTGTGGGCCTGCCTGGGGCTGCTGCACCACCGCACCGACGAGCCGTGGGAGGGCTCGACCCGGCGCCGCGTGCTGCTCGACCTGATCTGGGACGTCGAGGACTGGGTCACCGAGGCGGCGCTGTTCGCCCTGGTCACGGCCGCCTGGGTGGATCCCTCGGTACGGTCGGACGTGGCGCGGGTGGTGGCGGAGCGGCTCGCCGACGCGGCCGTCGTCGCGCGGGCCCGGCCGGTCCCGATCGCCATCTCGCTTGCCCACCTGGCGCTCGCCGTCCCGGAGTTGGACAAGGCCACCGCGGCACTGGCCACCGAACTGCTTGGCAGGCTCTCGCCCCAACTCCCCCGCCCCCGTAACCCGCTCCGCCGCCTCTGGCAGCGCCTGCGCGGCGCCCGCGCCCACTAGGCGCGCGGTCGCGGGAAAACGGCGCACGCCGCGCCGACCCGGACGGGGCGACGCGGCGTGCGGTGCGGATGTCGGGTCAGGCGACCGGAGCTGCCTTGCCGAGGGCGACCTCGGCTTCCTCCTCCGGGGTGGCCTGCGGCGGTGCCTCGTTGGCGGTACGCAGCGGGATCTCCTTGATGAACCAGGCGAGCACCGGGATCGCGACGGTGAACAGCACCGCCCACAGGAAGACGTGCGAGATCGAGTCGGCGAGACCGCCGAGCACCAGCTCACGCGCCTGGGCGGGCAGTTCCTTGAGCTTCGCCAGGTCCATCCCGCCACCCTCGCCGCCGCCATCGAAGGCCGCGCCGGCGGCGGAGTCGGCGAGCCGGTTCGCGAAGATCGCGCCGAACAGCGAGATGCCGAACGAGCCGCCGATCGACCGGAAGAACGTCGCCGCGCCACTGGCCGCCCCGAGGTCCTTCTGCTCCACGCTGTTCTGCGCGATCAGCATCGAGGTCTGCATGAGGAAGCCCATACCGGCGCCGAGCACGACCATGTACAGCGAGGACATCAGCTTGCTGGTGTCGGTGTCGAGCATCGACAGCAGCGCCATACCCGTGGTCATCACCACGCCACCGATGATCGGGTACGCCCGGTACTTGCCGGTCTTCGTGATCGCCCGGCCGACGACAAGCGAGACGACAAGCATGCCGAACATCAGCGGCAGCAGCAGCAGGCCACTGTTCGTCGCCGACGCCCCCTGCACGGTCTGCTGGTAGAGCGGCAGGAAGTTCATCGCGCCGAACATCGCGAAGCCGAGCAGGAAGCCGATCAACGAGATCAGCGCGAAGTTGCGGTTGGTGAAGAGCTTCAGCGACAGGATCGGCTCCGTTACCCGGCGCTCGACCAGGCCGAACGCCACCAACGCGAGAACAGCCAGGACCACCAGGCCGAGGATCTGCGGCGACGTCCAGTCGTACTCGTTGCCACCCCAGGTGGTGATGAGCACGATCCCGGTGATGCCCACCGAGAGCAGACCGGCGCCGAGCCAGTCGATCCGGTGCTCGGTGCGGTACTTCGGCAGGTGCATCGTGGTGATCAGCACGAGCAGCGCGACCCCACCCAGCGGCAGGTTCACGTAGAACGCCCAGCGCCAGGAGAGGTGGTCGGTGATGAAGCCACCGGCCAGCGGGCCGGCGACCATGGCGATGGCCATGATGCCGGCGATCATGCCCTGGTAGCGCCCACGCTCGCGGGGCGGGACCAGGTCACCGATGATTGCCATCACGCCGACCATGAGCCCACCGGCACCGAGGCCCTGCACGGCCCGGAAGGCGATGAGCTGGACCATGCCGTCCTGCGGGCCGCCGAGCATCCCGGAGCCGGCCATGCCACAGAGGGCCGAGCCGACGATGAAGACGACGACGGAGGTCAGGAAGACCGACTTGCGGCCGTAGAGGTCACCGAGCTTGCCCCAGATCGGGGTGGAGACGGTGGTGCCCAGAACGTACGCGGTGACCACCCAGGTGAAGTGGTTGAGGCCGCCGAACTCGCCGACGATCCGCGGTAGCGCGGTGCTGACGATCATGTTGTCGAGCATCGCGAGCATCATCGCGATCATCAGCCCGAACAGCACGACCCGGATGTTGTTGGGTCGTACTCCGGCCTGGGTTGCCTGAGTCATGGGTAAGCTCCCCCCGAGGATTCCTTACTTACTTGCCGCCCGGCTAGTCACCTTACTAGCCGCACGGTAAGTTGGGTAGGAAGCACGGTCAAGCCAATAGGGGGGCGTGAGTGAGGGAGAGCACAGGCGGGACGCGGGAGCGGATCAAGGCCGTCGCACTCGAACTCTTCACCGAGCAGGGCTACGAGAAGACCTCGCTGCGGGAGATCGCCGAGCGCCTCAACGTCACAAAGGCCGCGCTCTACTACCACTTCAAGAGCAAGGACGACATCGTCGCCAGCTTCGTCGAGGACCGACTGGAGCGGATGGACGCGCTGACCGCCTGGGCCGGGACGCAGCCCGCCACCCTGGCCACCCGCCGCGAGCTGATCTCCCGATACGCGGACACGATGTTCGACGGCACCCAGCCGTCGGTGATGCGCTTCTTCGAGCAGAACCAGACCGCGCTCAAGAGCCTCTCCGCCGGCCAACAGATGCGCGGTCGGATGTTGGCGCTTGCCGACGCGCTCTGCCGGGGCGACGATTCCCCCGCCGCCCAACTGCGCGCCGCGCTGTCCCTGTTCGCGGTGCACACCAGCTGGTTCGCGGTCCGCGCGCCGCACATCAGTGACGACGAACGCCGCAAGCTCGCCCTGGAGGTGGCCGACGAGTTGCTGGCCGCCATCGGCACCGAGGCCGACGACGCCACGGCCTCGGACCGGGGCGGCGCCACGACCGGCCTGGTCTGACCGTGCCCGGCGGTCAGCCGCCGGTCAGCTCCAGTCGCAGGCCGAGCAGGTCCACGCCCGCCATCGGCGACCAGTCCTTCTCCGGCGCACTGACGAACCCGAGCCGCGAGTAGAGCCGGTACGCCGTGTCGGCCAGCCCGGCCCGGAAGCAGATCACCAGCGCCTTGCAGCCCAGCCCGGCCGCACGCTCGACGCACGCCTCCACCAGCGCCGCACCGACACCTCGCCCCTGGGCGCCCGGGTCGACAGCGAGCATCCGGAACTCCGCCTCGCCCGGCCCGGACAGCTCGGCGAACGGGGTGCCGGGCAGCACGAAGGTCACCGAGCCGAGCACCGCCCCGGTCACCTCGTCGACCGCGACCAGCACCGCGCCGCTGGCAGCCCGGGTCGGCACATCGGCCAACACCTCGCCGTACCCGTGCTCGCCCTTGAGCTGGCCGTCCGCCTCGTACGCGGCCACTGTCAGCCGGGCCACCGCCGGGAAGTCGGCCGGCTCGGCCGGACGGACCCGCACCCCGGTCAAGCAATCACCGCGATGAGGTCGCCGTCCTGCACGACGTCGCCCTCGTGGACCGCGAGCTGCTCGATCACGCCATCGGACTCGGCGACGACCGGGATCTCCATCTTCATCGACTCAAGGATCACCAGGGTGTCGCCCTCGGCCACGGTGTCACCTGCCGTGGCGACGACCTTCCAGACGTTAGCCACCATCTCGGCGCGGATCTCCTCGGCCATGTCCGGGCCCTCCCTTTTCGCGATGTGCCTGCCGACGTATCCAATCATGCGACGTCCGCCGGTGGACGCGCAGCGGCACGGCCGGGATGGCGCACCCGCCCCGGGGAAAGGCGGCGGGTGTCGACCGCACTACCATCAGCGGGTCGGACCCGTTGCCGGGCCGCCGGTGGGTGCACCGACGCCGAGGTCGTGGGCAGCACGGATCCGCCCCAATCACGAGGAGGTCAGCATGGCGAAGAAGTCCCGGAAGAAGAAGGCTCGTAAGAAGAGCGCCGCGAACCACGGCAAGCGTCCCAACTCCTGAACGGGTCGACGGGCCGACGGCCCGTCACCGATCAGCTCGACCCGGCCGACGCCGGGTACACCGGTGGCCCGGGTCGACAACGACCCGGGCCACCGGTCTTGACGCTGTGCCGCGCCGACGCTCAGTCGGCCAGCTCGCGGGAATCACTTGTCTCGAAGACCACCAGCTCGGTGAGCTTGACCCGCAGTCGCTCGCGCAGCTCGTCCGGGGCGGTCTCGTTGCCGCAGCACCGAGCCACCAACGCCCGCACCTCCTGCTCGAGCCCGTACTCACGCAGGCAGGGCCCGCACTCGTCCAGGTGGTGCCGGATCAGCGAACGTCGCTCGTCGGCGCACTCCAGATCCAGGTAGAGGTAGACCTCCGCGAGGACTTCGCGGCAATCCGTCTCGTGCGGCTCCCCACAGCTCACGTCACACCTCCCGGCCGGCGGCAGCGGTCGAGCCCTTGGACGAGCGGGCCGCACTGAAGCCCCGCTCCCCGGCGTAGCGCTCAAGCAACTTGCGCAGATTACGACGGCCCCGGTGCAGACGCGACATCACAGTGCCGATCGGCGTGCCCATGATGTCCGCGACCTCCTTGTAGGAGAAGCCCTCGACATCGGTGAGGTAGACGGCGAGGCGGAACTCCTCCGGCAACTGCTGGAGGGCCTCCTTGACGTCGCTGTCCGGCAGCCGGTCCAGTGCCTCCGTCTCGGCGGAGCGCAACCCACTGGAGGTGTGCGACTCGGCCTCGGCAAGCTGCCAGTCGGTGATCTCCTCGGTGGGCGCCTGGATCGGCTGGCGCTGCCGCTTGCGGTAGGAGTTGATGTAGGTGTTGGTCAGGATCCGGTAGAGCCAGGCTTTCAGGTTCGTGCCCTGCTCAAACTGGTGGAAGGCCGCGTACGCCTTCAGGTACGTCTCCTGGACCAGGTCCTCGGCATCCGCCGGGTTGCGTGTCATCCGCAGCCCAGCAGCGTAGAGCTGATCGACGAATGGCATCGCGTCCCGCTCGAATCGGGCCCTGCGCTCGTCCGTCTTCTCGGTGGTCAACCGCACATCCCCTCGCGTCGGATGCTTTCCCGCCGAGGATACGCGCACGGACCTGCCCGCAGATTCACTTCCGGCCGGTGTGCCAGTGCTCACCGCACCCGCCCCGCCCGGTCCCACCGTCGCGGGCCACTCCGGAGCATCCAGCAGCCGCTTCAGCTGCCGGGCGTCCCGCTCGTCCCGTTCCAGGCTTCGTGTCTCGGTCGGCACCGGTCACCCCCCTCGCAGAAAAGTCGTCCGGGGTTAGTAACGCGAGATGACCACTGGGGCATTCCGGCTGGCCTCCCCATTCCTGGTCCCGGCCCCGACGGCGGCCGGCGCTGGGACCAGGAAGGGCCTGGGAGGACTGGTGTCGCCGGTCCGGATCGGGCCGGCGGCACCATCGGATGCAACGACCCGCGCCCGGCACCGGAAACGGTCGCCCGGGCGAGCCGGGGGTCGACCGGATCAGTCGGGCGCCCAGCCCTGGGCGCGCAGCCAGTCGCGGACGAGGGCGGCGGTGCCGGCCGGATCCCGCCGCAGGTCGTGCGTCTCCCCGGGACGGGTCACCACCTGCACGGTCGGCCCCGGCTCCGGTGTCCCGAACGGGTCCCGGTCGCCGTTGACGACAAGCGTCGGCAGGCCGGTGTCCAGTTCAGCGGCCCGCGAGCGCTCCGGCCGCCCGGGTGGGTGCAGCGGAAAGGCCAACGCGACCACACCGGCCGCACCCACCGCACCGGCCGTGCGGCAGGCCACCCGAGCGCCACTGGAACGGCCACCGACCAGCACCGTCGGCACGTCCGCGTGCCGGTCACGCAGCACGGCGAGCACCGCCGTCCAGGCCTCGTCGAGCTGACCTGCCGGTGCCGGCGCGCGTCGACCGGCAACCCGGTAGGGCTGGGTCACCCGGACCACCACCAGGCCGGCCGCGACCGCCGCGTCCCGGACCGCGAGCAGGTCAGGGGCGTCGACGCTGCCGCCCGCGCCGTGCCCGAGCACGAACAGGGCGGTGGCCGGACCGGGCGGCAGGTCGGTGTCGATCCGCGCCGGACCACGCGGTGTGTCGATCTCGTCGCTGGGCAGCACCGACCCATTCTGCGCCGCCTGGCCGGCGACGGGTGCGGGCCGGGTGGCTGATCAGCTCAACGGGACCAGGGTGAGCAACCGGTCCCGCACCGGCGGGCCGGCGTCGTCGACGGCGCCCGGGTCCGGATCGACCTCGCCCCGCCAGGCGACAAGCATCGCCCGCCGCTCGCGGGGTGTGGTGCCACCCCAGACGCCGTGGCAGTCACCGACGTCGAGGGCCCAGGCCAGGCAGGACCCCTGTACGTCGCAACTGCGGCACAGCGCGACGGCGGCGTCCGCCGGTTCGTTCGGTGCCGGAAAGAATGTCTCCGGATCGACGCTCTGACAGGTGCCTCTGGTGCGCCACGCGTCGTCCTGTTGCCGTTCCCGCACGGCCCGCAGCAGTCGCGGATCTCGCCGCGCCGCAGCCACCTCGTGCGGGCGAGGCATACGCGCCCGTGTCATCCACCCACCTCCCCCGTGGGACCGGCAAGATCGGTGGACGTCGTCCGCCCCGTGCGAATCGACAGCCACTACCGGCGCTGTGTTCTATCGCACTTCACAACACCGAGACAAGGGTCTGCCGGGAACATGACTGAACGGCCAGGAGACGAATCGCGCGCAATCCTGGCAAATCGGCGCCTGACGATGTGCATCGGTCGGTCTCAGAACAGGGTCAACTCCTGCGGCGTCACCGCTGGCTCCACCGACACCCGGGCGGTCAATCGCGGTCCGTCATTGCGGACGTCACCCACCGCCGCCCCGACCGGCCGGATTTCCAACCCGGCGAGCCGCTCCGCCGACGTCGGGACGAGCAGCCGCTCCGGCTCGTCGGTCGGCGCCAGCCACGACGACCAGCGCTCGGGCGACAGCAGCACCGGCATCCGGTCGTGCACCTCGGCCAGATCGCCGAGCGCCGCGGTGGTCAGCACGCTGAAGGTGAGCCGGGTGTCGGCCTCGGACTGCCAGACCGACCAGATGCCAGCCAGGGCGAGCACCGAGCCGTCGCGGGGCGTCAGGTAGTACGCCTGTCGCCCACCGTCAGGCCGACGGATCCACTCGTACCAGCCGTCCGCCGGGACCAGGCAGCGGCGACGGGAGAACGACCCGGCGTACGCCCGGCTGGTGGCCACCGTCTCCGACCGCGCGTTGATCATGCGGGCCGCCCCGGCGGGAGACCGGGACCAGTGCGGCAGCAGACCCCAGCGACCGACACCGAGACTGCGGTGCCCCTCGGGGCTGACCCGGACCAGCGGCACCGGGTCGGTCGGCGCGACGTTGTGATCCGGTCGGAGCAGGCCGTCGGTGTCGTCGGACGACTCGAACAGCGCGCTCAGCTCACCGGAACTCCGGGTCGTCGCGTACCTGCCGCACATGGACCACACGCTAACGCGTCCCGGCCCCGCCGGCTGTCCCGCCAACCGGGAGTACGACCACCGCTTCCCGCCGCCGGCCGGCCAACACGGCAGAATGTAACCGTGGGGAATCTGACCGCGACCCGGCCGCCACAGCCGTGGAGCGCACCGACCGCGTCCAACCCGGTGGCGGCGACGCTGCGCCTGCCCGGGTCCAAATCGATGACCGCGCGTGCCCTGGTGCTCAGCGCGCTGGCCGCCGGGCCGTCGACCCTGGCCGAGCCGCTGCGGGCCCGCGACACCGAGTTGATGGCCGCCGGCCTGCGGGCGATGGGCGCGCACGTCTCGATAAGCGACGACGAGCGCTGGCTGGTCCGGCCGCACCCGCTTGTCGGCCCGGCCCACGTCGACGTGGGCCTGGCCGGCACCGTGATGCGGTTCGTGCCGCCGGTGGCCGGGCTGACCGACGGGCCGGTCACCTTCGACGGCGACCCGTACGTTCGCACCCGGCCGCTCGGCCCGCTGGTCGGCGCACTGCGCTCGCTGGGCGTCCGGATCGACGTCACCGGCACGGGCAGCCTGCCGCTGACCGTGTTCGGCTCCGGCCGGATCACCGGGGGCGAGGTGGTGATCGACGCCTCCGCCTCCAGCCAGCTCGTCTCCGGCCTGCTGTTGGCCGCCGCACGCTTCGACCGGGGCGTCGTGGTGCGGCACGTCGGCCCTCCGGTGCCCTCCGCGCCGCACCTCCGGATGACGGTGCGGATGCTGCGGGCCGCCGGCGCGGCCGTCGACGACAGCACCTCCGACGTGTGGACCGTCGAGCCCGGCCCGCTCACCGGGCGCGGCTGGGAGATCGAGCCAGACCTCTCCGGCGCTGTGCCGTTCTTCGCCGCCGCCCTGGTCACCGGCGGTGAGGTGACCCTGCAGGGCTGGCCGCACAGCAGCGCCCAGCCGGTCGAGCAGCTCCGCTCGCTGCTACAGCGGATGGGCGGCGAGGTCACCCTCTCCACCAACGGGCTGACGGTGCGGGGCACCGGCGTGGTGCACGGCCTGACCGCCGACCTCTCCGACGTCAGCGAGCTGACCCCGGCGCTGACCGCGCTGGCCATGCTGGCCGACTCGCCGTCGGTGTTCACCGGCGTCGGGCACATCCGGGGCCACGAGACCGACCGGCTGACCGCGCTCGCGCGCGAGTTCACAGCGCTCGGTGCGGACCTCACCGAGGCACCGGACGGGCTGGAGATCCGGCCCCGCCCACTGCGCGGCGGGGTCTTCCGCACCTACCACGACCACCGCATGGCGCACGCCGCCGCGGTGGCCGGGCTCGCCGTTCCCGGCATCGAGCTGGACGACGTGGGGTGCACCTCGAAGACCATGCCCGAGTTCCCGGCACTATGGTCAGCGATGGTGACCGGCAAGAGCTGACGCGAGAAGAGGACAGGTCCTGGCGACCAAGCGGCGGGAGTACGACGAGGACGACGTACGGGTCCGACCCGGGAAGTCGTCGCGCCCGCGTACGCGCACCCGACCCCAGCACAGTGACGCGGTGGACGGCTTCGTCATCGCCGTCGACCGGGGGCGCTACCAGTGCGTGCTGGCCGGGGCCGAGCGCGGCGTGGTGGGGGCCGAGCTGCCCACGGTGACCGCGATGCGGGCTCGCGAGCTGGGCCGCAAGTCGGTGGTGGTGGGCGACCGGGTCAGCCTGGTCGGGGACACGTCCGGGGCGGAGGGCGCTCTCGCCCGGATCGTCCGGATCGCCGAGCGCCGCTCGGTGCTGCGCCGCACCGCTGACGACGACGAGACCACCGCCGAGGGCCGGCTGGAACGGGTGGTGGTGGCAAACGCCGACCAGCTGGTGATCGTCAGCGCGCTGGCCGACCCGCCGCCGCGCACCGGGTTCATCGATCGCTGCCTGGTGGCCGCGTACGACGCGGACGTCGAGCCGCTGCTCTGCCTCACCAAGGCCGACCTGGCCGGGCCGGAGGAGGTGCTCGGTTACTACACCGAGTTGGAGCTGCCGTACGTGCTCAACCGTCCCGACTCCGACCTGGGCGCGCTCCGCGCGCTGCTGAGCGGCCGGGTGTCGGTGCTGGTCGGGCACTCCGGGGTGGGCAAGTCGACACTTGTCAACCGCCTCGTCCCGGACGCTCTGCGCGCGGTCGGCGTGGTCAGCGCGATCGGCCGTGGCCGGCACACCTCCACCAGCGCGGTGGCGCTGCGGTTGCCACCGGTGCCGGGCGTCGACACCGATCCCGGCTGGATCATCGACACTCCCGGGATCCGCAGTTTCGGGCTGGCGCACGTCTCGGCCGACAGCCTGTTGCACGGCTTCCCGGACCTGGTCGAGGGCACCGTCGACTGCCCGCCCAACTGCCAGCACACCGCCGACGAGGCCGCCTGCGGGTTGGACGCCTGGGTGGCCGCCGGCAAGGCCGACCCGCGCCGGCTGGCCTCGTACCGCCGGTTGCTCGCCTCCCGCTCCGGCGACGGTGACGCGCGCGGCGAGAGCGACCAGCGCGGGCCCGGCGAGGGTGACCGGCGCGGCCCCGACGAGTGAGCCCACGGGCGTCGGCTAGGTTGCCGGCATGACCGGGTACGCCGACGACCTCGCCCTCGCCCACCTGCTCGCCGACCGGGCCGACGCCATCGCCACGGCCCGGTTCCGCGCGCTCGACCTGCGGGTGGAGGCGAAGCCCGACCTGACCCCGGTCTCGGACGCGGACACCGCCGTGGAGCGGGAGATCCGCGCCCTGCTGACCGCCGAGCGGCCGACCGACGGGCTGCTCGGCGAGGAGTACGGCGCGCAGCCGGCCAGCGCCCCGCACGGCCGTCGGTGGATCATCGACCCGATCGACGGCACCAAGAACTTCGTCCGGGGCGTGCCGGTCTGGGCCACCCTGATCGCGCTCTACGACGGTGACCGGCCGGCGGTCGGCGTGGTGTCCGCACCGGCGCTGGGCCGGCGCTGGTGGGCGAGCGCGGGCGCGGGCGCGTACGCCGGTCCGGGCCCCGCCGCCGGCGAGCGGATCGGGGTGTCCGCCGTGCACGAGATCGCGGATGCCAGCTTCTGCTACTCGTCGCTCGACGGGTGGGAGCGCGCCGGGCGGCTCGACGCGATGCTGGACCTGATGCGGGCCACGTGGCGCAGTCGGGCGTACGGCGACTTCTACGGCTACATGCTGCTGGCCGAGGGCGCACTGGAGGTGATGGTCGAACCGGAGTTGTCACTGTGGGACGTGGCGGCGCTGGTGCCGATCGTCACCGAGGCGGGTGGCACGGTCACGGATCTACGGGGTCGACCGGCTCCGGCCGGCGCGCCGGGCACCGACAGCAGCGTGGTGGCCACCAACGGTGTGCTGCACGCCGACATCCTCAGCCGGCTCGATCGACCAGCCGAGCGCTGACCCCCGCCAACCTCTATCCTCGCCAGGTGGTCTCCTCCGGTTGGTGTTTTCTCGCGGCGATGATCGTCGCGTACGGCTTCGCCAACCTCCTCCAGTCGGTGGCCGCGGCCCGCACCACTGTGCACCACACCTTCGATCCGGGGCTGCTGCTGCGTCTCGCCGGGCACCGGACGTACCTGATCGGCCTGGGCTGCCAGATCGGCGGATTCGTGCTCGCCTTCCTGGCCCGCCGGGACCTGCCGCTGTTCCTGGTGCAGGCGAGCGTCGCGGCCGGGCTCGGGGTGACCGCCATCCTCGGCGTGCTGGTGCTGAAGTGGCGGCTGCCGATGGCGGAGGTGGTGCTGCTGGCCCTGCTCTTCGCCGGGATCACCGCGCTGGTGCTGTCCGCCCGGCCGGCCCCGTCGAAGCAGCTCGGCACCGCCGGCTCGATCGCCCTGCTGGTGGCGCTCGGCGTGATCGCGGTGCTCGGTGTCTTCGCCGTGCGGCTGTGCGGGGCACCCGGCTCGGTGGCCCTCGGCTCGCTGGCCGGGTTGGCGTTCAGCTCGGCCGCGGTCGCCGCCCGGCCCCTGGCGTCCGCGCCGTCCGCCGAGGCGTTCTTCTCCCACCCGCTGTTCTATCTGCTGATCGCCCACTCGATCGTCGGTCAGCTGCTGCTGGGGCTGGCCATGCAGCGCGGTTCGACGACCGCCGCGGTCGCCGCGATGGACGCCGCCGGTGCGGTGCCGGCCGCGATCGTCGGCCTGCTGCTGCTCAACGACAAGATCTGGCCGGGCCGGGAGTGGCTGGCCGCTGCCGGTTTCCTGGTCACCCTGGCCGCGGTGATCGGGCTGACCCGGTACGCCGAGCCGCAGCAGCAGCGATCGGTGGCGCGCCGACGCGATCGGGCCATGGTCGTCGTCGGGCGGCCCGGCTGACCGGACCGCCCGACCTGCCGCTCAGGCCTCGACGGGCTTGCGGCGGCTCACCACCCGCTCGTAGAGGCGCTCCAGCGCGCCGGCGGTGCGCTCCCAGGTGTAGCTGCTGCGCACCCGGTCCACCGCGGCGTGCCCGTAGGCGAATCGGCCGGCGTTGTCGGCGAGCAGCCGGCGCAGCGAGACTCCGAGCGCCCGCACGTCGCCGGGGGGCACCAGGCGGCCGGTGACCTCGTCGACGACGGCGTCGGCCAGGCCGCCCATCGCGTAGCCGATCACCGGCACCCCGCAGGCCATCGCTTCCAGTGAGACCCGCCCGGCGGAGGAGTAGTGCGGCGTGCAGGCGACCACGTCCGCCGAGCGGTACCAGGTGGCCATCTGGTCGTGCGGCACCGCTCCGACGAGCCGTACCTGGTCGGCGACGCCGACCTGCTCGGCCAGCTCGCGCAGCCGCCGCGCCTCGGCATGGTTGACAAGTTGGTCGGCCGGCGGCCCACCGGCGATCACCAACTCGGCGTCACCGACAAGTCGCATCGCCCGGATCAGGTCCTCCTGGCCGTGCCCGGCGGACAGTGAGCCGACCGAGAGGATGCGGGCCCGCTGTTCGCGCGGTGCCGCCTCGCCGTCGGGCTGGAACTGCTTGATGTCCACCCCGGCCGGCACCAACGCGACCGAGCTGCGTTGCAGACCCATCCGGGTCAGCTCGTCGACCTCGTCGTTCGACTGGGCGACGGCGATGTCGACCGCCCGGGTCAGCGCGCGTTCCAGCGTGATCCGCTCCCCCGGCCCGTCGTAGTGGCCGCCCAGGTGGCGTGCCTGCTCGACGCCGAGCGAGTGGAATGTCTGCACCACCGGGATGTCGGTCTCCCGAACGGCGTGTGCGGCGGCCAGGCCACCGACCCAGTAGTGCCCGTGCACCACCTCGGGCCGCCAGGCGCCGGACCATGAGTCGGCCAACCAGCGGCCGAACTCCGTCACGTACGGGATGAGCTTGGCGGTGGGTAGTGGGGTGGGCGGGCCGGCCGGCACCTGGAGCACCTGGTAGCCGTCGACGTCGACCGTCGCCGGCAGGCCGGGGTCGTCCCGGCGCTCGTACAGCCGTACGTCGTGACCTCGCTCCGCCAACTCGGCGGCGACCCGTGCGATGTGCAGCCGAGTGCCGACCGGCGGGCCCTCGGCGTGGCGGAATGAGCTGGCGTGCGCGCAGACGAGGCCGACGCGCATGGGTCACCTCCCTGCGATCTTTACTCGGCAGTGGTCCTCCCGTTCAGAGCGTCCCATTAACCTCGGGAGTGGGAGTCGAAACATGGCAGATCGGGAAAGTGACCGCGAGTGCCACCGATGCTTGCGCCACGGCAATCACCTTGACTCCACGCCGCACGCCGTTCCCACGCAGATCGACGAGTGGTACGTGGCATGACCAGGCCTGGGCGGGGGTACCGCTCAGGAATGCCGCTGACCCGCAGCCTCGACGATTCGACCGTGGTGATCACTGGTGCGTCCAGCGGGATCGGCACGGCGACCGCGTACGCGTTGGCCCGCCGGGGTGCGGCCGTCGTGCTGGCCGCCCGCAGCGAGGCGGCCCTCCGCCAGGTCGCGCTGCGCTGCCTGGAGTTGGGCGGCCGAGCGCTTGTCGTGCCGACCGACGTGACCGATCTGGAGTCGGTGCAACGGCTGGCCGATCGGGCGGCGGCCGAGTTCGGCCGGATCGACGCCTGGGTGAACAACGCCGCAGTGAGCGCTGTGGGTCTGTTCGACGAGATTCCGGTCGCCGAGTTCCGCCGGGTGCTGGAGGTCAACCTGCTCGGCGCGGTGCACGGCATCAAGGCCGCTCTTCCGTACCTCGGCGCGGCCGGTGGCGGTGTGCTTGTCAACAACGCCTCGGTGCTGGCCGAGGTGGCAATGCCGTACCAGTCGGCGTACAACGCCACCAAGCACGGCATCCGCGGGCTGGCCGACACGGTCCGACAGGAGCTGCGGGTCACCGGTCGCGGCCAGATCTCCGTCTGCACAGTGCTGCCGGCCACCATCGACACCCCGTTCTTCCGGCACACGGCCAACCACAGCGGGCGGGAGCTGATGCCACCGCCCCCGATATACCCGCCGGAGGTGGTCGCCGAGACCATCGTCCGGTTGCTGCGCCGGCCCCGCCGCGAGGCGTACGCCGGCGGGGCTGCCCGCCTGCTCGGTCTGCAGTGGCGGCTGGCGCCCGCGCTGGTGGAGCGCACCCTCGGCTGGTACGCCCACCGCACACAGTTCGGTCCGGGCGCGCGCGTGGACAGCAGCGGCAACGTCTTTGACGCCGACGGGCAGGCCCACCGGGACGGCGGCTGGCATGGCCGACGGCGTCAGTTGGTGCGGATGACCGCCGCGTTCGGTCTCGCCGCCGCCGGCACCGCGGTGGGCACCCTGGCGGCGATCAACCGCCGATCCCGGTTGGCGCCTTGATGACCGGTACCGAGCGCCCGAATGCGCGAACCGTCACCGGCGCGCACAATGGGGCGATCATGTCGAGCTGTCTTTTGGAGATCGACGATTCGTCGGCGGTGGTCCGGCTGACCGGTACGCTCGACGCCGCCTCCGCCGAGGCGGTACGCGTCGCGTTACTGGCCTGTCTCTGGGACCGATCGGGCCCGGTGGTGGCCGACGTGACCGGGCTGCGGGTCGTGGACCCGGCTGGGCGGGCCGTGTTCGCCGAGGTCCGCCGCGAGGTCGCCGACTGGCCCGCAGTGGATCTGCTGCTGTGTGACCCGGCGGTCGACCGGCCCGAGCAGGTGGACGCCGGGGCACCGACTGAGCCGATCATGGTGGCCGGTGTGCCGGCCTGGCCGACGGTGGACGACGCGTTGGCCGCGGTGGCGCCGCTGGCGGCGGTGCTCACCGTCGACCTGGCCCCGGCGGTGGGAGCCGCCCGGCAGGCCCGTGATCTGGTCACCACCGGCTGCCAACGCTGGGGCATGTCGATGCTGATCGACCCGGCCAACATCGCGATCACCGAAATGGTGAACAACGTGGTGGCGCACGCGCGGACCCCGATGACGGTACGGCTGGCTCCCCGGGACGGCACCCTGCACCTGGCGGTGCGCGACTACTCCGCGCGTCGGCCGACGTTCGCCGGGCTGTCCCCGCCGAACCGGGTCGGCGGCCGGGGCCTGCTGCTGATCGACACGGTGGCACGTCGCTGGGGCAGCAGCGCCCTACCGGACGGCAAGGTCGTGTGGTGCGTGCTGCACCCGGAGGACGAGGCCGCGCACCTCAGCTGATGCGGTATTTCGCCACCGGTGTCGGTTTCCGCCACGCACAGCCTGCGGTGCTCCGGTTATGGCGGGAGGGCAGCGGGTAGTGATCAGACATGCGCGACAACGAGTACCCGACCCCCGTGTCCGACACCGAGGCGCAAGGTCTGCCCGACACCGCCGATGACGACTCGACCGCCAACGACGACGTGCTCACCGGGCGCGAGGCGGACGGCCCGGACCCGGCCCAACTCCCCGGCGACCGTACGCCGGTGGCGGTGGACCGGTTCGGGACGACCGCCCAGGAGCAGCTCGACGGTGAGTCGTTGGACTACAAGCTCGGCCGCGAGGTCTACGAGCGCCCGGCGGACGACCCGCTGGCCGGAACGATCGACCCGAAGATCGCCTTCGAGGCGGACAATCTGGAAGCCGCGGCGGAGGCCCAGCTGGACGCCGACGTGATGGACCCGGGGCCCACCTCGGATCCGAACTCGCCGGTCTCCCTCTACGACCACGGTCAGCTCGGCACGGTGGCCGACGCCACTGTGGGTCGGCTGGTCGAGCCGGACGAGGGGTCGCACACCGACCAGGAGACCGACTCGGTGGCGTACGACGCCGGTTCCGCTGGCGGCGGGGCGACCGCCGAGGAGTTGGCCATCCACGAGACGGAGCCGCCGCGCTCGGTCTGACCCGGGTCAGTCGTCCAGGCCGCGCTCGATGGCGTACCGGGTCAGCTCGACCCGGTTGTGCAGTTGCAGCTTGCCCAGTGTGTTCTGCACGTGGTTCTGCACAGTGCGGTGCGACAGCCCGAGTCGCTGCGCGATCTGCTTGTACGACATCCCCTTCGCCACCAGCCGCAGCACCTCGGTCTCCCGGTCGGTGAGCCGGGGCGTTGCCGGTTCCGCGCTGCCGGTCGGGTCGGGGCCCTGCCCCGGCCCGGCGGCCAGCCGGCGGTACTCGCCGAGGACGAGCCCGGCGAGGCCGGGGGTGAAGACCGCGTTGCCGGCCGCGGTCCGGCGGACCGCGTCGAGGAACTCCGCGGGCGCTGTCGACTTCACCAGGTAACCGGTGGCCCCCGCCTTGACCGCGTCGAGCACGCTCTGCTGTTCGCCACTGGCGCTGAGCATCAGCACCCGCACCTCGGGCAGTGCCGCGCGCAGCCCCAGGATCACCTCGACACCGGAGATGTCCGGCAGTTGCAGGTCGAGAACGACGACGTCGGGCCGGGCGGCGGCGGCCACCCGGATGGCCTGTCGCCCCTCGCCGCTGGTCGCGACCACCAGGAATCCGGCTTCGGTCAGGTCGCGGGCCACTCCCTCCCGCCACATCGGATGGTCGTCGACCACCATGACCCGGGTCGGGTTCACCGCTGCGCCCTGGGCACGGTCAGCTCGATCTCGGTGCCAGCGTCGGGGGCGGACGCGATCCGCACGGTCCCGCCCAGCTCGACCACCCGACCCCGGATCGACTGGGTCACGCCGAGCCGGCCCTGAGCGGCGGCCTCGGCCAGCCGGCCGTCCGGAATGCCCGGCCCTTCGTCGCGGATCGACACAGTCACCGTCTCCCCCTCGTCCTCGATCAGCACCCAGGCGCGTCCGCCGGCGTGCCGCCCCACGTTGTCCAGGGCCGCGCCGGTCGCGGCGGCCAACTCTCCGGCCACCCGGCGCGGCAGCGGCACCGGGGTGGCCGGGGCGGAGAGCGCCACCGCCGGTGAGGCGTACCGGCCGAGGAGGGTCCGCAGGTCCACCGCGGCGGCGTCGGGTCCGTCCAGGGTCACGGCAGCGGCCGGACCGGCGCCGGCGATCAGCGCCCGCAACGCGGCTTCCTGCTCGCCGGCCAGCCGGGCCAGCTCGCCGGCTTCGCCGGGCAGGTCAGCGCCCCGCCGCTGCACCAGCGCCAGCACCTGGAGCACCGAGTCGTGGATACCCCGGGCCAGCCGTTCCCGCTCCCGGGTGGCGGCCTCCAACTCCACAGCACGTTGCAGTCGTTCCTCGGCGCCCGCCGCGAGACGGGCCACGTGCCCGACCACCACCCCGGCGAGCAGCATGAGGATCACCCCGGTGAACGAGGACTGGCCGATCCGTTCCCGGGTGGCCAGGTCCGCGCCGGCAACCAGCAGCGCGGCGATCGTGCCCCGCCGTCGGCCGCCGGAGACGGCCCAGGCCAGCACCGGGCCGGCCATCCAGGCGACCCCCATGGTGGGTACGCCGGTGGCGAGCGCCGCCCGACCGACCACCCACGGGGTGGCGAGCACGACGGCCACCACCACCCCGAGATCGGCCAGCAGCAGCGGCCAGCGCCGCCAGGCCGGTCGGGCGTACCCGATCGCGGTCGCGCCGGTCCAGGTCATCATGACCAGGACCAGGGCGCCGACGGCGTACGGGTGGGCGTACCGGTCGGCGTCGCGCACCGCGAGCACGCAGACGTACGCCAGGGACGCCAGCCTGAACACCGCGAGCGCACGCCACAGCGGCACCTCGAACCCACCTGGCGGCGACGGCATGGCCGTACGATGCCACATGCGGCCGGTAGCGCGGCGAGCAGCGAGTGCGGTTCGGAGAACCCTGACGTACGGTGGAAAAGCCGCGAAATACTCCGAGATCCGCCGCCGGGACGGGCCCATGACGAACGCAGATCCGCACGCACCGCGTACGGTTGTGCCCATCGAACCTGCCCTCCTGATCGCCGACGCCTTCGACCAGGCCCGGGTGACCGAGATTCGACACTCGGTCACCTCCTGCGCGCACGCCATCGGGCTCACCGGCCAACGGCTTGGCGATTTCGTGCTCGCGATCAACGAGTTGATCACCAACGCGGTGCGGCACGGCGGCGGACGCGGGTGGCTGCGGCTCTGGCACGAGTCGGACCTGCTGGTCTGCGAGGTCGCCGACCACGGGCACGGGATCAGTCCGCAGCGGCTGGGCGACCGCAGTCGACCAACGGCGGACACCGCCGGCGGCTGGGGCCTCTGGCTGGCCCGCGAGCTGACCGACGCCATGGAGGTCGTCACCAGCACCGCCGGCACCACCGTCCGCGTCACCACCAGCCTCGCCCAGCACGACCACACCCCGCGCTGATCCCCGCGTCCGCGCCGGCCGGCTCAGGCGAACAGCGCGGAGACGGATTCCCCGTTGTGGATCCGGCGCATGGCTTCGGCCAGGGCCGGGGCCACCGACAGGACCTGTAGCGCGGGCACCCGCTTCGCGGCCGGGATGGGCACCGTGTTCGTGCAGACGATCTCCAGGACGCCGTCCTGGTCGCTGAGCCGCTGCAACGCGTCACCGGAGAAGAGCCCGTGCGTGCAGGCGAGCCGGATCGAGCGGACCTTCAGGCCGCGTAGGTGCTCCATCAACTCGATCACCGTGCTGCCCTTGGCGATCTCGTCGTCCAGCACGATGACGTCCCGGTCGGACACCTCGCCGATCACCGCGCTGATCTTGACCAGGTCGTCGCTGAACCGCTGCTTCGCCCCGGCCGCGACCGGCGTGCCGAGCAGCCGGGCGAAGGCCGCCGCCTCCTTGGCGTTACCCAGGTCGGGTGAGACCACCACGGTGTCACTCAGGTCGTAGCGCCGGAAGTGGGTGGCCAGCTCACGCAGCGCGTGCAGGTGATCCACGGGAACGCTGAAGAAGCCGTGCACCTGCGGCGAGTGCAGCGTCATCGCGAGCACCCGGTCCGCCCCGGCCGACGTGAGCAGATCGGCGACGAGCCGGGCGCCGATCGAGATCCGTGGCGCGTCCTTCTTGTCGGAACGGGCGTACGCGTAGTGCGGCAGCACCACGGTGATCCGGCCGGCCGACGCGCCCCGGGCGGCGTCGATCATCAACAGCAGCTCGACCAGGTGCTCCTGCACGGGCGGCACCAGCGGCTGGATCAGGAAGACGTCCCGCTCCCGGCAGTTGGCCTGCAACTGCACTTCCAGACAGTCGTTCGCGAATCGGGACACCCGCACCGGATGCAGCGGCACCCCGAGGTGGGCACAGATCTCGGCAGCCAGGTCGGGATGGGCGGTTCCACTGAAAACGGCGATGTCGCGCACGTTCGCACATCGTAGGCGACGCGGCAGCCGGTGGACGGCGGTGGGCCGTAACCGGGCGTGACGCCGGTCGCACCACGCTGCCGCTTTGGGTACGGTGCTGCGGTGACCCCCCAGTACGTCGCCGCCATCGACCAGGGCACCACCTCCTCGCGGTGCATCGTCTTCGACCGGGCCGGGGACATCGTCGCCGTCGCCCAGCGTGAACACCGGCAGATCTTCCCCCGACCCGGCTGGGTGGAACACGACGCCGAGGAGATCTGGGACAACGTCCAGCAGGTCGTCGCCGAGGCACTGCGGGCCGCCGGCACCGACGCGACCGGGCTGGCCGCCGTCGGCATCACCAACCAGCGGGAGACCACAGTCGTCTGGGACCGGGCCACCGGCCGCCCGGTTGCCAACGCCATCGTCTGGCAGGACACCCGGACCGGGCCGCTGCTGCGCGAGCTGGCCTCGGCGTACGGCGAGGAGCGGTTCCAGGCCCGCACCGGCCTGCCGCTGGCCACCTACTTCGCCGGGCCGAAGCTGCGCTGGCTGCTCGACGAGGTCGACGGCCTGCGCGAGCGCGCGGAGCGCGGCGAGGTGCTCTTCGGCACCATGGACAGCTGGCTGATCTGGAAGCTGACCGGCGCGCACGTCACCGACGTGACAAACGCCAGCCGGACCATGCTGATGGACCTCACCACCCTCGACTGGGCACCGGAGTTGCTGGACGCGATGGGCGTGCCGGCGGCGATGCTGCCGGAGATCCGCTGCTCCGCCGAGGTGTACGGCACCGCCACCGGCGTGCTCGCCGGGGTGCCGGTGGCCAGCGCGCTCGGCGACCAGCAGGCCGCCCTGTTCGGGCAGACCTGCTTCCAGCCGGGCGAGGCGAAGTGCACCTACGGCACCGGCAGCTTCCTGCTGCTCAACACCGGCGCCACCCCGGTCCCGTCGACGCACGGCCTGCTCACCACTGTCGCCTACCAGATCAAGAACCAACCCCCGGCGTACGCCCTGGAGGGCGCGATCGCGGTCACCGGCTCGCTGGTGCAGTGGCTGCGGGACAACCTCGGGCTGATCTCCACGGCCGCCGAGGTGGAGGAGTTGGCCCGTACCGTGGACGACAACGGGGGCTGTTACGTGGTGCCGGCGTTCTCCGGGCTGTTCGCCCCGCACTGGCGCAGCGACGCGCGGGGCGTCATCGCCGGCCTGACCGGCTACATCACCAAGGGGCACCTGGCGCGGGCGGCGCTGGAGGCGTCGGCGTGGCAGACCCGCGAGGTGGTCGACGCGATGGACGCCGACTCCGACGTGGCGCTGCGCCGACTCCGGGTGGACGGCGGAATGACCGCCAACGGGCTGCTCATGCAGTTCCTCGCGGACGTGCTCGACGTGCCGGTGATCCGGTCCCGGATCACCGAGACCACCTGCCTGGGCGCCGCGTACGCGGCCGGTCTGGCGGTCGGCTTCTGGCCGGATCTGGCCACCCTGCGGGCGCAGTGGCGCTCCGACGCGCAGTGGGAGCCGGCGATGACCCCGGAGCTGCGCGAGAAGGAGCTGGGCCAGTGGCGCAAGGCCGTGCGGCGCACCCTCGACTGGGTGGAGTGACCGCCCGGCCGGCTGTCACTCCCAGCGGTTGCCGGTCAGCTTCTCGTACACCTCGACGTAGCGGGCGCGGGTCGCCTCGACCACCTCGTCGGGCACGTCCGGGGCCGGGGCCTGCTTGTTCCAGCCGCCGCCGGTGGCCCAGTCCCGCACGTACTGCTTGTCGTAGGAGAACTGCACGCGGCCCGGCTGGTACGACTCGGCCGGCCAGAACCGCGACGAGTCGGAGGTGAGCAGCTCGTCGGCGAGGACCAGGGTGCCGTCCGGCGCCCAGCCCAACTCGATCTTGGTGTCGGCGATCAGGATGCCCCGGTCGGCGGCCAGCTCCGCGCCGCGCCGGTAGACGTCGATGGTGATCTGCCGCAGTCGCTCCGCGGTGTCCTGGCCCACCTTGTCCACCACGTCGTCGTACGTGATGGGTTCGTCGTGTTCACCCATCGGCGCCTTGCTCGACGGCGTGAAGATCGGCTCGGGCAGGATCGACGCCTCGCCCAGCCCTCGGGGCAGTGACACGCCGGAGACGGCACCGGTCTGCTCGTACTCCCGCAGGCCGCCGCCGGTGAGGTAGCCGCGGGCGACGCACTCGACCGGGAGCATGTCCAGCCGCTGACAGCGGATCGCCCGCCCGGCGAACTCGGCGGGCACGTCGGTGGCCGAGATGACGTGGTTCGGCACGAGGTCGGCGAGTTGCTCGAACCACCACAGCGAAAGTGCGGTGAGCAGGCGACCCTTGTCCGGGATCGGCGTCGGCAGCGCCACGTCGTAGATCGAGATGCGGTCCGAGGCGACCAGGATCAGGTCGTCGCCGTCGGCGTAGACGTCCCGAACCTTGCCCGAGTGCAGAAGTTCCACGCGCCCTAGTACACCACGCGACATCGGAGGGCCCGATTCGACCACCCGCGCCGGGGGTTGACCGGACGGACGTTGACACCTTCGTGCGCTCCCTGCGTGAATGGTCCCACCGCGCCCCCGCAGGTCCAGGAGACCCCCGTGCCCGTTGTTCCACAGCCGATCGACCGCCTCGGCGCCGACCCGGGCCGGCGCCGACTGCTCACCGCGCTGCTCGGCGCACCGCTGCTCGCGTCCGGTGCGCTGACCGGATGCAGCGACGGCGCCGCCACGTCGACCCAGGACGGGCCGGTCGAGCTGTCGGTCTTCTGGTGGGGTGGCACCAGGCGTGCCGAGCTCACCGAGAAGGTGCTGCGGCTCTACTCGGATCGCAACCCCCGGGTCACCTTCCGGGTCACCTGGCAGGGCGCCGATGGCTACTACGAGCGACTGGCCACCCAGGCGGCCGGTGGGAACGTACCGGACCTGATCCAGATCGACGACACGGTGCTGACCGAGTACGCGCAACGCCAGATCATTCTCGACCTCACCGACCGGGTCAGCGACCATCGCCTCGATCTGCGGGGCCTGCCGGAGGGCCTGATCCGCTACGGCACGGTGGAGGGGCGGACGATGGCGGTGGCCGGCGGGCAGACCCATGCCGCCGTGGTCTTCAACCGGGACCTGCTGCGGGAGCTGCGAGTGCCGGAGCCCCGGGGCGGCATGACCTGGGCCGACTACATCTCCTGGGCGGAACAGGTCACCGAGGCCAGCGACGGTCAGGTGGCCGGCACCATGGACGCGTCCAGCGACTACCGGGCGCTCTGGCTGTGGCTGCGGTCGCAGGGTGGCGAGTTCTACCGGGGCAGCCAGCTCGGTTTCGGCGCGGACGAGCTGATCGCGTGGTTCGAGCTGTGGCAGCGGGCGCGCAGCGGGCGGGCCACCCCGGGCGCCGCCCTGGTCGAGCAGGCCGACGGCAGGGATTTGGCCCGGCAACCGGTGGTCACCGGGTTGACCGCCGCGTCCTTCGCCTGGTCGCATCAGCTACCGGAGTTGCAGCGGCTCACCCAGGCCGAGTTGGGCGTGGTCGGCCTTCCGGGGCCGCCCGGTGCGCAGTGGGCGCGCGCGTCGATGTCCTGGGCCGCGTTCCGGGGCACTCGCCACCCGGACGCCGTCACCGACGTGATCAACTTCTTGACGACGAACGGCGAGGCCGGCACCGTCCTCGGCCACGAACGTGGGCTGAACGCCAGCCTCGCCGTCCGCCGCTACACCGAAGGCAGCATCACCGACCCGGCCGAGCAGCGCGCCGCCGCGTTCGGCGCCGCCATCGCCGACCGGCTCGGGCCGGCGCCGGCACCACCGCCGAAGGGGCACGCCAGGGTGCGTGCGCTGCTGGTCGCCGCCGCGGAGAGCATCCGCGTCAAGCGGGCCGGCACCCGGGCGGCCACCTCGCGTTTCCTCTCCCAGGCCAACGCCGCACTGGCGGCGTGACCCGACGGCGGCTGGCCCACGGCCCGCCGCCGTCGGCCAGCCGATCGGGACGAGCCGCTGGATCAGCGCGGCGGGCCGTTCCGACGGTTGCGCGTCAGGCGCAGCACCAGGAACACGATGACGGCGACCACCACCAGGCAGCAGAGCAGACTGAGGACGCCGAAGCCGCCGCCGCCGCGCCGCCGCCGCGCGGCCTCCACCACCACCTCGCCGGTGCCCGTGGACGCCCAGGCCGCGACGGGCACGAAGACCGCCAGTACGGCCGCACCGAGGACCGCGCTGAGCCGGCCCCACCACTTACCGAATGAAGACATGTGCCCATCCTCGCTGAAGGACGCAACCTCGGCACGTCGGTCCACGCCGAACCACGGCACCGAAACCGTTCGGGAGCACCCCGTCAGCACCGGGATCCGTTTTGCGGCGAGACCGCCGTGAGCGCGTACATCCAGGGGTTCGGCGATGCGGGGGCCCGCACCAGGTCGGGGGCGACAAACAGGTCCGGCCCCCACGGATGGGGGCCGGACCTGTTGCACTGCCGGTTGTAGCGGGGACAGGATTTGAACCTGCGACCTCTGGGTTATGAGCCCAGCGAGCTACCGAGCTGCTCCACCCCGCGTCGACTGGTTAACTCTAACCCATCCCGCTGGCGATGATCAGCCGGGGGTCGCCAACCGTTGCGGACGGGCCGCACCGGGGCCCCGCACCGTGCGTGGCGTGGTCCCGTCGCCCACCGGCGGGAACCGGCTGCCCCGGTGTCAGGGCGGCTGGCAGCACCGCCCAGAACCACGCCCGGTGAGTTTGTCGGGTGGCCGGACTGCGCCCGCAACACAAATCACGAACCCGCCCCCGAAGATCGGGGACGGGCTCGTGATCTGGTGCTTCAGTTGTAGCGGGGACAGGATTTGAACCTGCGACCTCTGGGTTATGAGCCCAGCGAGCTACCGAGCTGCTCCACCCCGCGTCGCCTCGCTAACCGTAGCGCACCACCCCCGTGCCCCGCAAAACGACATCCGAATCCGCCGGATCGCGGCCCGGCACAGATCAGTCAAGCCAGGCCCGGATGGCAGAGCCTGAAGCAGCAGCACACTGTCCTCGGTGGGCGGTCCGACCGCCGGTGGGGGCCCCGCCAGCCGCAACGCCTCGCGCCAGCTGCGCAGCCGCCGCCAGCGGTCGGTCGCCAACCGGGACACCACCAGCCGCAGCCACGCCTCCGGCGCAGGATGCACCGCCAGCCGCCCCCAGTGCCGCCAGGCCCGGGTGTACGCCTCCTGCACCAGGTCCTGCGCCTCGGTGTGGTCGCCGGCGACCGCGTAGCCGTACCTCGCCATCCGCCGCGCGGTGCTGCGGTAGAAGTCATCGAAGCTTTGCGCGTCCCGCACGACTGTTCCCCCTCGTTCCACCCCGTCGACTTGAGGACGGCCGGCCGGTGTCACCGGTTGCGGTCCGGTCCGACCTTTCGCGAGGCGACGGACGGGCACCTGGCCGGACGACAGCGGAGCCCCCGTCGCCAGGACCGGGATGGTCCGACGACGAGGGCTCCGAGAGTCGCGCCCGGCGAGTGCGGTCAGCCGCCCGCGCTCGGGCTGCCGCTCGGCGACGGTGGGGCGCTACCGCTTGGCGTTCCGGCCGGGTTGGCAGCCTGCTGCGCCTGCTGGAACGCGGTCAGCGCCTCGTCCAGCGCCTTGAGCGCACGACCGTACCGCTCGAAGTCACCCGAGGTCTGCGCGGCGCGGACCTCCGTGATCGCGGTCTGCACCCGGTCCGCGGCGACGGCCAGGTCACCCGTCGGCGGCGGGGTGCTGGCGCCCGGCGTCGGCGGCGGTGTGGCGGTCCCGCTCGGCGTCGGCGTCGTCGGCGTCGTCGGGTTGCCCCCGGTGTTCGGGGGCGGCGACGTGCCCTGCCCGGCCTTCTTACCCTGCTCGACCAGCTGCTTGATGCCGTCGTTGATGTTGTCGGCGAGCGCCACGAAGGAGCCACCGTCACCGTAGGAGAGCAACACCTTCTGCAACAGCGGGTACGCGTCCTGCTGGTTGCTCTTCACGTAGACCGGCTCGACGTAGAGCATGCCGTCGGCGAAGGGCAACGAGAGCAGGTTGCCGTACTGCACCTGCGCCTGGTTGCTGGAGAGCAGGTTGAGCTGCTGACGGATGTTGGCATTGTTTGTCATCTGTTGGTGCACCTGCACCGGGCCGGAGATCCGGGTCTGATCCGGCAACTCCAGCACCTCCAGCCGGGGATTCCCGTCGACGTACGACCCGGAGATCAGCGCGGCCAGGTTCTGCCGGCCGTTCGGGGTGACCGCGGCGGTGAGCTGGAACCGGGGGCTCTCCTGCCCCGGGAACTGGGTGAACAGGTAGTACGGAGGCTGCTTCTGGCCGCTGTCCGGAGCGTCCGGCACGGTCGGCACCTGCCAGAAGTCCTGTGCGGAGTAGAAGTCGCCAGGGTTGGTCACGTGGAACTTGGTGAGCAGGTTGCGCTGCACCTTGAACATGTCCGCCGGGTAGCGCAGGTGCTCGGTCAGCTCGACCGGGATGTCCGCCTTCGGCAGCACCAGGTCACCGCCGAACGCCTTGTTCCAGGCCTTGAGCACCGGGTCGGTGTCGTCGTACTCGTAGAGCTTCACGGTGCCGTCGTAGGCGTCGACGGTGGCCTTCACCGAGTTGCGCATGTAGTTGACGTTCTCCCGGGCCAGCTGGAACGTGCCCCGGTTGGTCAACTCATCGGTGGTCTCGGTCTGCAGGTTGACCCGCTCCGCGTACGGGTAGGTGGCCGCCGTGGTGTAGCCGTCGACGATCCACTGCACCCGACCGTCGACCACCGCCGGGTACGGGTCGCCGTCCAGCGTGAGGAACGGCGCGACCTTCTCCACCCGGTCCCGCGGGTTACGCACGTAGAGCAGCTTGGAGTCCTTGTTGACCGCCTCGGAGAGCAGGAAGTTCGACTCCTGCTCCTTGATGGCGTACAGCAGCCGGCGGGTGAAGGACCCGATCTTGACGCCGCCCTCGCCGGTGTAGGTGTAGGACTCGCCGCCACCCTCGCCGACCGGCCGGTCGAACTCGGCCTTCTTGTTCGGGTCGGCCTGACCGACGATCGCGTAGTCGTCGGCAGCCATCCGCTCGCCGTAGTAGATGCGCGGCTGCTTGGCCGGGATCTGCTCGGTCTGGGAGGAGCACGCCTCCTGGGTCTTCTCGCCGAGGAAGCCGGACACGAAGAACGGCTGCCCGCCGCAGACCACCTGGTTGGCCGGGGCGGCGACCAGCCCGTACCCGTGGGTGTAGACGGTGTGCCGGTTGATCCAGGTGTTCTGCTGGTCGGTCAGCTCGCCGTAGTTGATCTCCCGGACGCCGACCACGTAGTCGGAGACCTTCCCGTTCACCCCGTACCGGTCGATGTCCAGCTTGGGGCCGAAGTCGTAGAAGCCACGCACCTGCTGGAGCTGGGTGTACGTCTCGCTGACCAGCTGCGGGTCGAGCAGTCGCACGTTCGACACCACCGAGGTGTCGGTGACCAGGTTCGCCGGTGGGGTGAGGTTGTTCGCCGTGTACGGGGTCGTCTGGGTGGCACCCAGCCCGAACGCCGACCGCGTCGCGTCGATGCTGCGCTGGATGTACGGCGCTTCCTTGTCCTTGGCGCTCGGCTTGACCTCGAAGGTCTGCACCGCCCAGGGGTAGATGCCGCCGATGGCCACCGCTGACACACCGAGCAGCGCCAGCGAGATCCCCGGCCAGACCAGGTTCCGCATCCAGGCGTTGGAGAACACGACGATCGCGATCGCCACCACGATCGAGATGTAGGCCAGGATCTCCTTCGCCGGCAGCAGCGCGTTGACGTCGGCGTAGCCGGCGCCGTACAACTTGGCGCCCTCGTTGTACTCCAGCAACATCGCCCGCCGGTCCAGCACGTAGGCGACGGCCTTCAACAGCACGAAGACCGCGATCAGGCTGCTCAGGTGCGCGCGGGCCGCGTTGCTCATCCGGTCCCCGACGCCCTGCAGGCGGACCCCGCCGAAGAGGTAGTGCACCGCCAGCGCGCCGATCACGGCCAGCACCACCGCGGTGAAGGCGACCCCGAGCAGGTAACGCCAGAACGGCAGCTGGAAGACGTAGAAGCCGATGTCCACCCCGAACTCCGGGTCCTTGACCCCGAAGTCACCGCCGTTGCGGAAGAGCAGCCACTGGCTCCACCGGTTCTGCGCGGAGAGGCCGGCGAAGAGCCCGACCACCGCTGCGGTCAGCGCGATCCAGGTGCCGAGTCGCGGGCTGAGCACCATCCGGTAACGCTCCAGCGTCGCCTGCTCCACCGAGTGCGGACGCAGTCGCGGACGCAACCGATGGGCCAGCCACAGGTTGCCACCGACGACCACCGCCATGCCGAGACCGACGGCGAGGAAGAGCAACAGTCGGGTCACCAGCACGCCGGTGAAGACCTCGGTGTAACGGACCTCGTCGAACCAGAGCCAGTCCGTCCACGCCTGGACACCCCAGCCGAGCAGGGTGAAGAGCACGAACACCCCGACCAGGACAGCGATGGTGACGCGCCCGCGCCGGCTCATCCTCGGCAGGGGGCTGCTGCTACGCATGACCACTGTTGGCTCCGCACGCTCGATGTGATCGGCTCCGACCAGGCACCCAGAGTACGGGGTGTTCCTGAGCGTGTCGGGGCACGGTCACATCGGTCAGCAACGGGTCGGCTGACCCCCTGCGCGCAACGTCTCCAGGGCGGTCATCGCCTCGTCCAACGAACCCACCCGCAACAGCGGCAGACCGGGCTGCGGATTGCCGACGGCCTCGGCGCAGTTGTCCGCCGGCACCAGGAAGACCTTGGCGCCGGCGTGCTTCGCGCCGACCAGCTTCTGGGCGATCCCGCCGATCGGGCCGACGGTGCCCTCGTCGTCGATGGTGCCGGTGCCGGCGATGATCTGGCCGCCGGTGAGATCGGCCGGGGTCAGCTTGTCGACGATCCCCAGGGCGAACATCAGACCGGCGCTCGGCCCGCCGATGTCCCCCAGGTCGATGCCGAGTGTGAACGGGTGCGGCTGCTGCTGATCGATCTCGACACCGATCCGTGGTCGGCCATCCTGCTCACGACTGGTCACCGTCGCCGTGGCCGGCGCGCCGTCGCGGGTGTAGGCAATGGTCAACGCCGTACCCGCCGGCTTGGCCCGGACCAGTTCGGTGACCTTCGCGGCCACCGGCACCGGCTGACCGTCGACGGAGGTGATCACGTCGCCGGCCTTCAGCGCCCCGGCCGCCGGGCCGTCCCCGGCCACCGTCTTGATCACCACCTGCACCGGAAAGCCCAACTCCCGCAGCGCGGCGGTCTCCGCGCTGGTCTGCGACGCCTTGAAGTCCTCCGCGTTGCGCTGCTCGACCTGCTCGGTCGACTCCCCCGGCGGGTAGACCAGCTCACGCGGCACCACCGCCTCGTCGTCGGAGAACCAGCCCGCGATCGCCCCCCGCAACCGCACCGTCGGCTGCACCCCCACCGTGGTCAGCCGCAGCTGGCCGGCGGAGGTCGAGGTCTCCCGCCCGGAGACCTGGATGACCTCCTTGCCGTCGGCCGTGCCGAGGGTGTTGACCGTCGGGCCCGGTCCGAGCACCACGTACGGGATCGGCACCCGCAGCACCCCGATGCTCAGCAGGGCGGTGAACAGGGCACCGAGCAGGACCGTCAGGCCACGACGTCTCATGCCGCAGAGCGTACCGACCGGCCGGACGCCTCCGGCCGGATGCGCCACGCGACTTCGCCCTCAGCGCAACGCCAGCGGCGGCGACCTGGGGCGCGGTCCGCGTACCGTAGACGTCGTGCCTGATATTCCGTTCGGTTTCGCGCTCCCGGGTGGGCAGCCACCAGACCCCAACGATCCCGCGCAGATGCAGCAGTTCATGTCGCAGTTGCAGCACCTGCTCTCCGCGCCGGGCAGCGGGCCGGTCAACTGGGACCTGGCCCGGCAGGTAGCGGCCAGCCAACTCGCGGCCGCCGGCGACCCGGCGGTGTCACCGTATGAGCGCAACGCCGTCGAGGAGGCGCTGCGCCTGGCCGACCTGTGGTTGGAGCCGGCCTCGGCGTGGCCGTCGGGCATCCAGTCACCGGTTGCCTGGAACCGCAATGAGTGGATCTTCAAGACGCTGGACGTGTGGCGCAAGCTCTGCGACCCGGTCGCCAGCCGGATGGTCGGCGCGATGGGCGACCTGGTGCCGCCGGAGGCGCGCGACCAACTCGGGCCGATGCAGTCGATGGTCGCCACCCTCGGTGGCGCGCTCTTCGGCGGCCAACTCGGCCAGGCGCTCGGCTCGCTCGCCGCGGAGGTGCTCTCCGCCGGCGACATCGGGCTGCCGCTCGGCCCGGCCGGCACGGCCGCGCTGATCCCGGCCAACATCCGGGCGTACGGCGAGGGCCTGGAACTTCCCGAGGATGAGGTTCGCCTCTACGTGGCGCTGCGCGAGGCCGCCCACCAGCGGCTGTTCCAGCACGTCCCGTGGCTGCGCGGGCATGTGCTCAGCGCGGTCGAGATGTACGCCTCGGGCATCCGGGTCAACCGGGAGGCGATCGAGGAGGCGATGGGCCGGGTCGACCCGACCGACCCGGAGTCGATGCAGGCGATCGCCCTGGAGGGCATCTTCACCCCGGAGGACACCCCGGCGCAGAAGGCCTCCCTGGCACGACTGGAGACCGCACTCGCCCTGGTCGAGGGCTGGGTCTGCCACGTCGTGGACAGTGCCGCCAGCGACCGGCTGCCCAACGTCGTCCGGCTGGGTGAGGCGTTCCGCCGCCGCCGGGCCGCTGGCGGCCCCGCCGAGCAGACCTTCGCCGCACTCGTCGGCCTGGAACTGCGCCCGCGCCGGCTTCGCGAGGCCGCGGCACTCTGGGCCGCGCTCACCGAGCACCGCGGCATCGAAGGCCGCGACGCCGTCTGGGGCCACCCGGACCTGCTCCCCTCGGATGATGACTTCGCCGACCCGGTCGCCTTCGCGATGAACGACATGGACCTGAGCGAGCTGGACACCTTCGACTTCACCGCTCCTGGTGGGGCCGAGGAGAAGGCCCCGGGCCAGCCCGACGAGACCGACGAAAGTGGCGGCGAGGGCGGCGCCAAGTCCTGACGTCCGCACATCGACGGCTTGAGCCATGGGTGCCCGCCTGATCGACGGCGAGCACCCGTGGTTTGTGCTCGCCGAATCTGGCAGGTCAGCCGGGCTGGCTGGGGCGGGCGGACGGTCGGCGGGCGGACTGGGCCTGCTGGCCGGCAGGTCCGGCTGGTCAGACGGGGCGCCCCGAGCCCGAGAGAAGGGCGCGGGTCGCTTCCCAGCCTTCGAAGGCCGGGTCCAGGGTGGCCAGGTCAGCCGGGCCGCGCAGTCGACGCCAGCCGGCAGTGACCGCCACGTCGCCTGGTCGCGGAGCGCCGGAGCGCGCCTCCGCCGGTGTCGCCGTGTCCACATCGAGCGTCGGTAGCCAGTCCGGCACGGGCAATCGCACCGCCACCCCGAGCAGACCCGGGCCGCCGCCCTCGACCGGGGCCACCGCGACCGGTCGGGTGGTGAGTGGGCGTAGCAGCTTGCCGACGGTCAGTGCGGGCAGGTCGGGCACGTCGCCGACGAGCACGGCTGCCTGGTCGTAGCCCTCCAACGCGGCGAACACGGCGTTCGGCGTCGGCTCGGGCACCTCGTACACGGCCATGCCGGGCCACACCAGCGCGTCCGCCAGAGCCCGATCGGCCGGTGTCACCGCGACCGCGATCTCCACCTCGCTGAGCGTGGCGAGCAGGTCGATGACATCTTCCGCGAGAGCCGCTCGCCAATCTGCCCGGTCGACGCCGGGCGGCGACCACTGCACCGGCCCGAGCAACGCCACCACCACCCGTCGTGCCATCCCCCGACCCTAGACGAGTAAGTCCTAACTGTGCTGCCCAGGGACACCTGGGCCTGGCTCGGGCTGTGGACGCAGCCGGCGGCGGGCGGTGGCTGTTGGTCACCTCCATGGGGGCGGATGCGGTAGTGAGCGGTATACCTCTGAGTCATATTCATACCTCTGAGGTATACCGCTCAGCAGCACATCACTTGGTGGGCCAGCGTCAGGGGTCGTAGCCTCGGCTGGTGGGCGGCGCTCGGCGTGCCAGGGCTCGGGGGGCCTGGATCAGGTCGGGACCGGGGCGCCGGAGGCGGCGGCAACACCTTCGAGGTAGCCGCGGGCGCGTTCGGCTTTGGGGTAGCGGCCGACCAACGCCCAGAACCGGGGGTTGTGGCTGGCCACGATCAGGTGCGCCAACTCGTGCAGCAGCACGTAGTCGATCACCCAGTCGGGCATTTCCTGAACGCGGTGCGAGATCCGGATGCTGCGGTCGGCAGGTGTGCACGAGCCCCATCGGCCGTTCTGGTTCGTGACCCATCGGACGCTGACCGGCACCGCCTTCGTGGCGTACGCGACGAGGTAGAGGTCGATGAGCCGGGTGGCGCGGGCCAGCAGCTCGGCGTCGGAGCGGGCCAGGCGCCCCTCCCGGGCGGCGAGCCGGGCGAGCATCCGGTCGACCCACTCGCTCTCCTCGGCCCGGGAGAACTGGTCCGGGATGAGGACGACGACTCGCTCACCGTCACGGTACGCAGACACCGTGCGTCGTCGGCGCTGGCTGCGCCGCACCTCGACGACCGGCTTGCGCGTCCCAGCCATCACTGGCCCGCGCAGCCTCGGCTACGTGTCACGAAGGAAAGCTAATGCGTACTGACCAGGGCTCCGCAAGAGTCAACCACACGACACGCGCCCGGAAAGTGGTGATTGGTCGCCTGGCGTCCCGAAAATTTCTTGACAGCAACGCCACCGCGCCATCTCGTCACCCTTCGTGAACACGGATGGCGCCGGTACGCGACACCTCCCCACCGTAGGTGATCACGGCTCCGAATGCCGCCGCGAGGGCACTCGCACGGGTGTCTGTGGGGGTTTGGTCGGCGTGTCCCCGCCAAACTGACTTATCCGACCTATTTCGCCATGCACACTCTCGACGTCGACTAGCTCACAGTGTCGATGCACAGCTGACATGGAACCGCCCAGACCTGGGTAGGGTCCGCGGACCAGCGGTCACGAAGGTGGCCGTGGAGTGAGACCCAGCGCCGGCGCCCCGTGTGGCCCGCCGCCGGGCACCCCGCCGGGACGGCATCGACCGGCGGACGAGACGAGGAGGGCACCGTGGCCGACCAGGCCCAGACGACCTACAACGGTTACTGCGTGAAGTGCAAGGAGAAGCGGGACTTCGAGGGGCATGTCGAGGTCTCGAAGACCGGGATGAACATGGCCAAGGGCAAGTGTCCGGTATGCGGAACAACAGTGAACCGCATCCTGGGCAAGGCCAAGGTCTGACCTGTACGAGTGGCGGGGGCGGGGTGGCCGGTGGCCGCCCCGCTCCGTTGCCGCCTCGACGGTCGGCGGGTCGTCGACGGTCTGTCGGGTGACCGACAGCCTCATCGGCAGGCTGTGGATAACCCGGCAAACCCTGTGGACAACGCTGGACAGCGGCCCGCGCGCCTGTGGACAACGATCGACTGAACGCGAAGAAACGGTCACGATTGGTGACCATGAGCCGCACCGTTCTGCCCCGCCCCACGCTGCTGCCCGGCCTCAACCGGCTCTGGCGAGACCGGCACACCCTTCAGCTCGGCGTCGGTCCAGGGCCGGCGGTGCTGCTGGAGCTGGCCAACCCGCGCGCTGCCCACCTGCTCGACCTGCTCGACGGCACCCACAGCGAGCGTGCTGTGCTGGCTCGGGCGACCGCCACCCAGGTCACCAGCGACGACGCGCGCACCCTGCTCGACGCCCTGCGGGCGGCCGGCCTGCTGGTGCCGGCGCACAGCCTGCTCCCCCGTGACCTGGCCGGCCCGGTCCGCGCCCGGCTCACCGCGGAGGCCGGCGCGCTGGCCCTGGCCGCCGCTCGGCTGCCCGGCACCCCCGCCCAGGTCCTGCGTCGACGACGGGTCGCCCGAGTCGTGCTCAGCGGTCCCGGGGCGCTTGGCGGCCCGCTGACGGTGGCGTTGGCGCAGGCTGGTGTCGGGCAGGTGGTCCCCCTTCTCACCGGCCCGGTGCGCCCCGTCGACCTCATCGGCACCGGCATTTCCGCCGCCGAGCTGGGCCATCCGCTGGCACCGGCGGTGCGGGCCGCTGTCGACCGCGCCGCGCCGGGTACCGGCACCCAGCCGGTCCGGGGCGGTCGGGTGGACCTGGTGATCCAACTCGGCACGGACCGGCCTCCCGCGCTGCTCGCCGCCGGTCTCGCTCAGCGCCGGCAGCCACACCTGCTGGTCACCCTGCGCGAGGGCGTACCGGTCATCGGGCCGCTGGTCTGCCCGCCCGCCGGACCCTGCCTGCACTGCGTCGAACTGCACCGGGCCGACCGCGACCCGGACTGGCCGCGGCTCGCCGCCCAACTCGCCGCCGCCGACCCGGTGGCCGCCGGCGCGACCGGGACGCTGCTCGCGGCCATCGGGTACGCGTTGGCCGAGGCGCTGACACAGCTTGACGGCGGGCACCCAGAGACGCTGGGCGCGGCCATGGAGATTACTGATGCCGGCCGTTTCCGTCGTCGGGGCTGGCCGCCACACCCGGCGTGTGAGTGCTCGCGAGGGCGAGTGTCCGCACCAGCCCGGCCGCAGAGCAGCAGCGGGGCCCTCCGGTCGGTAACAATGACCGAGTGACCGACATCCCGCGCCGCGCCGTGTCCCGCACCGCCAAGCTCGCCGCCCTGCCGCTCGGCTTCGCCGGTCGGACCGTTCTCGGCATGGGAAAGCGCGTCACCGGGATCGCCTCCGACGTGATCTCCGCAGAGATCCAGCAGCGCACCGCTGAGCAACTGTTCAGCGTGTTGGGCCAGCTCAAGGGCGGGGCGATGAAGTTCGGCCAGGCGCTGTCGGTCTTCGAGGCCGCGTTGCCGGAGGAGATCGCCGCGCCCTACCGCCAGGCGCTCACCAAGCTCCAGGAGGCGGCGCCCCCGCTGCCGGTGGCAAGTGTGCACAAGGTGCTGGCCGAGCAGCTCGGCCCGGACTGGCGGGACCGGTTCGTCGAGTTCAACGACGTCCCGGCGGCCGCGGCCAGCATCGGCCAGGTGCACCGGGCCCGGTGGCGTGAGCCGGGGTTCGACGAGTCGGGCTCGCCGAACAGCCGCGACGTGGCTGTCAAGATCCAGTATCCGGGCGCCGGAGAGGCGCTGCTCGCCGACCTGAAGCAGCTCTCCCGCCTGGGCGGGATGTTCCGGGCCATCCAGCCCGGCCTGGACGTCAAGCCACTCCTTGTCGAGTTGCGGGAGCGGATCACCGAGGAACTGGACTACGAGTTGGAGGCCGAGTCGCAGCGCGCCTTCGCGGAGGCGTACGCCGACGACCCGGAGATCTACATCCCGAAGGTGATCAACGCGGCGCCCCGGGTGCTTGTCACCGAGTGGGTGACGGGCACTCCGCTGGCCGACATCATCCGGGAGGGCACCGAGGAGGAGCGGGACGAGGCGGGCCGGTTGATGGCCACCCTGCACCTCTCCGCGCCGCAGCGGGCCGGGCTGCTGCACGCCGACCCGCACCCGGGAAACTTCCGGCTGCTACCCGACGGCCGGCTCGGGGTGATCGACTTCGGTGCGGTGGCCCGGATGCCGGAGGGCACACCGGAGCCGATCGGTCGCATCGCCGCGCTGGCCCTGCGCGGCGACGCCGACGAGGTGGTGGCCGGGCTGCGGTCCGAGGGCTTCATCGGCTCCACCGAGGAGATCGACGCCGAGGGGGTGCTCGACTTCATCCGTCCGATGCTGGAGCCCATCGCGGCAGACGGGTTCCGGTTCACCCGGGCCTGGCTGCGGGGCGAGGCGGGCCGACTTGCCAGCCCCCGCTCCCCCACGTACCAGCTGAGCAGGCAGCTCAACCTGCCGCCGTCGTACCTGCTGATCCACCGGGTGACGCTCGGGTCGATCGGGGTGCTCTGCCAGCTGGAGGCGAAGGCCCCGTACCGCAGCATCCTGGAACGCTGGCTGCCCGGTTTCGCCCCGGTCGCCTGACCACGTCACGAAGGGCGGGTGCCGGTCGGCACCCGCCCGTCCGCGTGGGGTGGTACTAGAGAACGCCCAGGTCGCGAGCCGTCTGGTTGCGGCTGTTCATAGCGACGGTACGGGCGGATCGGGTTGCCTCAGTGCTCGTGGTGGTACGACCGGCCTGAGGCCGACGCATTCGAGCCCGGGACAACGCTTCGTGGAGTAGTTGCATCTCGAAAGCTCCACTCGGAAGGTTGAACATCGTCTTCTCGCTCACTGCCGGTGTGCCACCGGCGTAGTTGGTACGGGTCGGGAACATGTCAGGCTGCCAGCCGGACCGCGCCACGCACCTCGGACAGCCCACTGGCCGCCAGGCGCGCCTCGGCCTCGACCCGAAGCTCGGCGTCACGGGCGACGTCCTCCTTGCGTGGACGGCCACGGGGCCGCTTACGCGGAACAACCGCGCCACGCTCGAAGATCTCGCCACCCCAGACGCCCCACGGCTCCACCCGCTCCACCGCCCCGGCCAGGCACTCGACGCGCAGCGGGCAGTCCCCGCAGAGCGACTTGGCCAGCTCGAGCTTGGTGGGTGAGTCGGAGAACCACAGGTCGGGGTCGAACTTCCGGCAGGGCAGGTTCGCCTCCATCTCGACGCTCACGTCGATTGGGGCCAACGCCAGACTCATCTCCCGGTCACCTCTCTCTCACTTCGATCTCGTGGATCGCATTCCGACGTACTTACGGCGGGCAAAAAACTGAGGCCGCGGATCCCGGTAACGGGTTCCGCGGCCTCGAGGTGAGCCGGTGTCTGATGGTCAGACCGGTTTACCTCGAGGTGGAACACCGCGGACATCCGTGCGCTTCTTGGCGACCTGGATGCCATTGCCCGTTGAGCCACTGGTTCCCTCGACTCCGACTGGCGCGACGGTCAGGGTCAGCTCGGCCTGAACCTGGTGCACCTGCGGAACCGACGGTCGTGCAGCCGCGAGGGCCACCCGGACAGCCGACAGCGGAGCGTGGACAGACGGCATCGCCATCGGACGCTCATAGGTGAAGATCTTCATGGGTGCCACCTCCCTCACGTTCCTCGAATCGACTGAACCAACCCCCGTGAGCAGCCGGAATGGCGCCGCTCGCGTGGTGTGTCCTGAGGCTATTCCTCGCGCCGGGGCGAGGGCAAACGAATTTACGACTGGATTTCGAAAGTTTTCTCAGGGCAGACGTCGTCCACCCCCGCGCCATCCACGAGGGCCAGCACCGCCTCCCCATAGAGGCCCAGCTTGCGGGGGCCGATACCGGCGATGGCGATCAACTCCTCGGGCCGGCCGGGCCGCCGCTCGGCCAACGCGACAAGCGTCGCGTCGGTGAAGACCACGTACGCCGGTACCTTCTGCGCCCCGGCCACCCGCTGCCGCCACTCGCGCAGCCGTTCGTGCAGCTCATCGTCGATGTCGGACGGGCAGGTGGGGCAGCGGCCGAGCTTGCGGTCCGGGCCGGCGAGCAGGGTGGCGCCGCAGATCCGGCAGGAGACGATCTGGGTGCGCCGTCGCTCGGGGCGGCGGGCCGGACCGGTGCCGGTCGCCCGTTCGGCGCCGCCGGAGCGGTCCAGTTGGGGCAGGAACCGCGAGGGCCGCCGGGCTCGTCCGCCCGGCGAGCGCGCGGCGGCGTACGACAGCCAGAGCCACTGCCGCGCGCGGGTGATGCCGACGTAGAGCAGCCGGCGTTCCTCCTCGACCTGCTCGACGGTCTTGGCGTACGTGGTCGGCAGGGTGCCCTCGGCGAGACCGACCAGGAAGACCGCGTCCCACTCCAACCCCTTGGCCGAGTGCAGCGAGGCGAGGGTCACCCCGTCCACCGTCGGTACGTGCTGCTGGGCGGCGCGGCGGGCCAGCTCCTCGGTGAAGTCGGAGAGGGTGACGGGGCGTTCCACCGACGCGGCCTCGCCGATCGGCACCACCTCGGGGGTGGCCGCGTACTCCTCGGAGAGCTGGACCAGCGCGGACAGCGCCTCCCACCGCTCGCGGGCGGCGCCACCGGCCGGGGGCGCGTCCGGGGCCCAGCCGACCGCGGTGAGCGCCTCGACGACGGCGGCCGGCAGCGGCGTCTCCCCGGGGATCGAGCGGGTGGCGGCGCGCAGCGCGACCATCGCCTGGCGCACCTCGGTCCGCTCGAAGAACCGTTCCGCGCCCTGCACGACGTACGGCACGCCGACCTCGGTGAGCGCCTTCTCGTACGCCTCGGACTGCGCGTTGACCCGGAACAGCACGGCGATCTCCTTCGCCGGCGTACCCGTGTCGACAAGTGACCGGCAGCGCGCGGCCACCGCGTTCGCCTCGGCCGGTTCGTCGGTGAAGATCCGCAGGTCCGGTTCGGGGCCGGGTGGGCGTTGCCCACTCAACTCCAGCCGCAGCCGCGCCTCGGTGCCCCGGGCCTGGGCGATCACCGCGTTGGCCAGCCCGACCACCTGCGGGGTGGAGCGGTAGTCGCGGACCAGCCGGACCACTGTGGCGCCCCGGTGCCGGCGGGGGAAGTCGACAAGGTACGCCGAGGTCGCCCCGGTGAACGAGTAGATCGTCTGGCTGGCGTCGCCGACCACTGTGAGGTCGTCGCGGCCACCCAGCCAGGCGTCCAGCAGCCGCTGCTGGAGGGGGTTGACGTCCTGGTACTCGTCGACCACGAAGTGTCGGTACTGGCTGCGGACCTGCTCGCCGACGTCCCGGTGCTCCTCGATGCCCCACACCGCGGCTCGCAGCATGTCCTCGAAGTCGATCACCCCGTTCGAGCGCTTGAGCTGCTCGTACGCGATGAACACGTCGGCGACCTTCGCCGGCTCGTGCGGGGTGTCGCGCAGCGCCCGCGCCGCCGCCACCACGTAGTCCGTCGGCTCGACAAGCGACGACTTGGCCCACTCGATCTCGCCGGCCAGGTCCCGGGCGGCGGCCCGGTCGGTGCGTAGGCCGACCCGGGCGGCGGCGAGGGTGACCAGCCGTACCTTGCTGTCCAGCAGCTCGGGCATGGCGCGGCCGGCCAGCAGCCGGGGCGCGAAGTACCGCACCTGGCGCAGAGCGGCGGAGTGAAAAGTCCGTGCCTGCACACCTGACGCCCCGATCAGAGCAAGACGGTGTCGCATCTCGGCGGCGGCCCGGGCCGTGAAGGTGACAGCGAGCACGTGCCGGGGCGAGATCTCGCCGGAAAGCACCCGGTGGGCGATCCGGGAGGTGATCGCCCGGGTCTTGCCGGTGCCGGCGCCGGCCAGGATGCAGACCGGGCCGGCGGGTGCGGTCACCGCGGAGCGTTGCTCCGGGTCCAGCCCGGCGAGCACCTGTTCCGACGCTGAGTGAACCACCACAACCAGGAATCATCTCAGCTCCTCCCAGCGTTGCAGCGAACAGCCTCGGCTTGATCCGCAAGCCGCGGCCGGAGGAGTTGGAGGATCCGACCATGCTGACGATGTATTCCACCCCCTGGTGCGGCTACTGCCACCGGCTGAAGTCGCAGCTCGACCGGGAGGGCATCGGGTACGAGGTGGTCGACATCGAGCAGGACCCGAAGGCCGCGGAGTTCGTGATGAGCGTCAACGGCGGCAACCAGACGGTGCCGACGCTGCGCTTCGCCGACGGCAGCGCCCTGACGAACCCCTCGATCATCCAGGTCAAGCAGCACCTGGAGACCCTCGACGCCTGACCGGCCGGTCACTCTACGACGAGCGGTCGCCCCGTCGGGGCGACCGCTCGTCGTGTCAGGTATCCGTCACCCGGGCGGTCGCCGGTGGGTGCCTGTCGACACCGGTCCCTCGGCGTCCTCGACCGGTCGCCGAGGCGCCGGGACCCTCGGGTCGGTCGGCCGGGTCGGCGGCGTGGGCGGGCTGGTGCCGGGCGGTGTGGTCGGCGGTGTGGGCGGGTTGGTGCCGGGTGGGGCGCTCAGGTGCCGGCCCCGCCAGAGGTAACTGCCGGCCGCCAGGGTGGCCATCCCGACCAGCGCGAACAGCATCCGGTAGTCCAGGAAACCGACAAGCAGCGCGCCGGCCCCGATGGAGAGCGCCTGCGGCCCGCTGACCACCGCCTGGGTGGCCGCGGCGACCCGGCCGACCAGCATCGGCGGGGTCCGGCGCTGGATCAGCGTGTGCAGCCCCACCATCGTCAGGGGGAGGGAGACGCCGGCCAGCAGCACGGCCGCGAAGGCGAGCCGAAGATCGGGGTACGCGAGCACGAGCGCGGCTGGGGAGAAGAAGGCGACCCCGGCGGCCAGTGTGCCGACCTCTCCGAGCCGGCGGACCAGCGCCGGTGAGCAGAGCCCGCCGAGCAGCCCGCCGACGCCCTGCACGGTGACCAGCACACCCACGAACGCGGCGTCGCGGTTCAGCCCCTGGTCGACGTAGGCGAAGATCAGCGACTCGCTGAAGCCCATCACCAGCGACCCGAGCCCGTAGCCGAGCAGGGCCCGACGCAGGGCCGGTTCGCCGGCCAGGTGCCGCAGACCGGCGCCCAACTCGGCCGGCCAGCGCAGTCGCGTGGTCGAGGGCGCCTGTTGCGGGGTGGGTAACGCGGTCACCACCACCGCCGCGGTCAGAAATCCGACCATGCCGATCCCGGCCAGCGCCCACCCGCCGAGCGCCGCGTAGAGCGCCGCGCCGGCCAGCGGACCGATCAGCCGCATCCCCTGACGTACGGTCTGCAGCACGCCGTTCGCCTCCGCCAGCAGCTCGACCGGCACCAACTCCCGGATGAGCCCGCTGAGCGCCGCGCCGAGCGTGATGGACGACAGCCCGTACAGGGCCGCCACCAGGTAGACGACCCAGACGTCACCAGCGTCCGCGACGGTGAACAGTGGGGTGAGCAGTGCCGCGGTGACCACGTTGGCGGCGACGAAGAACGGCCGGCGTGGGTAGCGGTCGACGAACCAGCCGATCACGGGTGCCAGCGTCATCGGGGCGACGACGGCGAAGATGGTGCCGCCGGCGAGCCCGTTGGAGCCGGTCAGATCCTTGACCCAGATGGCGAGCGCGAGCAGCAGGATCGACTCGGCGGTCATGCTGGCCAGCAGGCCGCCGAAGAGCAGGCGGAAGTCGGGTCGGCGCAGGACGGTGCGCATGGGTCCCTCCGGCGGGGATGGCGTGCCCGGGTGGGCGTGGTCGACGGGGCTGCGACCGCAGGTCCGTCGTCATCCGGCGTTCCCGTGGTCCGATTTTGTAAGACACGCCCCCGCCGGAACCTCCGACGCCGGTCGCGCCGTCCATACTGGCCGTGGGGGGCGAATTTCATACAGTTACCGTCGCGTCTGCGGCGGTCGACGGGAAAGAGGACACTGTGCCTCCTGCCGCACCCAGCCCGATCATGCGTCGCCGACGGTTGGGCCTAGAACTGCGCCGCCTGCGCGAGGCTGCGGGCCTCACCGGCGACCAGGTCATCGAGAGGATCGGTTGGGCGTCCGCGTCCAAACTGTCCCGCCTGGAGAACGGCCGCAGCCGACCGGACCCGCAGGACGTCGGCGTTCTGCTGGCCCTCTACGGGGCCGACGAGGCACTGCACGCGGAGTTGCTCGGGATCGCTGGCGAGGCCGGCGACATGCGGGGCTGGTTGAAGAACTTCCCGGTGATGACGCAGCAGCAGCGTAGCTGGGCCGAGCTAGAGGCGGGCTGCGCGGAGATCTCCGAGTACAACCCGGTGTTGGTGCCGGGCCTGTTGCAGACCCCCGGGTACGCGAAGGTCCGGATCGTCTCGGCCCGCGAGGTGGGCGCGGGCGCCGGTGAACCGGAGCCCGGCGACGAGCCCGACACCGAGGTGCAGGCACGGATGGCCCGCCAGTTGCTGCTGACCCGGGAGCCGCACGCGCCGCGCTACACAGCGGTCCTGGAGGAGGCGGCCCTCGGTAACCGGGCCGGACCACCCGAGGTGCTGCACGAGCAGCTGGTCCAACTCTGCGAACTGGCTCTGCTGCCCAACGTGACGCTGCACGTGCTGCTGCGGGACACCCCGGTCGGTAATTGGTACCTTCCGCCGACCGCGTTCTCCGTCTACCGGTTCGCCGATCCGCTCGATCCGGAGACATTGGCCATCGAAGGGGGGTTCACCGACGTCATGTCGACCGAGGTAATCACGCTAAATAGCTATAAAGTGGTGTTCGAGTGGCTATGCACGGCGGCACTAACTGCCTCGGAAACCCTCTCCTGGCTGATCGAGTCGACGGGACGGCTGACCGAGGCGGTGCCCCCATCCACAGTGGCGTTCGGGCCGGCAACGGCGCCGACCCAACGCCGTCGGGATTCGGGGCGGCTGACGGAACGGTGATCCACGGGGGCCCATCCGTCGGGACGTGCGACACCACTCGTCCCATCGGATCGGTTCACACCAGGAGCAAAACCATGAACAACATGCGCAACACACCGTCCGCCTCCGTCCGCTCGTTGGCGGACGCCCCGTGGCGTACCAGCACACGCAGCCAGACCTCCAACTGCGTCGAGGTCGCCCCCCTGGGCACCGGCCCGTCCGCTGTCGCGCTGCGCGACAGCAAGGACCGAGGCGGCCCGGTGCTGCTGTTCAATCGGGCCGGATGGCTCGGCTTCATCGCCGGAGCTAAGGGTGGCCAGTTCGATCTGAACTGACCCAGTGACCGGGAAGGGGCCGTCGCCCAGCCTCGGCGCCGACCCGGGTGTCAGGCTGTTGTCGACACTCGCCCGGACGGCACCGATGCGTCAGGCCGGGGCGGCCGGGCAGCTCGCACCAGCCAGCGGAATCTCCTTGCTGATCAGGTACCGCTCGACGCGGCTCCGGGTGCACTCGGTGCGGGGGTAGCTGGCGTGGCCCGACCCCTCGTAGGTGAGCAGGCGGCCACGCGCGTCGAGTTGGCCCACCACCCGCTGCGCCCCGTCGTACGGGGTGGCCGGGTCGTAGCGACCGTTGAGCACCAGCAGCGGGGTGCTCGTCCGCACCCGCAGCCGATGTTGCGGGTTGTTCGCCGTCCAGCCCAGGCAGATCGCGGTGAAGCGGACGACCAGCGGGGAGGCCCGCAGGTGCGGTGCCGCGGCGCGGGACAGGTCGAGGTACCGGTTCCACTCGGCGAACCCGTCGACCGGCAGCGACCAGTCCTGGCAGAACGCGGGTAGGGCGTACTCGGTCAGGCCCTCGTCGCTGTCGACCGGGACCATCGGGGACGCGAGCGGGGGATCAGGCGCCTCGCCCCGCTCCAACGCGAGAAGCAGGTTCGCGAGGTCGGCCCAGGTCGCGTCGAAGAAGTTGACGAATGTCGCGAACCCAAACTCGAACCAGGTGAGCGTGGCGCCGGTGCCCGCGTCGACGAGCGTGCCGGCGTCGGCACGGCGCATCAGTCGGTCGTACAGCGCTGGCACGTCGCGTCCGTGCAGTGCGCAGCTGGAGGTCCGCTCGCACCAGGTGACGAACTCGTGGAACAGGGCCTCGTTACTGGCCGCCCCGCTGCGGACGTACTCCCTGATCCCCTGGCTGTGGTCCATCACGCTGTCCATGGCGAGTGCGCGGACGCGGTCGGGAAACAGTTCGGCGTAGGCCTGCCCGATCAGGGTGCCGTAGGACCACTGGTAGAAGCTGAGCTGCCGCTCACCGAGTGCCGCCCGGATGGCGTCCGTGTCACGCGCGACGCTCACACTGTCGAGGTGGTCGAACAGTGGGCCACTCTGCGCCCGGCAGTCGTCGCGTAACTGGCGGTTGTAGGTGCGGAGTCGCTCGAACTCCGTCGCGTTGGCGGGCGTCAGGGAGGGGTGCCGGGCCAGCAACGCCGATGAGCAGCGCACCGGCGCGCTACGGACCGTGCCCCGGGGGTCGAAGCCGACGATGTCGAAGCGGCGCAGCACGTCCGGCCCGAGCTGGGTGTCGGCCGTCAGCGCCACGTCCACCCCGGACAGGCCGGGACCGCCGGGGTTGAAGACCAGGACACCGATGCGGGCGGCCGGGTCGGTGGCGGTGCGCCGGGCCAGGGCCAGCTCGAAGGTCTCCCCTTCCGGTCGGGCCCAGTCGACAGGCAGGCGCAGGGTGCCGCAACGCGTACCCGGATCGTCGGGCCGTTCCGGGCACGCCCGCCAGTCGATGTGGCCGTTCCACCCGCCGGTGCTGCTCCCGGCGACCGAACCGGTGCGCGGCCCGGTGCCACCGGAGGACGCCGGCGTGGGGCCCGCGAACGCCGGTGGGGCGTTGAGCGACAGGGCGACGAGGACCGCGACGACGGCCGGAAGGCGACGGACAAGCGGTGGGCGCCGGCGGTCGACCCCGCTGCGACGCCAGAAGGTGGTTCTCTTCATGGTCAGCATTCGCCCAGCCTGCCGACGCCCGGTCCACGCCGGATCCATGCCGGTCCGTGGGGGAGGCTCAGCGCGAGGTCGCCAACCGCTCGGACAACTCCCCGGCCTGCGGATGACCGACCCGGTCAAAGATCTCCAACGCCTGTCGCCACAGATCCGTCGACGTGTCGTGGTCGCCCACCGCCCGATGGGTGTCGCCGAGCCGGACAAGTGTCTCCGCCCGTCCGCACTGGTCCTGAGCGCCGGAATACAGTGCGAGAGCGCGTCGGTAGCAGGCCGCCGCCGTCTGGTGCACCCCGAGACCCTGATAGGCGAAGCCGAGACTGTCCCAGGTGTGGGCCGAACCTACCCGGTCCTCGACCTCCTCATGGAGAGCCAGCGCCTGCTCACAGTAGGCGATGGCGCGGGCGTGCTCGTCCAGCCGGGCGTGGCCCCACCCGATCGCGTTCAGCGCGGCGGCCGCGCCGCGTCGGTCGTCGCTGCCGCTGGACAACGCCAGCGCCTTCTCGGCGTGTGGCAGCGCTGCCCGCGGGTTGCCCTCGGTGTCGTACACCCAGGCAAGATGCAGGTGGGTGCTCGCCTGCCCCGGCCGGTCACCGATCCGGTCGTACCGTGCCATCGCGCTGCGCAGGTGACGGCGGGCCGCGTCGTACCGGCGAAGGTGGAGGCTTGCCACCGCGAGGTCCCGGTGTGCCGACGCCTCGGCCCGCGGCTCGCCGCGCCGTCGCCCGACCGCGACGGCGACGGCCTGTACGGCGCGCAGGTCGTGCCACCGCGACAACCGGCCGAGCAGGGGGGTGAGCGCCTGGGCGAGCTGCCCGGCGTGCGCGTCGAAGCGGTGGGCGGCCGCGTCGTCGACGGCGGCCAGCAGCGCCCCCTGTTCGATGGTGAACCAGGCCAGTGCGGACCGGTGATCGGCGAACGCCGGTGCTGACCCGTCGGCGGGCAGGGGCAACGGATCGATCGGCTGGTGGCCGGCGTCGACCAGCCTCGCTGCGGCGAGTGCGGCCCGCAGGTAGTGGTCGAACACGCGCTTGCGCGCCCCGCTACGGTCGGCCGCGGAGTCGTGTGCCTCCGTCAGCTCCTCCCCGTAGGCCCGGAGCAGATCGTGACAGCGGAAGCGGTTGGGGGAGTGTTCCGCCAGCAGGTTCGCCCGGGTCAACTCGTCGAGCGCCGGCCGGATCAGGTGCGGGGGTGCCCCGGCGAGGCTGGCCGCCGCCACCGCGCTGAGGTCCGCAGTGGGGTGCAGGCTGATCTGCCGGAACAGCCGGGCCGCGTCCGGGCTGAGTAGACGGTACGACCAGGAGAGCACCGTACGGAGGTCGGTGGCGGCGTCGTCGGTGGCCAGGGCGGCGAGCCCGCCCCTGCTCACGGCCAGATCGTCGGCGATGGCCTGGAGCGGGAACGTGGGTCGGGCGGCGGCTCGCGCGGCCACGATGGACAACGCGAGGGGCAACCGCGCGGTACGGCTGATCAGCTCGTCCACCGCGGCCGGTTGGGTGGCGGCCCGCCGTGCACCAAGTCGACGGACGAGCAACTGGCGTGCTTCGGCGGTGCTGGGCAGGTCCAGTGCGACGGTGTGAGCGCCTTCGGCGGCGACCAGGCCGGGCAGCGTGTGTCGGCTCGTCACGATCACGCCACATCGGCTGGAACCGGGAAGCAGCGGTCGCACCTGTTCGGCGTCGCGCGCGTTGTCGAGCAGCACGAGTAGCCGTCGGTCCGCGGTCAGACTCCGGTACAGGGCGAACTGGGCCGCCGGCTCGGCGGGTACTTCCAGGGGCTTGACGCCCAGGGCGGGCAGCAGCGAGCGTACGACGACGGCGGACGGCGCGGCCTCCTGTGTCGCTGTGCCAAAACCACCCAGGTCGACGTGGAGTTGCCCGTCCGGATAGTGGTGCAGGCTGTCGTGTGCCCAGCGCAACGCCAGCCACGTCTTTCCGACGCCGCCGGTGCCGGTGACGACGACGGTGCCGGCCGATTCGGTGTCGTCGAGCAGCAGCGTCGTGAGCCGGGCCAGCTCGCGGGTCCGGCCGGTGAACAACGCCGGCGGGGCCGGCAACTGTCGGGGAACGATCCGTGGCGTGGGTCGCTGCGGCGGCCGCGCCCCGAATGTCGACACCTCCCGGTCGGCCCGCAGGATGCTGGTGTGCAGCCGTTGCAGGTCGGCGCCGGGCTCGACGCCCACCTCCTCGGACAGGACGTGGCGTAACTGCCGGTACGTCGCCAGCGCGTCCGCCCGCCGTCCGGCCCGGGCCAGGGCCACCATGAGCTGCCCCCAGGGGCGCTCGCGCAGCGGATCCCCGTCGATCTGCGTCCGGAGCGGGTCGATCAGCTCGTTGTGCCGGCCGGCGCGTAGATGAAGGTCCGCGACCTCCTCCAGCAGACTCGACCGCTGCTCCTGGAGCCGAGCCCGGACGGAGAGCAACACCCCCGCGCCGGGGAGGCCCGCGAACGGCTCGCCCCGCCACAGCGCCAGCGCCGCCTCGAACGCCCGCAGGGCATCCGACCAAAGCTCCTGCCGCAACGCCTGATACCCGCGCTGGGCCAGGTCGTCGAAGGTGACGCTGTCCAACGTCTGCCCATCGAGGACGAGTCGATAGCCGGTGGCCCCCGCGAGGATGGTGGGGTCGGGCACGCCCGGAGACCGCAGCGCTCGGCGCAACGCCCAGACGTAGGTCTTCACGTTGCCGGCTGCCGTCTTCGGTGGGCGGCCCTGCCACAGCTCGTCGACGAGTTGGTCGATGGACCACGCGCTGCCCGGCTGCGACAGCAGGACGGCCAACAGACGCACCTGCATCGGCGTGCCGAGGGCCAGCCGTTCCCCCGCGGGAGACCACACCTCGACCGGCCCGAGCAGGTGGTACCGCATCGCCGGCCTCCCCCCGTCACGCTGGACCATCACCCCACCGTACGGCCTGCCAGCGTTCCGCTGCCGCCGACGAGGTCCGGCGATCCGTGCGCTACCCCGGCGCGGGCGAGTCCCGCCGATCGGGGAGGGCGCCTCCTTGCGGGAGGATCTCAGGTGGACGGCCCGGATTCGCCATCCCGCATGGTGCCGGTGATCCCGGCGGCCTGGTCGCGGGCCCGACTCAAGATCGTCTCCGCCTCCTGCTGGGCGGCGGCCCGACCCCGAGCGCGGCGACCGCGACTCCGGACCACAGAGCGCTCGGACCGAGAGACGACCCGATGGTCGCACCGACGCCCAGTCCGAAGAGGACCGCAGCACTCATGACCGGCTTTCGCATGGCTCATCCTCGCGGCTCGGGACGGGGGCTTCTGGATCCCAGCATGCTGGAACCAGTCAACCCGCGGCCGAACGAGCAGGGGTGGCGGGAACACTGTGCCTTCTATACCGTGGCACGGTCACGGGCGACCTCATCGACAGCGCGGGTTGCCCCCGCGGGGGAGTCGCGTACGCGGTCGAGATGAGAGGATCGTCGTGACAATGGATTCGCAGGCAACCGACCGGCCCGAGGCTGGCGAGGTCGAGGTGCAGCAGAAGATCGACACGTCGGTGCCGCACTCGGCGCGAATCTGGAACTACTGGCTCGGTGGCAAGGACAACTTCGCGGTCGACCGCGAAGCCGGCGACCAGTACCGGCAGGTCTTCCCCGGTGTGGTCGACGTCGCCCGGGCGTCCCGGCAGTTCCTGGTCCGCTCGATCAGGTTCCTCGCCGCCGACGCGGGTGTCCGCCAGTTCCTCGACGTCGGCACGGGGCTGCCGACCGCCAACAACACCCACGAGGTGGCGCAGCGGATCGCGCCGGACGCGCGGATCGTCTACGTCGACAGTGACCCGCTGGTGCTGGTCCACGCGCGTGCGCTGCTGGTCGGCACCGCCGAGGGTCGGACCGCCTACATCGACGGTGACCTGCACGATCCGGCCGCGATCATCGCCGAAGCCGGCAAGACGCTCGACTTCCAGCAGCCGGTCGGCCTCATCCTCAGCGGCGTGCTGGGTCACGTGCCCGACTTCGAGACGGCGCGGTCGATCGCGCGGCAGTTGCTGGCGGCACTGCCCAGCGGCAGCTACCTCTCACTCAACGACGGCACGAGCCTGATCAGCGCCGAGATACAGCAGGCGCAGGACGATTACAACGACACCGGGGCCTCCCCGTACACGCTTCGCTCGCCCGACGAGATCGCCGGTTTCTTCGACGGCTTGGAGTTGGTGGAGCCCGGCGTCGTGCCGTGCCCACGGTGGCGACCCGACGACGCGGTCGACACCCCCGCGGACGTCGACGCCTTCGGCGGGGTGGGCCGCAAGCAGTAGGACCTCGGCGGGAGGATGTCGCCGGCGTTCGCTCCGGTGGCGACCCGCCGCTCGGCGCCGCAGAGGCAGGGCCGGCAGCTCCTCGTCATGCGCCGTGTCGAGGTGGGCGATCACCTCCTCGAACCGGTACTGATCGACGAGCAGCCGTCCGGTCGCGACGCGTACCAGTGGGCTCGCCGGAAACGCCTCACCGGCCTCGGCTCAGACTGGCGGACAGCTCGGCAGAAGCGCGGGGCCGCTCGTGGGCCTGACGGAGCACCTCGGCCGCATCGTCGGGTCGGTGCATGGCGAGCAGTACCCGCGCGCGGGTGACCGCCAGCGCGGCGGGAGCTGCATCCAGGGCGGCGGGGTGATTAGCTGCACGGGTGATCACTCCCGTTCCCCTCGGCACGTGGCCGACACCGTTGGAGGCCGCGCCCCGACTCGCCGCCCGGCTGGGGCTGGCCGAGCTGTGGTTCAAGCGCGACGACCTCGGCGGCCTCGGCGGCGGTGGCAACAAGATCCGCAAGCTGGAGTACACCTGCGCCCAGGCGATCGCTGCCGGCGCCACCACGGTGATCACCTCCGGTGCGCCGCAGAGCAACCACGCGCGGCTGACCGCTGCCGCCGCCGCGCGGCTCGGTCTCGCGTGCGTGCTGGTGCTCGCCGGCCCGCCCCCGGAGAAGCGGCGGGGCAACCTGCTCCTCGACGGGCTTGCCGGTGCGGAGGTCATCTGGGGCGGGGACCGCCCGCTCGCCGAGGTGGCGGCGGCCGAGGCGGAGATGCGGTCGGCGTGGGTGATCCCGTTCGGCGGCACCTCGCCCGTGTCGGTTCAGGGTTATGTGAACTGCGGCCGGGAGTTGCGGGCCCAGGTGCCGGACATCGAAGGGACCGACGTCGTGGTGGCCCTCGGCTCCGGCGGCACGATGGCCGGGCTCGTGCGGGAGCTGGGCGCCGAACGGGTGATCGGCGTGGATGTCGGTGCCCTGCCGGACCCTCGGGCGACAGTCGCCGGCTTGCTCGACGGTGAGGTCGAGCCGGACGCGCTGCGGATCGACGGCTCCCAGGTGGGCGCCGGGTACCGCACCCTGACTGACGGCGCTCGGGCAGCGCTGGAGACGACCGCGCGCGAGGAGGGCGTCTTCCTGGACCCGACGTACACCGGCCGGGCGATGGCGGGGCTGCTGGGCGGCAGCTTCCCGCACGGCGACAGGGTCGTCTTCCTGCACAGCGGGGGACTGCCGGGACTCTTCGGTCACCCCGAGGTCTAGACGAGTAAGTCCTCACTCTGGCTCGGGCTCGGGCTGGGGCCAGCGGCCGGCGGTGACCGTCGGTTACCTCCGTGGGGGGCGGATGCGGTAGTGAGCGGTATACCTCAGAGTCATATTCATACCTCTGAGGTATACCGCTCACGAGCACATCACACGGTCGGCCCCACCATCGCCCAGCGCCTCCTTGATCGCCTACGACCACTAGCCGCTACCCGGTCAGGCGTTGGCGAAGTGCTCGCGGTGGTCGTGGACGAACTCGGCGAAGGTCCGCGGCTGCCGACCGACGATCCGGGCGACGTGGTCGTTTGTGAAGTCGCCCCACCCGGAACCGTAGGCAACCCGGTACTCGGCGAGAACCTCGGCCGACCACTGGTCGAGACCCGCCTGGAGCAGGCCGTCGCGGGTCTGTTCCGGGCTCTGCGGTACGTACGTGACCGGCTGTCCGAGCGTACGAGCGATGTCCTCGGCGGCCTGGTTCAGCGTGCTGCTCTCCGGCCCGGTCGGCGTGTAGATCATGCCCTCGTGCCGCTGCGGCGCGGCGAGGATCGCCGCCCCCGCGGCGGCGATGTCCCGGGCGTCGATCATCCCGACCCGCGCGTCGCCGAAGAGCCCGTAGAGGTGCTCTCCGGCCTTGGAAAAGAGCACGTTCTGCATGAAGAAACTCGGGCGCAGGATCGTCCAGGGGATGCCCGACTGCTGCAACTCCGCGTCGGAGAGCGCGTGCAGTCGACCGTTGCGGGTGGGCGCGTCGTGCGCGGCGCCGATCGCGGAGAGCCGGACGATGTGCCGCACGCCGGCCTGCCGGGCCGCCCACACCGCGTTCATGCTCTGGCTCGGCGCCTGCGGACCCATCGGCATCAGCAGCCACAGCGTGGTGACGCCCTCGAACGCCGGGGTCAGCGTGCGGGGACGGTCCAGGTCGCCGACGACGTGGTCGACCCCGTCGAGTTTGGGAGCGCGCGACAGGTCTCGGACGAGGGCGCGTACCGGCTGGTTGCCGGCGAGTTCGCGCAGAACCTCCCTCGACACGGTGCCGTTTGCCCCGGTAATCAGAATGGTCATGGTCGTCCTCTCGGTCGGGCGGAACCGTGGTCGGGCCACCGGTCGCCGCCAGCGACGATATAGTCCAAAACTTGTACCGTCCAATGATTGGACCATTTTATGAAGCGCAGCACACTCAAGGAGCAGGACCCGGACCTCGGCATCCTGGCCGTGCAGCTCTCCGCACGCGTGCAGCGGGAGATCTTCCGGCGCTCGGCGGAGCACGGGTTCGACGACGTCCGGCCCCGCCACGGCGCGGTGCTCGCGTACCTGGACGCCGAGGGCACCCGCCCCGGCGAGCTGGCCCGGCTGGCTGGGCGCAACAAGCAGACGATGGGCGCGATCCTCGACGAGCTGGAGCGGCTGGCCTACGTCCGGCGTACGCCCGACCCCGCCGACCGCCGGGCGAAGCTGATCGTGCCGACGGAGAAGGGCCTGCGGTTCATGGAACTCACCGACGGCATCGTGGGCCTGATCGAGCAGCAACTCGCCGACACGCTCGGTCCCGACCGGTACCGGGACTTCAGGGACGCGCTGGGCCGGGGCGTGGCGAGCCTCCCCACGACCGCTCACGACACCGAGGGCTGAGCACGAGAAGCGCACGGGCGAGCGAGACGACAACTGGCCCGACTGGTACGCGGCATACCTGGTGAGCGAGCAGTCGGGGGCCACGCCGCCCGAGTGAGCACGCGGCCTGACATTCGCATCGCCCGGCGACCGAGGAGCCCGTCAGCGCAGCCCGCGCACGAGGTTGTCGACCAGGGTACGGGCGAAGTCCTCGGTCAGCGGCAGGTCGGGGACCAGGAGCCGGTGGTAGCAGGCGCCCCAGAGTTGGTCGACGACGGATTCCGGGTCGACGTCGGCGCGTAGCTGCCCACGAGTCATGGCTCTGGTGAGGGTTTCCACCGCCAGCGCGCGGCGGGGGCCGGAGTAGCGCTCCCGGTAGGCGGCGGCCAGTTCCGGGTCGGTCTGCGCCTGGCCGATGAGTTGGCTGATGACCCGCCCGGCGGAGGTGTCCCGGACGAGGTGGACGAAGGCGACGAGCTGGTTGGTCAGGTCGGCGACGATGTCCGCGGTGTCGGGGAAGGCCAACGTGGGCGCGACGACGGTGAAGTAGCCGTCCAGGGCGAGCGCCCCCCTGGACGGCCACCACTTGTAGATCGTCATCCGGCTGGCCCCCGCCTGGGCCGCGACCTTCTCGATGGTGAAGCCGGCCATGCCCTCGGCCAGCAGGAGGGCGCCGGCCGCCGTGAGGATCTCCGCGCGTACCTGATCGGCGGGGCGACGGCCACGACCACGGCGCGGTGGGGTGTGGGCGTCCGGCGTGAGCTGGGCCACGGGTCCTCCCGGTTATATGGACAGCATGTCTACATGATGGTTATATGGACACAGCGTACACAGCGGTGCCCGACCCCGGGACGCGCCGCGACGCCGACCGAAGGAGACGAGGACCATGACGGCTCTACCACGGCGACGGCTGGGCGCCACCGGACCAGAGGTGTCGATCATCGGGCTGGGCGCGATGGGCATGTCGGACCTGTACGGACCATCCGACGAGGCGGAGAGCGTGGCGACCCTGCACGCGGCCATCGACGCCGGCGTGAACCTGGTCGACACCGGGGACTTCTACGGCTCGGGCCACAACGAGATGCTGATCGGTCGGGTGCTGCGCGAGCGCCACCGGGACGAGGTCGTGCTCAGCGTCAAGTTCGGCGCCCGCCGGACACCCGAGGGCGGGTTCCAGGCAGCACCGTACGACGTGTCGGCGGCGGCGGTGAAGGACCGGTTGGCGTACTCGCTGCGCCGGTTGGGCACCGACCACATCGACATCTACCGGCCCTCCCGGCTGAACCCGCAGGTGCCGGTCGAGGAGACCGTGGGCGCGCTGCTGGAGATGCAGCAGGCTGGCTACATCCGGCACATCGGGCTCTCCGAGGTGGGCGCGGACACCATCCGCCGGGCGGCGGCCGTCGCGCCGATCAGTGACCTCCAGATCGAGTACTCGCTGCTGTCCCGTGGCCCCGAGGCCGCGATCCTGCCGGTGTTGCGCGAGTTGGGCATCGGCCTGACCGCCTACGGGGTGCTGTCCCGAGGTCTGCTGAGCGGGCACTGGTCGGCGGACCGCGCGCTGACCGGCACGGACTTCCGGGCGAACAGCCCGCGTTTCCAGGGCGAGCACCTGACCGCGAACCTGCGCCTCGTGGACGCGCTGGGCCGGGTCGCGCAGCGGCTGGGAGCGACAACGAGCCAGGTGGCGATCGCCTGGGTGGCGGCGCAGGGCGAGCAGATCGTGCCGCTGGTCGGCGCGCGGCGGCGAGACCGGCTGACCGAGTCGCTGGCCGCGGCCGACCTGGTGTTGGACCGGGAGGCACTGGACGAGATCGAGCGTGCCGTGCCGGCCGGCGCCGCCTCCGGCCAGCGGTACGCGGCGCCGATGATGGACCTGCTCGACAGCGAGAAGTGACGGGGAGGTCAGGGAGCTGACCGCCAGACCCAGTTGCGGCGCTCGTAGCGCGGCACCAGACCGGCGCGGCGCAGATTGTCCAGCGACGGGTTCCGCGTACCGGGCGCGGGTTTCCCGGTCTCGGCGAACAGCCACCGGCACCCGGCCTCCGCCGCGGCTCGGGCGCGGGCGGCGATCAGCGCCGACTGCGCACCGAGGCCGCGGTGCCCGGGTGCCGTCGCGGCCGCGTTGAGCGAGGCGGACTCGCCGTGCAGGAACAGGTTGCCGCCCGCCACGATCGCGCCGTCGTCCCACGCGGCGTGCGGCCTCCAGGCCGGCTCGCCCACCGTCGCGGCCAGCATGTCGGTGAGCCCACCGGCCGGCATGCCGAAGCCGGCGAGCAGCACGTCGGCCCAGCGTCGCGCGTCGCCCGTCGACACCGGGCCGACCCGCAGGCGGGTCCGCGCCTCGGCGACATCACCAGGTCGGGCGGCGAGCTTGACCCAGGTGCTTCCCGGCTCAAGGCCGCGGGCGGCGGCGACCTCGTCGAAGCCGTTGGGCAGGACCGCCGGGACGAGCTGGAGGACCGCCTGGTCGACACCGTGCTCCCGGTAGAAGTCGAGGACACGATCCAGGATCTGCACGGTGAACGGCTCGGTGACGCCGAAGCCGAGGGCCTTGCTCCAGTACCCACCGGAGGGGTCGTTGCGCATGGCGAGGGCGACGCCGCCGCCGATGCGCGTGGTCACGACCCCCAGATCGGTGTACGCCGGCTCGGGTGCCCGCGACTCGTAGGCGTACATGAACTCGCACTCCACGCCCTCGGCGAGCGGGGTCAGGTCGGTCGGGTTGGTCATCAGCCGATTCTCGCCTTGTACCGGTCCCAGGCGCGCACCAACTGCATCCGGTTGTGGATGCCAAGCTTGTGATAGATGGAGCGGAGCTGCGTGTCCACGGTGTGGAAGGAGACGAAGAGGGTTCCGGCCGCCTCCTTCTTCGTGGCGCCGGCCGCCAGCACCTCGGCCACCCGTTCCTCGGCCGGGGTGAGCGCGCCGATCCCGGTCCGCGGCGGCTCGTCGGTCGACGGCCGGTGCCGTGGGGTGGCGGCGAGTTCGACACAGCGCCGGTCGGCTGTCGCCTGGTCGCCCGGCGCGCCGATCCGGGCGTAGAGGGCAGCCGCCTCGTGCGCGGCGTCCCACGCCTCGGTCGGGCACAGTCGAGGGCTGTTCGCGAGGTCGAGCAACGCGTCGGCCAGCGCCGGCCGGGCGGCGGTCGTCCGCAGCCCGTCGACCGCCGACCGCAGCGCGTCCGCGTCGCGATCGAGCAGACCCCTGGTCTGCGCGGCCAGCGCGTGCCACAGCGGGACCGGGGTGCGGGTGGCCACCAGCTCGACCAGTTCGGTGACCCGGCGGGCCGCCTGGGTGTCGCCAACGGCCATCGCCGCGCGTACCAGTCGAGGGCCGAAGTGCGGCACGGGCAACAGCGACCGAACCGACCGGTGCAGGTCGGAGACCGCTCTGTCGAGCAGGCGCGCCGGCTCGCTGAGGGCGGGGTCGCGGACTGCGACACAGAACGCCGGCGTCCACGTCGTACTGTCGGGCCATCGTCTCTCCCGAAGGCACGCGCGCAGGACGGCGCGGGCGGCGTCGTGTTCGCCGCGGCGGTAGCCAACCTCGGCGATCACCGCGATCAGCAGCGCACGCACCTCCGGGCTGAGGTCCGTCGAGCCCGACCCGAGCGCCGTGACAGCCAGCGCGCCCGCTTCGGGCAACTCTCCCACCGCGACCATCCGTAGGCAGTCCAGGGCGGCCAGTCTGCCGCTCACCGGGGCGCCGGGCGACGTCGTCTCGTCCGACGCCGTCGCGCTCCGCGCGTCCTGGTACCGGCCCAGGCCGAGGTGCACCAGGACCCGTTCGGCCCGGATGGCCGGGGCGTCGGGTCGTGCCACCCAGGCGCCCGGGTCCAGGGCCGCCAGCACGGCGTCGGCACCCGGGAGATCGCCGTGCGACAGCGAGCGAGCCGCCCGACCGAGTGCGAGGTGGCGAGCGGACGAGTGGTCACCCGCTGCGGCGTGCGCGGTGCCCGCGTCGCGGAGCAGGGCATCGGCGTCCGGATGGCCGGTGCGTGCCGCGACCGCGGCGACCACGGCGAGCAGAGTGCTCCGGCTCCGGTCGTCCAGGCCCTGGTCGAGCGCCTCCCACAGGCCAGCGAGGGCCACCGACGGCCGCTCCCGTGCCGCGATCTGTGCCAGGTGCCCGAGCACCTGGGCCCGGTGGCGTTCGTCGTGCCGGTGTCCGGCCACCTCGGCCGCCAGGACGCGCAGCGCCTCCGTCCCGCGCCCGGCGAGCCGGAGTTGGTCCGCCGCGGCGAACAGTGCACGCCGGCGTTGCTCGGCGTCGGTGAGGTCGTTAGCCGGGAACGTGCCGGCGTCGAGGGATGATTCGGACAATGGCGTTCTCCCCGGTGGTTACCCGGCGCGTCGACATGCCGTCCTGCGACCGAGCCTAGCCACGGCGTCCGGAGCGGGCGACCGGATCGACGAACCGGCCCGATTGCGCTGGATGGCCCTCGCCGTCCCCTATCTGACCTGCGGTAATGGCGCGATCACGCGATGCGACGACGATGGCTGGGCCCGATCATCGAGAGTATGACCCCATCGACCCAGGTTCCCGGCCGGTACCGACTCCGGGTCGTCATGCTTGCTCTGGTCCTCTTCGCCAGCACCGGGGCGGGTGGACACGCTCCGCCGTGGACCCGCCTGGTGCTGGTGGCGACCGCGGCAGCGATTCCCGCCGCGATCGCTGTGACGTACGGCTGGCCGGCGGTGCGCACCTTCCTGGGGCTGCCGTCGCGGCTACGCCTGCCCGCGCCCAGTCCGGGCCAACCGGAGTAAGGAGACAGCGATCATGGCGAACCGCGATCCCGAGCCGCGCCGCGGCGACCAGGGGGCCCCGCCCTTCGCGGGCCGTAACGTCGAGGTCGAGCGGCAGAACCCGGATCTGCTGGTGCCGCCCACTACCGACAGTCGGTTGGTGCCCAACCTCAAGTTCTCGTTCTCCCAGGCGCACACCCGGGTGGAGAAGGGTGGCTGGACCCGCGAGGTCACCACTCGCGACCTGCCCATCGCCACCCAGTTGGCCGGTGTCCAGTTCGGCCTGGAGCCGGGCGCGTACCGGGAGATCCACTGGCATCAGCAGTCCGAGTGGGCGTACATGCTCAGCGGCAGTTGCCGGATCAGCGCTGTCGACCACGAAGGACGCAACTTCATCGAGGACGTCAAGGCCGGCGATCTGTGGTTCTTTCCGCAGGGCGTGCCGCACAACATCCAGGCGCTCGCCGACGGCGCCCAGTTCCTGCTGGTCTTCGACGACGGCGCCTTCTCGGAGAACAACACGTTCCTGCTCAGCGACTTCTTCGCCCACACACCTCGGCACGTCCTCGCGAAGAACTTCGGCTGGACGATGGAGCAGATGGAGAACCTGCCCGAGCGGGAGAAGTACATCTTCCAGGGCGACGTCCCACCGCCCCTGCAACAGGACCGGGTGGTCAGCCCCACCGGCGACATCCCGCGCAGTTTCAAACACCGGATGACCGCACAGACGCCGCAGCGTTTCCGAGGTGGAACGGTCCGGGTCACCGACTCGACAAACTTCGCCGCGTCCGTGACCACCGCTGCCGCGCTCGTCGAGGTCGAGCCCGGTGGGATGCGCGAGTTGCACTGGCATCCGACCACCGACGAGTGGCAGTACTACATCTCCGGGACCGGTCGGATGGGCGTCTTCGCGGCCCAGGCCGCCGCCCGGACGTTCGACTTCCAGGCCGGCGACGTGGGCTACGTGCCGTTCGCGTACGGCCACTACATCGAGAACACCGGTGACGAGCCGTTGGTGTTCCTGGAGATGTTCCGGCATCCCCGCTTCGAGGACATCTCGGTGATGCAGTGGATGGCCAACACACCCCACGAGGTCATCGCGGACACGATCAACGTGCGGAAGTCGATGGTCGACGAGTTGCCGACCACCAAACAGGTCGTGATCTGATCAACTCCCGACGGGTGCCGGCGAGGTGGGCGCCTGGGCGGGTCGTCGGCGTCGGGACACCGCCCCCACGAGGACGTCGATGACGAGGAAGGCGAGCACTGTGAGCCCGAACAGGGGTAGCGCCCAGCCGATCGCCACGGTCACCGGGACACCGATCAGCAGCGCCCAGAGCGGCAGGCCGCGTACGCCGCCTCGGGCCGGTGGGGTGCCGGCGAGGGCGCGTCGGTCGGTGCGGGTGGGTCGGCGTTGCCACCACATGCGGTAGCCCCAGACGATGACGCAGAGCAGCCCGAGGGCGAGCGCGGCGAGCAGGATCTGGTTGATCAGTCCGAAGAGGATCCCCATGTGGGCCTGGATGCCGAGGCCGCTGAGTTGGGCCAGCAGCGGCCAGTCGGCGAAGTCGCTGCGGGCGGTGATCGTACCCCCGGCGGGGTCGACGGCGACCCGGTCCTTCGCGACTGGCCAGGTGTTGTCGACCTGGGTGACGGTCCAGGCCGAGCCCGGCTCGGCCGCCGGGGCGATCTCGACGGGGCCGGCGAGGCCGGCCCCACGGGCGGCCGTCACCACCCGGTCGAAGGCCGCCGACTCGACCACCCCGCCCGCCCCGGAGGCTCCGTGGTGGCCGCCGCCGGTCTCGTCGGGGGCGACGGGATCGGCGAGGAGGCTGGTGGAGATCTCCGGGGTGCGGGCGTTGAGCGCGTCGAGGCCGGCGCTGAAGTTCGCCCCGGCGTAGCGGGACCAGGTCAGCCCGGTCGCGGAGAGGAAGAGCAGGCCGACGGTGAGCCAGATGCCGGTGGTGGCGTGCCATCCCCGGGTGCGACGCACACCCGTGCCGGCGGACAGGTCCGGCACGAGCAGGTGGCGGGCGGTGGCTCGGGCGGCCCCGCGTCGACGCCACCAGAGGATGACCCCACCGAGCGCCATCACCCACAGCCAACTCGCGGCCAGTTCGGAGTAGTGCTCGCCGACCGTGCCGAGGTGCAGGTGGCGGTGCAGGTCGTCGAGCCAGGTGGTGGCGGGCGTGGAGCCGAACCAGGTGGTGAGCTGCCCCTGCGACTCGGCGGTGTACGGATTGACGTAGACGGTGTGCTGGTTCTCGCCGAGTTCCGGCAGGGAGAACGTCACCCGGGTGGTCTGGTCGCCGTCGCCGGGCTGCACGGCGGTGATGCTGCCCTCGGGGTGCGCGTTGCGGGCGGCCCCGACCTGCTCGGCCAGGGACACGGGGCGGTCACCCGCCTGGGCGACTGTCAACTGGTCGCCGTAGAGGATCTGGTCGAGCTGCGGGGTGATGGTGAAGGCCAGCCCGGTCAGGGCGGCTGTCACCAGGAACGGGGCGACGAGGATGCCGGCGTAGAAGTGCAGCCGCAGCAGCAGCGCGCCGAACGGTGAGGCGCGCCGGGGCGGCCGGGCGATTTTCTCGGGTGTGGACGGCTCTGGCGTCGCCGTGCCGGACAACTCGGTAAGAGACATGGTGATCCGATCGGAAGAGTCGGGAAGCACCCGAAGGCCCTTCCCGTACTGGTCTGGTCGCCCGGTGGTGTGTCGCGTCGGCCCTCTGTGGTAGTCGGGTCACCGGCGCCGCCGGTTCCCGACAATGTGGAGGGTCGAGTCCCCGAGGTCAGTGTTCGTCGGGCTCGTCGGCGCGGCGCGGATCGCCGTCGGTGCGAGCGATCGCGGGGGCCCGCCGCCACCGCAGCCCGGCCGCCACCACGACGAGAACGGCCAGCGCGGCACCCGCGACGAGTACGCCGGCACCCGGGCCGCCGCCGGTCTCCGCTGCGGTGGCGGCGGCGGACGGGCTGGCCGCCGGCCCGGCGGCCGTCGGGGCGGCCGTCGTGGTACGGGCGTCGGCAACCGGCGCGGCGCTGGACGCGGGGTCGGCCACCGTGAACGGGTACGACCCCTGGACCGGGTGCCCGTCGGCGGAGACGACCCGGTAGGCGACCGTGTACCTGCCGTTGGGCAGTGTGTCGGTCACCTGGACCGTGCTCTTCGCCCCGGCGACCACCGGCTCGCCGGTGGCGAGCTTCCGTCTGGCGGCGTCGGTGAGCACGATGGTCGTGAACGTGGGGTCGAGCCGTTGCATGAACTCGAGGGCGACCTCGGTCGGTGCGCTCGGTAGGGTCGCGTCCCGAGCCGGCGTCGACGACTTGAGCGAGTTGTGCGCCCAGGCTGGGGCGGCCGGGATGAGCAGCGCCACGACGACGGCGAGCACCGCCGCGCCGAGCCGGACGGCGGTGCGGCGAGGCGGCGGTACGGGCATGAGGAGACTCCGGTTCATCCGAGCACCTGCTGGCCGATCCAGCCATCCGGTGGACATCCGGGTGGGATGGCGAAGACCGCGGACCCGATCGGCGTGGTCCATTCGTTGAGCAGGTCCCGCTCGGCCAGCCGGCGTTGGATGGGCAGGTACTGCCGGGCGATGTCGGCCTGATACGAGGTGAAGATCAACCCGCTGTCGGCGTGGCCCTCGGCTGTCGGTACACCGTCGTAGTTGTAGGGCCGGCGCAGGATCCTCAGCCGGTCGTCGGTGACCCGGGCCCGGGTGAGGTGGGAAAAGTCGGGGATGACGGTGAGCCCGTCGGGGCCGGTGGCGGCGAAGTCGGGCTCGTCGTGTTCGGCGGTGCCGGTGAGCGGGGCGCCGGTGTCGAGTCGCCGCCCGATGGCAAGTTCGCGATCGGCGCGGCCGAGCAGGTCCCACGTCTCCATGTTCATGCTGATGCGCCGCACCACCACTGTGGTGCTGTCGCGAAGCCACGCCGGGCCGTCCGGCACCCAGAGGGCGGTGTCCAACGGGGGGCCGGGCCGGGGGTTGGCGGTGCCGTCGAGCTGGCCGAACAGGTTGCGTTGCGTGTGACCGCCCGGCTCGACGCCGGGGCTGCGCCGGAAGCCCCGCTGGACCCACCGGACGGTGGCGAAGGGCCGGCTGTCCTTGAGCAGAACTCGTTGGGCGTGGGCGACGGTGACCGCGTCGTCCGCGCAGATCTGCACCAGCAGGTCACCGCCGGACCAGGCCGGCTGGAGGCGGTCGACGCGGAACGAGGGCAGGTCGGCGACCGAGGCCGGCCGGCGATCGTCGACACCGGCGGCCCGGTACAGGCCGGGGCCGAAGCCGAGGGTCACGGTCAGCCGTGCCGGCAGCAGCCCGAGTTCGGCCTCGGTGTCGGCCAGCGCGGGTTGGCCCTGGGTGAGCCGGACCGCGTCGTCGGTGAGCAGCCGAAGCATCCGACCCAGCGCGGCCCGGTCGGTGCCGGCCCGCAGGGTCAAGGAGACGAATGCCGCGTGCGCCTGCGGTTCGGTGACGATCCCGGCCTGCCGGGCGCCGTGAAACGGCTCGACCAGGCCGCCCACGCTCGCCACCGGCGTGGTGTCGGCAGCCGCCCGTGGTTGCCCGCTGCCGCTACGGGTCGCGGCGATGGTTGCCGCGCCGGCCAGGGCTCCTCCGCCGGCCAGGGCTCCTCCGGCGGCCAGGGCCCCGCCGGTGAGCAGGGCCCCGGCCGGGGGGGGGGGGCGCCCCCCGGGGG
>NZ_JBEXHQ010000029.1:95470-95661 GCF_040607915.1 Micromonospora sp. NPDC005215 | reverse complement strand
GGTGATGATCGCGTCGCGCAGGGCGGTCCACGGCATCCCGGCGAGCATGGCCAGCTGCACCGAGGTGATCACCTCACCGGCCTCGGCGCCGAGCACGGAGGCCGCCCCTCCACGTCGACCCCGACGAAGGGCAGTCACCGTGCGCAACCTGGTCCGGCCGGCGAGCCGGGCGCTGGCCCGACGAACAGTGC
>NZ_JBEXHQ010000029.1:0-95375 GCF_040607915.1 Micromonospora sp. NPDC005215 | reverse complement strand
AGTGCAGCCACAGGCCGCTGGCCCGACGAACAGTGCAGCCACAGGCCGCTGGCCCGACGAACAGTGCAGCCACAGGCCGCTGGCCCGACGAACAGTGCAGCCACAGGCCGCTGGCCCGACGAACAGTCCGGCCGCGACGGCTGGCCCGGCGAACAGTGCAGCCACAGGCGGCTGGCCCGACGAACGGTCCGGCCGCGCCGGCTGGCCCGAGCGATCGGGCCAGCCGGACCACGGTCGGTGTCAGCCGGTCGTGCAGACGGTGCCGTTGAGGGTGAACGCGGTGGGCAGTACGTTCGGGCCGCTGTACGCCCCGACGAAGCCGGCGCTCACGCTGCCGCCGGCGGCGATCTGCCGGTTGTCGTCGGTGGGCGTGACCCGGACGGCGGTGCCGGTCTGCTCCCAGGTGGCGCTCCACCCGCTGCTCACCTGCTGCCAGCCGGTGGGCCAGGTCCAGGTGAGTGTCCAGCCGTTGATCGGGCTGGTCCCGTTGTTGATGATCTCGACACCGCCGATGTAGCCGTTGCCCCAGTCGTTGGCGGTGGTGAAGCGGACGGTGCACGCGCCCTCGGCGGGGCTGCCGGTGGCGAAGGTGAGCGGCGGTGAGGCCCAGGACACCCGGCCGGCGGTGTCGCGGGCCAGCACGTTGACTGTGTATCTGCTGCCCGGCACCAGGTTGGCGACACTGAACGAGGTGGTCGTGGACTCGCCGAGTTGCTCGCTGACCGCGCCGTGCTGCCGGTACACCTCGTACTTGGCGATCGGGCTGCGCCCCGGCGTCGCCGCCGGCCAGGAGATCGTCGCGGCGCGGTCGGTGACGTCACTGGCGGTCGGCTGGCCCGGCGCCGAGGGGCGGCCGGCGGTCGCGCCGGCCGGGCGCAGCACGAGCGTCGTCAACGAGTACGCCGGCAGCGTCCGACTGGTCGCGGAGCCGGACTGGCTGGTGGCGATGCCGGTGGCGCCGTTGGTGAGGGTGGAGACGGTCGGCGCGGCGGCGGACGGGGTGAACCCGGCGTAGTCGATGGCGACCTGATGCGCCGCGTCCGGGTCCTTGTTCACAAGCAGCACCGCGAGATCGCCGTTGCTCCGGCGCACGGCATGCGCGGTGACAAGCGGTTCGTCGGTGCCGGCGCGAATGAACTGGTCGCCGGCCTTGGCGAACAGTTTCATCATGGTCAGGCCGTGGTACGGCGCGAACGGTGTGTTCAGTGGCGGCTCGCAGACCGAGCCGTCCGCGGTGCAGGTGCCGCTGGAGAGCATCCCGAAGTCGTTGTAGTCGGTCTGGCCGGCCACCTCCGACACGGTGCCGATGCCGTTGTGCACGTTCCACCAGTGGACGGTGAAGATGCCGTTCTCCAGCAGCTCGCTGTAGGCGTCGGCCAGGAACAGCGCGGCCGGTTGGGTGGTCCGGCCGGCGTCGACGTTCACCTCGGTGAGACTGATGCCGATGCGGTCGGCGTTCGGGCCGGCGTACCGGCTGATCTGCTGCCGGAGCAGGTACGTCGCGTCGGGGATGTGGCTGGTGCGGGCCAGGGACTCGGCGGCGGTGCCGCCCGGGTACCAGTGCACGTCCACGAAGTCGATCTTCGGGCCGGCGAGGGAGAGCACTGTCTGGTTCCACGGGCCGGGATCGCTGCCGGCGGTGATCCCGTCCGGCCAGTTGCCCGGCATCGTCAGCACCGCGCCGACCTTGATGCTCGGGTCGACCGCCTTCATCGCGTCGGCGTACTCGACGACCAGCCGCGCGTACTGTGTAGCGCTCTTGTCCGGGTGGTCGTCGGCCTCCCAGGCCGACCCGTAGTGGCCGTTGCCGTAGTTCTCGTTGCCGACCGTCCAGTACCGCGCGCCGTAGCCCTTTGTCACGTTGGCGTACCGCACCCAGTCGGCCGCCTCGGCGGGAGTTCCGGTGCCGTAGTTCGCGATGATCATTGGTTGCGCGCCGACCCGCTGGACAGCTGCCATGAAGGTGTCGAAGTCGGTCCCCGGCGCGACGTAGCCGCCGGGCGCGGTGTGGTCCTTCCAGTGGTAGATGTCGGCGTACGACCCGCCGGGGTAACGCATCATCTGCACACCGGCGTCGCGCAGCAGGTCAGACGTGCCGGTGGCGCCGAGGTTCTGGTCCCAGATGGCGTGGTTGACGCCCAGCGCGGTGTCGGGCACGGTCGCCAGCCCCGCGCGGGCGTTGACGGTCACGGTGATCGGGTCGGGAGCCGCGCTGGCCGTCGGTGGGTTGATGCCGGCGAGCGCGGTCGCGGCGAGCAGCGCGCTCGCCACCAAAGATGCGCGCCTCTTCTGGTTCTGCATGGGCTGGGGTTCCTTCGCGGGAATGAGTGCACGGATGGCTCTCGACGGTCCATCGCTCGTCGCACCGTCCCCCAGCATCCGTACCGGATCCTGGTTGCCCATTGGACGGACGTCGGCCCCGCGCGCGGCCGATCATCGACGCACAAGAATGTCACGGTCGGATCGGGAATCTCAAGACCGAGCCGGTCGACTGACGTCATACGTTACAGCTTGACGAACGGCATGTTATCGCTCACAGTCGATGTCGAGGCGAACAGCGTTCGCGGCTCGCCGGGAGAGCCCCCGCTGGTCAGCCTCGGTGTCACGACGTCCCCCGGGCATGCGGGCGTCGCATCAGGACTTGACAGCGGCTGCCGACGACGCGCGGCGGACGACGCCCGTCCGCACCCCACCAGAGCACCCAGTGCCGCCGCCGAGTCCCCGACCCAGCACAAGAGGAAGCGCCGATGAAATCAAGGATCGCACTGCTGGCCGCCGCGCTCGCGACGGCCCTGGCGACGGCGACGGCCGTGGTCACGGTCGCCACCCCAGCGTCGGCCGCGACGCTCACCCAGGTGACAAACTTCGGCACCAACCCGACGAACCTCCAGATGCACCTGTACGTGCCGGACCGGGTCGCGGCCCAGCCGGCCCTCCTCCTCGCCCTGCACTACTGCACAGGCAGTGGCCCGGCGGTGCACTCGGGTTTCGGGCTCAGCTCCCTCGCCGACCGCTACGGCTTCATCGTGATCTACCCGTCGGTGACCCGGAGCAGCAAGTGTTGGGACGTCTCCTCGCCGCAGGCGCTCCGGCGGGACGGCGGCAGCGACCCCATCGGCCTCAAGTCCATGGTCGACTACGTCCGGGGCCGCTACCCGGTCGACGCCAACCGGATCGCCGTCGGCGGGTTCTCCTCCGGCGCCATGATGACAAACGTCATGGCCGGCCTCTACCCGGACCTGTTCAATGCCGGATTCAGTTCCTCAGGGGTTCCGTTCGGCTGCTTCGCCACCACCAACGGCGCCGAGTGGAACAGCGAGTGCTCCGGCGGGCGCATCGTCCGGACCCCGCAACAGTGGGGCGATCTGGTGCGCAACGCCTACCCCGGCTACACCGGCAAACGCCCCCGGATGCAGATCTGGCACGGCACCACGGACACCACGCTGAGCTACGTCAACTTCGGCGAACAGATCAAACAGTGGACCAACGTCCAGGGCGTGTCCCAGACCCCCGCCTACACCGACTCCCCGCAGGCCAGCGCCACCCGTACCCGGTACGGCGCCACCGGCGGCACGGCCCCGGTCGAAGCCATCAGCTTCCAGGGGTACGGCCACTCGATTCCGTTCGACGCCGCGCAGGCCATCCGGTTCCTCGGGTTCGACACCACGAGTCCCACCACACCGCCGCCGAACCCGACCACCGCGCCGCCGGGCGGCACGGCGGGGCCGCTGCGCAACGTCAACGCCGGTCGATGCCTGGACGTCCCGTCGAGGTCGCAGACGAACGGCACCCGGGTGACGTTGTGGGACTGCAACGGCGGCACCAACCAGCAGTGGACGCCGACCGCCGCGAGGCAACTCCAGGTGTACGGCACGAAGTGCCTGGATGCCGAGGGCGCGGGGACCACGTCGGGCACCCGGGCGATCATCTGGGACTGCAACGGCGGCACCAACCAGCAGTGGAACCTCAACACCGACGGTACGGTCACCGGCGTGCAGTCCGGCCTGTGCCTCACGCCGAACGCCGGCGGCACCGCCAACGGCGCCCAACTGGTCCTCTCGACCTGCAACGGCACGAACAGCCAGCGGTGGACCCGAAGCTGATGCGGTGACCGACGCCGACGTACCCCGTTGGTTGCTCGTGCGGCCGGTGGCCCGGCTCGGGACGGATCCCGGGCCGGGCCTCAGCCCGGGTGGGAGTCCCGCTGCTCGGGCCCGGACTCCGAACAGCGGGACTACCAGACGCGACCCGGCCGTCGGCAACGTCCCACCCGCCCCACGCCGCGGTAGGCGTCTCCGGACCAAGAGTCAGGAGTCGACGACCGTCCGTCACGTTAGCGCTAACAGGACACGTATGTCCATAGACGATTGTCAGTGCCGAGGGGGCGTCAGTCGTGAAGGCACAGCAGGTGACGGGCCACCGTGCTCCCGCTCCCCCGTCCGCAAGGTGCCGCCGACCGGACCGGCCCACGGCTCTGCACTGTGACACCAGCCGGGGCGCCCTCGAACTCCTCGTACGCGGAAACCCGGCCTCAGGACCCGGGCTGCCCCGACGGCGCGGGCCGCCGCGGTGGTGCGGCACTGTCGCGCACGATGAGCTCGGTGGCGAGTTCGACCCGAGGGCTTTCGGTCTTCTCCCCGCCGGCGAGGCGCAGCACGGTCCGTGCGGCCAACATTCCCATCTCGGCCAGGGGCTGACGGACGGTGGTCAGCGGCGGTGAACACCACCGGACCTCCGGCAGGTCGTCGAAGCCGACCACGCTGATGTCGTCGGGCACCCGCAGCCCGCGCTTGCGGACCGCCTCGTAGACGCCGAGCGCCATCTGGTCGCTGGAGGCGAAGATGGCGGTGGGCGGGTCGGGCAGGGCCAGCAGTTGGGTACCGGCGCTGAATCCGGCCTCGTGGTAGAAGTTGCCGGGACGGATGAGGCTGTCGTCCACGGGAATGTCGGCGGCACCGAGGGCGGCACGGTAGCCGTCCATCCGCGCCCGACTGCACATCAGGTGCGGTGGCCCGGCAATGAAGCCGATACGGCGGTGGCCGAGGCTGATCAGGTACTGGGTGGCGCTCAGGCTGCCGGCCCAGTTGGTGGCGCCGATGGTGGGTGACTCCTGCGGGTCGACGCCGGCCGGGTCGATGATGACCACCGGCAGGTGAAGGCGGCGCAGCTCGGCCTGCAACGGCGGGTTCACCATCGAGGTCACGAAGATGATGCCCTCGGTGGAGCGCGTACGCATGTTGTCGAGCCACTGCTTGGCCGAGGAGATGCGCCAGTGGATGGCCGACACGACGGTGCCCACGCCGCTGGTCTGACCGACGTCCTCCACCCCACGGATGATCTCCACGGCCCACGGGCTGTCCAGGTCGTTGAAGACCAGGTCGATGAGAGCTGCGTCGGTGCGCCGGGCCGGCGACCGGCGGCGGTAGCCATGTCGGTTGAGCAGCGCCTCGACCCGTTCCCGGGTGTCCGGGGCGACGTCGGATCGTCCGTTGATGACCCGGGAGACCGTGGGCACGGAGACACCGGCCAACCGCGCGATCATCGCGATGGTGACGTTTCGGCCGTTCTCCGCACCCACGGTCGCTCCTTCGTCTGCCTCGAAGCTTCAGGTCTGCTCGCGGTGGTGCGGTGTCATCCCTTGACGCTGCCGGTGAGGCCCCCGATGAGCTGCCGTTCGGCCACGGCGTAGAAGCCCAGGGCCGGCAGCATGGACAGCACGACGTACGCGAGCACCCGCGCGGTGTCGTCGGCGTACTGGCCCTGGAACGCCTGGACCCCGACGGGGAGGGTCCACCAGCTCTGGTCGCTGAACACGACCAGCGGGAGCATGAAGTTGTTCCAGCTGGTCACGATGGCCAGCACCGACACGGTGGCGAGGGCGGGACGAGCCATCGGCAGCAGGACCCGCCAGAAGAACCCGAACGAGCCGCAACCGTCGAGGACGGCGGCCTCCTCGACCTCGGCCGGGATGGTACGGAAGAACTGGCGCAGGATGATGATGGTGATCGGCAGCCCGAAGGCGGCCTGGGGCAGGATGACGCCGAGCGGGTTGTCCAGCAGGCCCATGCCGCGCAGCAGGACGAACAGCGGCAGGATGGCCACCGCGAACGGGAACATCAGGCCGATCGCGAACAGGGTCACCAGGAACTCGCGACCCCGGAACGCGTAGCGCGCGAAGACGAACGCGGCCATCGCCGCCGCGCCGACGACGATGACGGTGCTGCTCACAGCGATGAGGAGACTGTTGCCGAGCTGCCGCCAGAACACGCCGTTGCCGAGGATTTCGAGGTAGTTCGGCACCCAGGGGTCGGGCCAGCCCAGCGGGTTGGTGGACAGTTGGCCGTTGTCCTTGAAGCCGCCGAGCACACCGAACCACACCGGCACGACGATGAGCGCGCCGACGGCGATGCAGACGAGGTGCAGCGCGACGCTGCGGGTCCGCTGGGCGCGACTCGCCGTGGCGGTCATCGCTGGCCTCCCTGGTTGGTGATCGCGCCCGCGGTGTCACGACGCAGCACGATGCGTTGGTAGAACAGGGCGAAGACGAGGCTCAGCAGGAACATGATGATGCTGATGGCGCTCGCGTAGCCGACCTCGAAGCGGCGGAAGCCGAACTGGTACATCGTGACGGCCATCGTCTCCGAGGAGTGGATCGGACCGCCGCCGGTGAGCACCCAGACCATGTCGAACAGTTGGATGGTGCCGATGACGGACAGGAACACGCTGATCCGGATCGTCGGGCCGAGCAGGGGCAGGGTGACGTGTCGGAACGCCTGCCAGGCGGAGGCACCGTCGGTGACCGCAGCCTCGGACAGCTCCTTGGGAATGCCCTGCCGGGCGGCCAGGAAGAGCATCATGTAGAGGCCGAAGTACTTCCAGGACACCACCAGGAAGACGGCGAACAGCACGGTGTCCGGGTCGGCGAAGACCGCGCCCGCGTCGGCGCCCAGCCACCGGGAGACCCCCTCGCCCAGCCCTCGGTTCGGTGAGAACACCAGGGTGAACAGGACGGCGGTGGTGACCTCGGAGAGCACGTACGGGGCGAAGAAGATCAGCCGGTAGAGGGCCCGGCCACGAAGCGGCTGGTTGAGGAGCATGGCCAGGGCCAGCGCGGCCGGCAGCTGCACGACCAGGGACAGCACCACCAGCACGAGGCCGCGCCGCAGGTCGCCGCGGAAGGTCGGGTCGGCGAAGGCGCGGGTGTAGTTGTCCAGCCCGATGAAGTTCTCCGGCAGCCCGAAGCCGTTCCACTTGTAGAGGCTGGCGTAGCCGGCCACCACGATGGGGGCGAGGACGAGTAGCACGAACAGCGCCAGGGCAGGCGCCAGGAACACGGCGAGGACGCCACCTCGGCCGGGCCGGGGCTGGCGGCCGCGCTGGCGCGCGGTGCCCGGCCCCGGTGCCGGCGGGTCGGTCGCCGTGTCGCCGCGCCTCGAGTCCGACACGGTCGATGGCCTGGTCATGCCTGCTCCACTCGGGTTCTACGGCCGGCTACGGATGGGTGGCGGGTCACGGTCAGACGGTCTTCGCCACCTGCGTGATGTCCTTGAGGATCGCCGCCGGCGACTTCTTGCCGGCGATGATCTCGGCGACGCTGTCGTTGATCTGCTGCCCGAGTGCGGGCGCGTACGCCTGGTCGAGGTAGAGCTGGAAGCCGGTGTTCTTGGCCAGGGTCTCCGCGACGACCTTGCCGTTGGCGTCGCTGATCGCCGAGGTGGCCTCCTTCACCGTGGGCAGCACCGCGCCGGTCTGCGCGGACCGCTTCTGGTTGTCGACGCTGAGCAGGAACTTCAGGAAGTCGATGGTGGCGGCCGGCGCGTCCTTGCCGACGGCGAAGCCGTTGCCACCGCCGAAGACCTCGGTCGCGGAGCCCTTGCCGCCGTCCACGGAGGGGAACGGGAAGAAGCCGAGTTTGTCGCCGAGGCCCTTCTTGCTGGTGGAGCTGGACGCCTGCACCGCCGGCGCCCACTGCCCCATCAGTTCCATGCCGGCATTGCCGTTGCCCATGGTGGCGGCCTGACCGTCGGGTGAGCCGAATTCCGCGCCGAGGAAGCCCTTCTGGAACGGCTGCAGGTCGACGAGTTCCTTGAGCCGCTCACCCGCGGCGACGAGGTCGGGGGTGTCGAAGTTCTTGCTGTCGACGGCCTTCTGCAGCGCGTCGACACCGCCGATGCGCATCGCGAGGTAGGACCAGTAGAAGTGGGCCGGCCACTTGTCCTTGCCGGCCAGCGCGACCGGAGTGATGCCGGCAGCCTTGAGCTTGCGGACCGCGTCGAGCACGCCGGTCCAGGTGGTGGGGGTCTCGGTGATGCCGGCGCGGGTGAAGAGCTCCTTGTTGTACCAGAACCCGACCATGCCGATGTCGAACGGAATGCCGTAGATCTTGCCGTCGATCGTGTACGGCTGCATGGCGGCGGGCAGGATGCCGGCGACCAGGTCCTTCACGTCGTCGGTGAGGTCCTTGACCAGGCCCGCGTCCACCTGCTGCTTGAGCACGCCACCGCCCCAGGACTGGAAGAGGTCCGGCGGGTCACCAGCCTGCGTGGCGGTGGTGAGCTTGGCCTTGAACGCCTCGTTCTCCAGGGGCTGGATGTCGATTGTGACGTTCGAGTGTGCGGTCTTGTACTCGTTGGCCACCGCCGCCCAGACCGGAAGCATCGGTTCGGTGTTCTGGATGTGCCACCAGTTGATGGTCTGCGGCGCGTTGGGGTCGCTGGACTTCTCGTCGCCGCCGCAGGCGCTCAGCAGGTACGCGCCGGCACCGGCACCGGCGAGGCCGAGCAGCGTTCGGCGGGAAACGGGCGTAGTCATGATCCATCCCTTCGGGGACTCACGGGGGTGCTCGGACACCGGCCGAGCCGGCGGGTGGGACTTATGGATCTCCGAAACTTTCATTGCTTCGCCGGTAATACCGGTCGATGGCCGGCACGCTACGAGCTGTGGCCGCAACGGTCAAGACCTCTGTCCTATTGCGAAAAGACCGGCTAGCGTAGGCAGGACTTCCAGTGTTCCGGGACCACAATTTTCCGGAAGTTCCAGACAGTCGTCCAGAGGAGCCCTCGTGTCGACCGACATCGCTAACGTGGCGACCGCTGCCCGGTCGATCCGCAACCCTGTCCTCGCCGGGTTCCACCCGGACCCGTCGATCCTGCGCGTCGACGATGACTACTACCTGGCCACCTCGACCTTCGAGTGGTACCCGGGTGTGCGTGTGCACCATTCGCGTGATCTCGTGAACTGGCGCACGCTGGGCGGGATCATCACCGACCGCCGCCTGCTCGACCTGCGCGGCTGCGGTGACTCCAACGGGGTGTGGGCGCCCGACCTGACGTACCACGACGGTCAGTTCCACCTCGTCTACAGCGACGTGGCCAGCTTCGCCAGCGGCTACTGGGACCCACAGAACTTCCTGGTCACCGCCGACGACATCGCCGGCCCCTGGTCGGATCCGGTGAAACTGCACGGGCGCGGCTTCGACGCCGCCCTGTTCCACGACGACGACGGCACCAGCTGGCTGCTGAGCATGAGCGCGGACTGGCGACCCGGCCGGGACCGCTTCGGCGGCATCGAGATCCAGCAGTACGACAGGGCCGCGCGCCGGCTGGTCGGCAGCCCCCGCATCCTGTTCACCGGCAGCCCGGTCGGGGTCACCGAGGGCCCGCACCTGTACCGCCACGACGGCTGGTACTGGCTGATCACCGCCGAGGGCGGCACCAGCTGGGAGCACCAGGTCACAGTGGCACGGTCCCGGGAGCTGTTCGGGCCGTACGAGGTGGACCCGGACGGCCCGCTGCTCAGCTCGGTGGGTCGGCCCGACCTGCGGTTGCAGAAGGCCGGTCACGGCAGTCTGGTGCACACCCAGGGCGGCGAGTGGTATCTGGCCCACCTGGTGGGTCGCCCCTACTCACCGCTGGGCAGTTGCGTGCTGGGCCGGGAGACCGCGATCCAGCGGGTCGAGTGGCCGGCGGATGGTTGGCCCCGGATCCCCGGCGGGGTGCCCGCGGACGAGGTCGTCGCGCCGGACCTGCCCGCGCACCCGTGGCCGGCGGAGCCCGACACCGACCACTTCGACGCCCCCGAGCTGGGTCTGTGCTGGTCGACGCTGCGCCGACCGGCCACTGACGACTGGATCGACCTGCGGTCTCGTCCGTCGCACCTGCGCGTGCACGGCGGGCAGTCACCGGTCGGCCGGCAGGCCCCCAGCCTGGTGGCGCGACGCGTGGAGGCGACGCACTGCTCCCTGGAGACAGTTGTGGAGTTCGACCCGGTCGACCACCGTCAGCTCGCCGGGATCACCGCCTACTACAACACCCTCAACTGGCACCACCTCTACCTGACCCGCGCCGACGACGGGCGGACGGTGCTGGAGCTGCTCAGCTCAGACAACGGGCGACGCACCCCGTACCCCGAGCTGACCGTCGACGCCAGCGGGGTCACCCGGGTCGGTCTGCGGGCGGTGTTCGACGGGCCGGTGGTGCGCTTCGACTGCGACCTCGGCGCCGGTTGGCAGCGGCTCCCTGTCGACCTGGACGCGACAATCCTGTCCGACGAGCACGCCGCGTTGATCATCGACGGCGAGCCGGCCGCGTGGGGCTTCACCGGAGCGTTCGTCGGCCTGTGGGTGCAGGATCTCGGCGGCGACGGCGTGTACGCCGACTTCGACCTGGCCACCTATCGCGAGCAGTGAGTACGCGGACGGCACCCGGTGGGTGCCGTCCGCGTTCCCGTCGCCCTAACTGACCTGGGCGGTGACGGCGCGAGCTGTACGGCGGCGGTGGACTGCCATGGAGCGCCCCTTGCGTGTCGGTGCCGTCCCGGGTCGTCTCGCCGGGAACGCGGCACTGCTCACGCCATCTAACTGGGACAACGCCCGCCGACAACGAGATGAACATGCGTCGTCACGGCCTGCGGTCGTCGATTGACGGCGCACCGACGTACTGATATCTGTTAATACAGTTTCCTAATGCTCGCGGTGCCCGCCGGGGCCGATCGCCGCGCCGGGCCACCGACCGGCCGGCGGCATGCCGCCCCTTCCCCGAGGAACACCATGCTGCGCAAGAGAACAGCCGCCTACGTCGTGGGCACCCTGCTGATCGGCGTCGCGGCGGTCGGCTACGGCCTGCCGTCGGCAAGCGCCGCGACCGCCGGCCCGATCACCGGCCTCGGCGGCAAGTGCATCGACATCGCCGGGGCCAATCCGGCAAACGGCACACCGGTCCAGCTCTACGACTGCAACGGCAGCGCGGCCCAGACGTGGACGGTCGGTAACACCGACGCCTCGATCCGGGCGCTCGGCAAGTGCCTGGACGTCACCGCCGCGTCGACCGCCAACGGCGCCAAGATCCAGCTGTACGACTGCAACAACACCGGCGCGCAGAAGTGGACGGCCAGCAACGGCGCCCTGGTCAACACCGCCTCGGGCAGGTGCCTCGACGTGACCGACCGCAGCACCGCGAACGGCGCCCGGTTGCAGATCTGGACCTGCGGGGGCACCACCAACCAGCGGTGGACGCTGCCCGGCGGCGGCACGCCCACCCCCACGCCGACCGCTACCGTGCCGGCCGGCACCAACCTCGACGACCCGGCGAAGAAGGACGTCGCCATGCAGCTCGTCTCGGCCGCGGAGAACTCCTCGCTCGACTGGCGTGCGCAGTTCTCCTACATCGAGGACATCGGCGACGGTCGCGGCTACACCGCCGGCATCATCGGCTTCTGCTCCGGCACCGGTGACATGCTCGAACTGGTGGAGGCGTACACGCGCACCAAGCCGGGCAACGTGCTGGCCGGGTACCTGCCGGCGCTGCGCGCCGTCAACGGCACCCCCTCGCACTCGGGTCTCGACCCCAACTTCCCCCGCGACTGGCGGGCCGCGGCCAACGACTCTGTGTTCCGCGCCGCGCAGGAGGCCGAGCGGGACCGGGTCTACTTCAACCCGTCGGTACGCGACGGCAAGACCGACCAGGTCCGGGCACTCGGTCAGTTCGCCTACTACGACGCGGCGGTGATGCACGGGTACGAGGGGATGCGTCAGATCCGCAGCCGCGCCCTCGCTCGGGCGAAGCCCCCGGCGCAGGGCGGCGACGAGCGGACCTGGCTCAACGCGTTCCTCGACGAGCGGGTCATCGAGATGAAGAAGGAGGAGGCCCACTCGGACACGTCCCGCGTCGACACGGCCCAGCGGGTGTTCCTCAACAACGGCAACGTCAACCTGAACACGCCACTGGCGTTCGCCGTCTACGGCCAACAGTTCCGCATCGGCTAGTTCCCTCCGGTACGCGGAGCCGCTCAGGGCGCCGCCTCGCGGCGCCCTGAGTCGTCCCCGGGCGCGACCTTGCCTTGACGCTGACGACAAGGTTTAGCCTGGTCGCGACGGGCAGGTCGAGGAGGTCTGATGCTGATCGGTGAGCTGGCGGAACGGGCCGGCACGAGCACCCGGACGCTGCGCTACTACGAGGCCCACGGGTTGGTACGCCCGCGGCGCTCGGCCAACGGCTACCGCGTCTACGACGAGGCGGAGCTGCGGGTCGTCCGGGAGATCCGGGCGCTGCTCGACGTCGGCTTCGGCCTCGACGACGTCCGTCCGTTCGTGGCCTGCCTGCGGGCGGGCAACGCGTCCGGTGACGTCTGCCCCGATTCCGTGCTGGTGCTGCGACGCAAGCTCGCCGAGGTCGACGACTACCTCGATCGGCTCACAGCGGTCCGTCAGCAGTTGCGCACCCAGCTCACCCACGCCATCGCACACCGGGAGGAAACATGCCTCAGGAGACGACCGTCGGCTCCCTGATCACCGTCACGGACACCACGTTCGCCGAGCTGGTGCTGGCCAGCGACCGGCCCGTCGTTGTCGACTTCTGGGCCCAGTGGTGCCCGCCCTGCAAGATGATCGAGAAGAGCCTCGTCGAGCTGGCGCAGGAGTTCGGCGACCGGATGGTCATCGCCAAGCTCAACTCCGATGACAACCCGCAGGCCACGCGGCGTTACGGAGTCATGTCCCTGCCGACGCTGCTGGTGTTCCGTCGGGGCGAGGTCGTCGGTTCGATCGTCGGGTCCAGGCCGAAACTGCACCTGCGGCAGAGCCTGACCATGCACGCCGGGCTGTGACCGACAACCCGGCTCACCACTGGCACACTTGCCGACATGGTCGACTGGTACACCCGAGTCGAGGCGGGTAGTGGCGTCATCCGGATCTCGGAACCGCACGTCAACGAGCTCTTGTCGGCGAACTTCTGGTGGTTGCGCGGCAACGATCGCGACCTGGTGATCGACGCCGGGCTCGGGGTCGTCGCCCTCCGGGAGGCGATTCCGGCCATGTTCGACCGCGATCCGATGGTCCTGCTCACCCACGCGCACCTGGATCATGTCGGTGGGGCAGCCGAGTTCGCGGACCGGGCCGCGCACCCCGCCGAGGCGGAACTCCTGACGGCGGGGGTGCCGGCCAGCCTGTACGGCGCGGAACTCTACGACAAGCTCGGGATCGACGCAGCGGGAGAACCTGTCCCGGAGCTGATGATCGACGTCCTGCCCGATCCCGGCTACGACCCGGCCAGCTACCGCATCGCACCCCTGGCCCTGCACCGCATGCTCGACGACGGCGACCGCGTCGACCTGGGCGGGCGAACACTGACAGTGCTGCACCTTCCCGGCCACACACCGGGCAGCATCGCCCTGCTGGAGGAGCGCACCGGAACCTTGTACTCCGGCGACATCATCTACGAGGGCACCCTGATCGACGACCTGCCGAACTCCGACGTGGCTGCCTACCGGCGCAGCATGGAGTTTCTCGCCGACCTCGACGTGTCCGTCGTCCATCCCGGACACGGAGGCAGCTTCGACCGGACACGCCTGCGTCAGTTGGCCGGGACCTACCTGCGCGCACACGCCTAGACGAGTAAGTCCGCACTCGGGACGGGGCTGCGGACGCAACGAAGGGCGCTCGCCATCCGCTGTGGCTGCCCGCCATCTCGATGTGCTGTTGAGCGGTATACCTCAGAGGTATGAATATGACTCAGAGGTATACCGCTCACTACCGCATCCGCCCCCCACGGAGGTGACCGACGGTAACCGCCGGCGGCCGCCGCCGGCCAGAGCCGGGCCAGGGCTAGAGCGCTGGCCGTGACCCGCCGGGGCATCGCCCTACGGGTGCCGTTCGCACCCGAACGTCGATGACGACAGCACGCCGCCGACCGGAACGGGCCACCGCTCAGCTCTCGACCCAGCCGTGTGATCGGGCGTGCTCGACAAGCGACTGCCGGATCGTGGAGACCTGGGCCGCGGTCAGCGTCGGCACCCGCTCGATCAGCAACTCCGTCACCTCGTAGCTGAACTCGCGCGGCGACAGGACGTCGCACATGCCGTCATCCTCACCGGTCTGCCCGGTACGCGTCGGCGCGACGTCCGGCGCCCGTTCCGGCCGGGAGACCGCGACCGGTTCGATGATCCGCAGGGAGGCCACCTTCAGCCCACGGTCACCGGCCTCCACCTGGTACTCGACACGCATGCCGGGATGCACGAGGTGCCGTTGCTCGCCGAAGTCGTTCGCGTGGACGAAGATGTCCTCGCCGCCCTTCGACGGCGCGATGAAGCCGTAACCACGCGCCTCGTCGAACCGGATGACCTTACCCGCCGCCCACACAGCCACCACCCACTCCACCACTCAACCAGGATCTCGAACAGTGTCCGCACACCGCTCGCCAACGGTACCGGAACACTCGCGGTGACCTGGCCCCCACCGATTACCGTTTCGTGCCATTCCGCGCCGTGGGCGCGGCTGGCATCCTGTTCGTACCATCGCCTCACAGGTGTGGGAGGTCGTCGTGTCGATCGAGGATCGAGCAAAGAAGCCGAAGCTACCGCCGCGCTGGTTCATTCGGACGGCCTGGTCCGTGCACCGGGGCCTCTACCGGGTCTTCCGCGGCCGAGTCGGGCTCTGGCGGCCCCGCCCGGACCGGTGGGGCACCCTGCGGCTGACCACCACCGGTCGCCGTACCGGACAGCAACGCGGCGTGATCGTCGCGTACCTGGAGGATGGGCCGAATCTGTTCACGTTGGCGATGAACGGTTGGGGCGAGGGCGAACCCGCCTGGTGGCTCAACCTGCGGACACAGCCGGAGGCGACCGTCGACCTGGTGGACGGTCAGCGGTTGGTCCGTGGGCGCGCCGCGACCGGGGAGGAGCGGGCACGCCTCTGGGCCCGCTGGCGCGACATCGACACGAACCTGGACGCCTTTGCCGCGCTGCGCTCGTCCGAAACCGCAGTGGTGGTGCTCGAACCCCGCTCCGGCGTCGAGGGCGTTTCCGGCTAGCTGGCCACCGCGCGGCGCCCGCTCCCCCACCACGACAACACGGCGACGCCCCGACCCGGATGGTGGATCCGGTCGGGGCGCCGCTGGCTGGTGTCAGTCGTCGTCGTCGGAGCTGTCGTCATCGTCGTCGGACTGGTCGTCCGCATCGTCGTCCTGGTCGTCGCCGTTCTTGTCGTCGCCGTCGACCGGCTCCTGCTCGGCCTTGACCACCGAGCCGTTGTCCCGGTCGACGTCCACCTCGTGCTCGGTGTCGCCAGCGACGATCTCGACGCTCCACACCGGCCGACCGTTCTCCTGCTCGGCCTCGACCTCGACGATCTGGCCGCCACCGGCCTTGGCGAGCGCGATCTCACCGGCGCGTTTCTCGTCGACCGCGCTGCCCACCGGCGCGCTGCCGGTGGCCGGCGTGCCGCTCGACGGCGTACCCGACGGGGTGCCGGCCGACGGCGTCCCGCTGGCTCCCGGCGCGGCGGTGGTCGCGCCGGCCTCCGGCGCGTCCGTGGCCGTCGGGGCGATGGTCGCCGCGGCGAGTGCCGTGCCGCCCGTCCGCGTGTCGTTCGCGGCATCGACGCCCAGCGCGACCCCGGCCACCGCCAGCACCGCCGACCCGCCGACCGTCGCCAGAAGCAGATTGGTGCGCTTCATCGTGGTGTCCACCTTTCCTCGGTTGTCGACTCCGAGGATCGGTCGGATCGCGATAGCAGCGCGCTGTGCGAACGCTAAGACCGGGTTAAGCCGGGGCGTGGGCCGGAACTGGTCAGAGCGCCATCCGCATGAAGACGTCGGCGCGGGCGTACGGAGGCAGTGGGATCTGTTCCGGACTGACGTGCTGGAAACCGGCAGTCTCGTAGAGGTGCACCGCGTTCGCAAGCTTGGTGTTGCTGCCCAGGAACAGGGTGGTCGCGCCGAGCTGGCGGGCACGCCCGATCGCCGCCTCGATGAGCTGACGACCGAGGCCCTTGCCGCGCCCCGCCGGGGTCACCGCCATCTTCGACAGTTCGAAGACGTCGTCCGAGTTGCGGACCAGGGCGACACAGCCGACGATCTCCCCGCCGTCGCGGACGATCAGCACGTCGCCGCCCCGGTCGACGATGGCGGCGAACGGGTCGTCGAGCGTCCTGCGGTCCGACTCCTCGATGGTGAAGAAGTGGGAGATCCATTCTTCGTTCAGCGTGCGGAAGGCCTCGGCCTCCGCAGCGGTCGTCATGGACGTGACGGTCAGCGTGCTCGGCTTCATTGTTCGATTCTCCGGCCGCCGCTGTTCGAACGTCCAACTTCACAACCAGCCGTACCGGCACGGCTAGCCGCGCCGGTTGAGTTCCGCTTCGAGTCGCTGGACGAGCGTCTTGCGGTCCTTGCCGGCATGCTCGTTGCGTAACGCGGTCCTGAGCTGCCGCTTGTCGAGGCCACGGACCAGCTTGGCGGCCTCGGCGACGGACATCTCCGACATCCGGCCGGCCGTGGTGGCGTCTCGACGTGCCCGTTTCGCCGGCCCGGTGTTGGCAACGTACTGCTTGCCGGATCGGGAGGCTGCCCGCTTCTTGGTGTCGGTCGCGCGCTTCTGGCTCTCCGACATCTCGTCCCAGGCCTTCTTGGGCAGGTAACGGCTCGTCGTGTCGCCCTGGCGGGCGCGGGTGTCGCCCTCCTTGGTCTGCCACTTCTCGTTGCCCCAGCGCTGGAGCGACTTCTGCCGCTCGTCCTTTTCGCCAAGGAATCCCCCGCCGCGCTTCTTGTACTCCTGAGTGACCAACTGCGACTTGCGCGCCGACCACTGCCCCGGCCTACCGCCCTTGTCGGAAGCCTTGACTTCTTCCTTGATCTGCTCTCTGAGCTCGGGTTTCGTATACCGCGCCATAGCTGGCAGCTACCCGCCACCGCAGCGCCTATGCCTCCCGCTGGGAGCTTGGTGGACCGAGCCGCAGCAGCACCTGCGCCCCGCCCGTCGAGCCGGCCCGCAATTCCAGGCGACCGCCGCCAGCCTGCGCGGCGCGGCGGGCGATGTCCAGGCCGAGGCCGGTCGACCCGGCCGCGCTGGCGCCCCGCCGGACCGCGCCCGGCGGCAGGCCCGGCCCCTCGTCGGCGACGGTGAGGACCACCTGCCCGGCGTCCCGCGCGAGCCGGACGGCGAACGGCGTTCCGTCGGGGGTGTGCGCGAAGACGTTTCCGAGCAGGGCGTCCACTGCCGCCGCCAGGTCGTCGGCGGGCACACCTACCGGCAGCGGGCCGGCAACCAGGTCGAGAGTGACGGCCCGGCCGGTGTCCTCGGCCAGTACCGACCAGAACGCGACCCGGTCGGCGACGATCGCCGCCGCGTCCGAGGCGGCCGGCTGCGCCGACGGCGAGTGCCGCCACCGGGCCTGCCGGATCAGCCCGGTGACCGCGCGTTCGAGACCGTCCGCCGCGGCGGTGATCCGGGCGGAGTCGTCGCGGTCCCGCAACGACTCCGCCTCCAGCCGCAACGCCGTCAACGGGGTACGCAACTGGTGCGACAGGTCGGCGACCTGTTCGCGTTCCTGCACCAGGAGCACCTGGATCCGGGTGGCGAGATGGTTGAGCGCACCGGCCACCTCGCGCAGCTCGGCGGGGCCGGCCGGGGTGACCCGCGCGTCCAGCTCGGCGTTCGCCAACCGGTGCGACACGGCAGAGAGGTCGCTGATCGGCCGGACCAGGGTACGGGCCAGCCGGTCGGCGACCAACAGACCGATAAGCACCAGCAGCACACCGAGCAGCGCCAGCACCAACCACGCCCGGCTGACCCCGGCGGTCAGCTCGTGCCGTGGCACCACGATCCGGATCACCCCGGTGCCGTCCGCCCGCCCCTGCACGGCGATGACCACCTCCCGGCCGGCCGCCGACTCCCCGGTGAGGCTCTGCCCGCGCGCGGCCAGGGCCACCGCCGGCGTACGGGGGGTCTGCGCGCCCAGCACCGAACCGTCCGGCAGGAAGACGCTCACCGGTCGCCCGGACTCCGCGGCAAGTTGCTCGACGGTGAGCCGGATCGTCGCCGCGTCGGCGGTGCCGACCACCGGCACCAGACTCTGCGCGTCGGCGGTGGCCGCGACGGTGGCCCGGTCCTCCGCGACGGTGCGCACCAGCAGTGCCAGCGGCACCAGGAACGCGATGAGGGTGAGCACGCTGACCGATGCGACAAGCAGCGCGAGCCGGGCCCTCACGGCTGCGCCGCCGGCGCCTCCAGACGCACCCCGACCCCGCGCACGGTGTGCAGGTAGCGCGGCTGCTGGGCATTCTCCCCCAGCTTGCGGCGCAGCCAGGACAGGTGCACGTCGACGGTCTTGTCGGCGCCGCCGTACGGGATCTGCCAGACCTCGGTGAGCAGTTCCCGTTTGGTCACCACCTGGCCGGGGCGGCCGGCCAGGTGGTGCAGCAGGTCGAACTCGCGCGGCGTCAGCTCCACCATGGTCCCGTCCAGGGTGACCTGACGGGAGCGGGGGTCGACGCGCAGGCCGCCCACGACGAGCGACGGGTCCTGCCCGTCCGCGCCGGCGGGGCCCCGCCGCAGCACCGCCCGGACGCGGGCGTCGAGCTGTGCGGCGGTGAACGGCTTGACCACGTAGTCGTCGGCGCCCGCGTCGAGCACCCGGACGATCTCGGCCTCGTCGTCGCGGGCGGTGGCCACGATGACCGGCACGGAGCTGACCGCGCGCAGCATCCGCAGCAGCTCGCGGCCGTCCAGGTCGGGCAGGCCCAGGTCGAGCACGACGAGATCGGGCCGGTCCTCCAGGGCGTCACGGAGGCCGGCCATCGCGGTCGAGGCGGCGGCCACCGCGTGCCCGCGTTCCCGCAACGCCCGGATCAGCGGCGTACGGATCGTCAGGTCGTCCTCGATGAGCAGCAGGCGGGCCACAGCTGGCAGGTTAACCGCTGCCGCTGGCGGCGAGGCGCACGTTAACCATGCCTTAGCGTCCGGATGTGCCAACGACAAGGGCGGATCGGGCATAGTCAGCGCATGGGCCGTCGTTCGATTCTCGTCGCCGCCGGGTGGGTGGCCACGGTCGCCGTGGCCACCCTGATCGGGTTGGGCGCGATCCAGCTGGTCGGGGAGAGCATCACCGGCACCCCGGGCGGGGTGCGCAGCGCGGCGGAGATCGAACGGGCGCTCGCCTCGCCGGAGCCGGTGCCCACCGGCACCACGGGCGTCGGCTCGGCCGCTCCGGGCCCGACGGGCACCGCACCGAGCGCCAGCCCCGGGGTCCGTCGAGGGTTCGCCACCGACGGCGGCACGGCAGTGGCCGAGTGCGGTGCCGGCGGTGTACGCCTCGTTTCCTGGGCGCCCGCCCAGGGCTACCGGGTCCGCGACGTGGACCGGGGCCCGGACGACGACGTCGAGGTCACGTTCCAGGGGTCGACCCGCGAGTACGAGTTGAAGGTGCGCTGCATCGGCTCGGAGCCGGTGGCCGTCGCCGACGACTGACGTCACCACCGGCCCGAGCGTCGCGCCTACAGATCCACCGGCTGCTCGCGGTCCGCGTCGCGGCCGAGGGCGACCATGCGCAGCGTCTCCTCGCGGCGATGGACGAGCAGTGCTCCGGCCAGGAAGGTCACCGGTGGGACGAGCACCAGCATCGCCCACTGCGCCGGCACCAGCGGGATGACGTGCCCCATGTTCATGGTCGAGGTGGACCATCCGGCGAGCGTGCTGTCGATCACCAGGGCGAGGGTCGCCACCGGCGAGAGCATGACGACGATCCGCCGGCGTACCCCCGGGGTGAGCCGGGCCACCGCGACCAGCATGGCCAGTGCGGCCACCGCCAGGCCGGCGACGAAGAGCCACAGGACCAGCTCACTGCTCGCCTCGAGGCCGTAGAAGACCCGGAAGGACGCCTCGTCGACGAAGTCGAACGTGGGACTGGTGACCCGGTTGACCACCAGCAGCGCGACCATCGCGAGCGGCGCGAGCAGCAGCACGACCAGCCGGCGTACGCCCAACAGCGCGACCACCCGACGGCGCGGCGCCGGCACTGTGAGCGCGCCGGCCGCTACCACGGCGAGGAGGAACTGGGGCAGGGTGTCCACCACGTGCGTCGGGTTGGCGCTGGCCTCGGGTGCGACGAACGCGCCCCAACCGAGCACCCCGGCCCAGGCCAGGCCCGCGGCCAGCCAACGCCACCCGAGCAGCACCGCCGCGCAGACGCCGGCCCAACCGGCGACGCGCAGCCAGTCGACGAGGTCCGGGCGGCTCGGCTCGTACCCGGGCGGTAGACCCGGGGCGTGGATGAGCTGGTCGAGCGTTGCTTTCCCGGCCAGGGCGAGCAGCACGAGGCCGACCAGCAGGCCCGTCACCGCCGCCGCGTCCGCCCAGGTCGACGTGGTGAACCCCCGTGCGCCCACCCGCAGCCGAGCCCGCAGGCCGGCGCCGACCAGGTTCCGCACGTCGGCGGCGGCCGGTTGCCGCTGCCCCGGCCGCGCCTCGGCGAGGAGCACTGCCACCATCTCGTCCTCGTACACCCGGCGGTGCTCCCACGGATACACCGCCAGCAGCCGCCGGTAGCGGCGTTCCAGATCGTCGCCGCTCACGCCGCACCCCCGTCGGCCAGGAGACCGCCGCGACGCAGCCGCGTGCGCGCGGCCTCCGCGTTGTGTCGCAGGCGGGACGCCTCTTCGGCGAGCCGTCGCGCGCCCAGGGCGGTGAGCCGGTAGTAGCGACGCAGTCGCGACTGCACTACCTCTTCCCGCTCGACCTCGATGAGGCCGTCGGCGCGGAGCCGGTCGAGGACCGCGTAGAGGGTGCCGGCGCGCAGGCGCACCCGTCCGTCGGAGATGCGCAGCACGTCCTCGATGACCGCGTATCCGTGTTGGGGCGTCTCGGCGAGCGCGGTGAGGACCAGGAACGTTGGTTCCCGAAGGGGGCCGTCGGTCATGCGGAGGAGTATATGCCGATGAACGGTATATGCAATGCGGTTGTGCCGGTGGTGTCCACACCTGACGATGGTTAAGCTCCCTGCCGTGATCCGCACCCTCCTTGTCGCTGCTCTGCTGTTGGCTGGCTGCTCTTCCGCCGAGGCGCCCTCCCCCACGCCCAGCTCCACCACGCCCTCGGACAAGTCGGCCGCCAACGCGTGCACCCGCGTGGTCCTCGACATCGAGTCGGACGCTCCGCCCTTCGGGGACGCGGGCACCGCCGTGCGCGCCATCGATTCGACCGATCCCGGTGTCCGGGAGGCCGGTCAACGGCTGGGGTCGGCCGCCAAGGAGGTCGCCGAACTCTGGGTGCTGGACGACCCCACCGTCGACAAGGGACCCGCCACCCAGCGCGTGACGACCGCGCGGCAAGGTCTGCGCACGGCGTGCACCGCCCTGTTCGGGGACTACCCGTGGCCGTTCACCCGGACGCCCGCACCGACCCCCAGCAGGTGAGTGACGGACGTGGCCGACACGGGGTGCCCGTGCCGGCCACGTCAGCGGTGGTGGTTCAGCTGGTGTACGCCTCCACCTCCCAGAGCGAATGGCCGTATCCGGTGGCACGGGCGGTGCCGTAGATCCGCAGGTAACGGCCGTTGGCGCCAAGCCCGGTGTGCTCGTCCACGCCGCCGTCGGCCCCGGTCACCGTCTTGGCGGTGGTCCAGGTGGTGCCGTCGTTCGAGGTCTGGATCTGGTACGCGCTGCTGTACGCCGCCTCCCAGCTCAGCTTGACCCGGCCGATCGCGGTGGGGCTGCCGAGGTCGACCCGGATCCACTGCGGATCGGAGAAGGTGCTCGACCAGCGGGTGGTGAGGCTGCCGTCGACCGCCTGGGCGCCCGACACGTCGGCGCCCTCGTTGCTGGACGTCGACGTGGGTTTGTTCAGCAGCAGGTTGCCGCCGGTCGAGCCGCCGGTGGTGCCGTACACCTCGAACTCGAACAGCGAGTAACCCCAGGCGGTGCCCCGGGTGGTGCCGAGCAGCCGGATGTACCGGCCGGAGCCGGTGAGCCCGGTCAGGTCGTCCACGCCGCCGTCGCCGCCGGTCACCGTGCGGATCGTGGTGAAGGTGACCCCGTCCGGCGAGGTCTGGATCTGGTACCCGCTGCCGTACGCCGCCTCCCAGGTCAGCTTGACCCGGTTGATGGCGTACGAGGCGCCCAGGTCCACATCGACCCACTGCGGATCGCTGAACGCGCTGCTCCACCGGGTGCCGGCCACGCCGTCGAACGCGTTGGCCGCGACATACCCACCTTCGAAACTGGAGGCACGGGCAGGCTTGCCCCGTGCCAGATTCCCGGTGGGCGGGTCCGGGTCGGGGCCGGGTCCACCGGGGCTGGTGGAGAGGGTGAACTCGTCGATGTCGAACCACGGGCCGGTGCCCTTGAAGACCAGGAACAGGGTCCGGGTGCCGGTCGGGGCGGTGACCCCGCCGGTGACAGTGGCGAAGTTGGCGTACCCGCCGGTGGGTGTCACGGTGGCCGAGCCGACCAGCGGCCCGGTGGGCGAGTCGACCCGCAGCTCCAGCGTGCCGCCCCCGCCGGCCGGAGCACCGACCCGGGCGCTGAACGACTGGACGCCGGCCAGGTTGTACGGGCGGAACGAGATCCAGTCGTTGTTGTCGATGTAGCCGACCGCCGCGCCGCCGTGCCCGGCCGCCCCGGCGACGACCTGGACGCCGGACGAGTCACCGAAGTGCTCCGCCTGACGGATCCGGGGTTGCAGCACCGCCTGGGTGTGCGTGGTCAACGCCGGTTGGCCGCCCCCGCCCAGGTCGGTGTACTCGGCGTCGATGATGCCGAAGATGTTCGCCGCCGTGTCGTGCTCACCGTCGGCGGTGGTCTGGATGACCCCGGTGCAGCCCTGCGCGCTGCCGAGCTGGTGGCCGTGCGAGTCGTGGCCGAGGACGTAGTTCACCTTCACCCGGGCGCAGTTGATCGCACCGTCCTGGGCGTCGGTGACCGTGACGCTGAACGGCACCGCGTCCCCGAAGGCGAACGTCTGCCCGTTCAACGGGGTGTTCACGGTGACCACCGGTGCGCTGTTGCCGACCGTGACGACCACGCTCGCGGTGGCCGTCTTGCCGGTGGTGTCCCGCACCGTCAGTGTGGGGCTGCGGGTCCCGTTGGTGGTGTAGGTGAAGCTCGGGTTCGCCGCTGTCGAGTCGGTGGTGCCGTTGTTGTCGAAGTCCCAGGCGTAGGTGAACGGGTCACCGTCCGGATCGAGGGTGCCGGCCGAGGAGAAGGCCACTGTCAGCGGCGCGGTGCCGCTGGTCGGGGTGGCGGACACCTTCGCGACGGGGGCTCGGCCCTCACGGGCGTACTCGATGCGGTAGAGCGCCGAGTTGGCGTCGCCGTTGAACCAGCCGGTGCCGTAGTCGAGCACGTAGAGCGCTCCGTCCGGCCCGAACTCCATGTCCATGACCTGCGTGCCCGTCCACGGGAACGGGTTGATCTTCAGCGGTTGACCGGCCGGGTCGAGCTTGATGTTCTTGATCCAGCGACGACCGAACTCACCGGCGAAGTAGGTCCCGTCGTAGTACTCCGGGAACGCCACCGGCGAGGTGTTGTTCGGGTCGTACCGGTAGACCGGGCCGCCCATCGGCGACAGGCCGCCACCGGTGAACTCCGGCGGCGAGCCGGAGCCGCCGTACGGCAGCCACGCCGGGATGGCCGGCGGCAGTTGGGTGATGCCTGTGTTGTTTGGCGAGTTGTTCACCGGCCCGCCCGCGCAGTCGAACTTCGGCCCCGACGGACCGGACGGGAAGGTGTAGTCGTTGTAGGCGTCGTTGCGGGCGGTGCAGTACGGCCAGCCGTAGAAGCCGGGCCGGTCGATGCGGGCGAACTCGACGTTGCCCGCCGGTCCCCGGTTCGGGTCGGCGGTGCCCGCGTCGGGGCCGTAGTCGCCAAGGTAGACGACGCCGGTGGCCTTGTCCACGCTCATCCGGAACGGGTTGCGGAAGCCCATCGCGTAGACCTCCGGGCGGGTCCGCGCGGTGCCCGGGGCGAACATGTTGCCGGCCGGGATGGTGTAGCCGCCGGCCGCGCTCGGCTTGATCCTTAGCACCTTGCCGCGCAGGTCGTTGCTGTTCGCCGAGGTGCGCTGGGCGTCGGAGGCCGGGTTGCGCCCGGCCCGCTCGTCGATCGGGGTGAACCCTGCCGAGTCGAACGGGTTGGTGTCGTCACCGGTGGACAGGTAGAGGTTGCCGGCCGCGTCGAAGTCCATGTCGCCGCCGACGTGGCAGCACATGCCCCGACTGGTCGGCACGTTCAGGATCAGCGTCTCGCTGGCCAGGTTGATGGTGTTGTCCGCGTTCACTGTGAACCGGGCCAGCCGGTTGACGCCGTCCCAGACGGCGAAGTCGGCCGGGGTGCCGGTGGCCGGGGCGCCGCCACCGGGAGTGTTCAGTGGTGGGGCGTAGTACGCGTACACCCAGCGGTTGGTGGCGAAGTTCGGGTCGGCCTTGATGCCCTGTAGGCCCTCCTCGTCGCCGGTGTAGACCGGCAGGGTGGCGGCGACCTTGGTGTTGCCGGCGGCGTCGGTGTGCCGGATCACGCCGTTGCGGGAGGTGTGCAGCACGCCCCGGTCCGGCAGGACGGTGAGGCTCATCGGCTCGCCGGTCTCGGCCGCGCCCTTGGCCAGCTCCACCTGTTGGAAGCTGCTGGTGACGGTGGGGCCGCAGTCCGCCTCGGCCGCGCCGGCGGCGGTCCGGATCCCGCCGAGCAGGTGCTGGCGGAAGTTCGCCTCGGTGTACGACGCGTCGGTGTGGCCCAGGCCCGTGTACCAGGCGCGACCGCCGGAGTAGTTCTGGCACCAGGAGATCGGGTGGTCGGCCCCCATGCTGCCGCCGGTGTAGGTGCTCTCGTCCAGGGTGGCCAGCACGTGCGCGTTGCCCCGGGGGTTGGTGCGGTAGTTGTACAGCTCGTCGAACCGGCTCCACCGCTGTGGCAGCGTCGCGGTGGACGGGTGCACCTGGTCGGCGACCTTGACGGTGGCGGTCTGCTCGGCCGGGTGCGAGGCGAAGTACGCCCCGACCAGCCCGCCGTACCAGGGCCAGTCGTACTCGGTGTCGGAGGCGGCGTGCACACCCACGTACCCGCCACCGCCGGTGATGTAGCGCTCGAACGCGGCCTGCTGGGCGGCGTTGAGCACGTCGCCGGTGGTGGACAGCCAGATCACCGCGGCGAACCGGTCCAGGTTGGCGTCGGTGAACTGGGCGGCGTCCTCGGTGGCTTCGACTGTGAAACCGTTTGCGGCGCCGAGTTGCTGGATGGCGGTGATGCCCGGGGTGATGGATCCGTGCCGGAATCCGGCGGTCTTGCTGAAGACCAGCACGGTGAACGGTGCGGCGCTGGCCGTGGGTGGCGCGGCGACGATGCCGCCCGCCACGAGGATCGCGCTCAGCGCGACGCCGAGCCACGATCTCAGGGATCTGCGCACGGTTGTCCTTTCGTGGTGCGAGGACGGCGTGCGCCGATCACGCCTGGCGGTGGAACGAGGTATGTGAATGCATCGTTGCGTTTGGATCACCGGCGCGTCAAGCCTCTTCCACCATCCGTGAGAGCGTTATCTCCGCAGCTCAGGGGCGACTGTGCCAGGCAAGATCGAATAACGGTTTTCGGGCTGCGAGAGCGACGAGTCAGCCGGCTTGACAGGACGCCGTCAGCTCAGCGACCGCCCGCCACCAGCTCGGCGATCATCCCCTCGCAGCTACGGACGACGACCTGGGCGCCGCGCCGCTGCGCCAGCGGAAGCAGGGAGTCCTCCGCCCGGTCCCGCCACCGCCACTGCGCGTCGGTGGCCACCTCCCAGAGCCGCTGCACTGTCGCCTCGTGCTCGACACCCAGTCGGGCCGCGAGGCCCACCCCGTTGCCCCCGACGAGCCGCTGCGCCTCGGCGGCCAACTCCGCGTCGAAGCCGAGCCGGGCGTTCCGCAGCGCGACAAGCAGGCGTAGCTCGCGGAACTCGTGCGCACCGGCGAGGATCCGCTCGACCGCGCCGGCCAGCTCCGCGGAACCCGGGGTGGGCTCGGACCGCAGCAGCGTCTCGACCGCGGCCAGCGCGGACCGGGCCTTGAGGGCGTCGCCGCGGTCGATGAAACAGCGCGTCACCGACTCACGCAGCTCGGTGAGACCGCTGCGCCGAATGAGTTCCGCCGAGAGTTTCACCCGGCTGTCGAAACCACTGCGCACCAGTGTGGTCGCCAACCGGACGCCGAAGAGCCCGAACCGATCCAGCAACGCGGCACGCACCTCGGTCTCCAGCCGTACCGGCAGCTCGCCGTGGAGGAAACGGTCGGCGGAGATGAGGTGGGCGTCCAGCTCGGCCCGGGACACCCGGGCGATGGTGGCGAGCGCGGCGAAGTCCGATTCGCCGAGCATCCGGCCCGCCAGGCCGAGCAGCCCACTGCACGCCACCACGTTCACGCTGAGCGCGCTCACCCGTGGGTCGCGGTAGTGCCGACGAGCGAGCTGCCGGGCGGTGAGCAGGCCGTCGATCCGGCCCCCGCCGATCTCGTCCGCCCGGGACAACACCATGATCACATTGACCGGGGCGGCCTGCCCGACCACGCTGTCCCGGCCGGACTCCAGCACCCGCAGATCACTGTCGCGAGCGTCGCGGGTCAGATACAACACCGCGTCCGCGTCCCGTAACACCCGCTCCAACACCGGCGACCGTCCCTGCTCGACGCTGCCGGTGACCGCCGGGGTGTCGATCAGCGTGACCTGTCGCAGGGCCCGCGTCGGCCACCGCACCACGATGTCGCGCACGTCCCCCGTCCCCCAGCCGAGATCCACCCGCAGGCCGGTCGCCGACTTGACCACCGTCAACTCCTGCGGAGGCTGACCGGCCGAATAGGCGGTCGCGCGCGGCTCGGCGCCGTCCTCGTACCAGGTGAACGCCCCGTCCGCCCGCTCGACCGGCGCGACCTCCTCGCCCATCAGGGCGTTGAGCACCGTCGACTTGCCGGATCGCCAGGGCCCGGCAACCGCGATCCGCAGCGGTTGCTCCAAGCGGGCGACCTGGTGGCGCAGCTGCCCGACGACCCGCGGGTGGTCCTGGTAGAGGTCGATGGCTCGGTGCAACAACCCCCAGGCCGCCTCGTCCAGCCGCAGGCCGACGGTCATCCCTGCGGCTCCAACCGCAGCGGGGCGGAACGGGTGCCGGTCAACTGCTGAGCCTGCTCGTAGAGCGCGGCCAACCGGGTCATCTTCAGCCGGATCTCGCGCTGCCGCTGATCGCGCAGCGAAGCATCAGTGTCGGCCTCCTGCTTGGCGCTGCGAAACGATTGGACGATGGCCTCCTGAAGCTCCTCGGTCAGCCCCGTGTAGTGGTCCCGCAGCATCCGCTGCACCTGGCGGGCGGTGTCCCGGCAGTCGCGGATCATCCGGACGAAGAAGTCGTCGACATGTCGCTGGATGGCCGTCTTGGCGGTCGCCTGACGGCGACGGAGCAACTGCTTGCTCTCGTCGCGGATGCTCTTGCCGCCGAACAGCGCCCCGATGCCGACCGAGACCGGGTTGATCATCGGCATGCCGGCCAGGGTGGTCGCCAGACCAAACATCAGCATGCCGCCGTACGAGCCCTTCATACCGGTGAACAGCTTCTGGCCCGTGGTGAACCGGTCGATCGTCGGCATCTGCAACTCGGGCAGCCGCTGCCCGATGTCCTCCGGCATGGTCATCGACCAGGGCGGCAGCACGTCGTAGCCGTACCGGTTGAAGTTGGCGGCCACCCGGCGGGCAATCCAGTCGCAGCGCTGGATCAGCCACTCGTGGTTCGCCTCCGCCGCCTCCACCATGCTCCGCTCCAGCCAGTCCTGGAAGGTGTCCCAGGCGACCAACGGATCGGCAGTGTCGAACGCCTCGTCGACCGTACGCAGGATCTCCCGGGTCCGGTCGCGCAGGTCGTACTCGATGTCGGACAGCAGATCGGCGATCTCGTCGCTGAGGGTGTTCTGCCACCGGGTGGAGCACCGGCGCAGCTCGTCCACCTCACGCTGCGCCGCGTGCAGCCGGGAGATCGGCCCGGACTGCTCCTCGGCCTCCTGGGTCGCCAACTCGGCGCGCAACGGGGCGGCCAACTGCTCCACCACCGTCCGGGCCACCGTCTGCACCGAAGCCCGGGCCAGTTGGTCGGCCTTGCCGGCCAGGTCCCGTTGCAGTCGGGCGATCAGCACGGGAAAGCCGGACTCGGCGTTGAGAGCCCGGTCGTCGGCCCCGGCGGCGCGCAGTCGCAGCGTCGCCGAGACCGGGATCAGGATCGCCGGGATGCCCGCCTCGGCCAGGTGCTGCCTGTTGCGTTCGGCCACCGCGCGCCAGTCCGCCACCAGATCGGTCTTGCTCTGCACCACGACCACGTTGGGGTGTGACCGCATGACGTGCAGCAGCATGTTCAGCTCGGCGACCGACAGGTCCCGGGTGGAGTCGGAGACCAGCAGCACGGTGTCCGCACGGGCGGGCGCGGCGACCGAGGCGGCGCCACCGATACCGGAAACATCGTCGGTGCCGGGAGTGTCCACAAGCACCAACCCGGCGCCGAGCAGGGCGCGGGGCACCCCGATCTCGACGTACGCGGGGCCGCCACCCGGCCGGCGTCCGACCAGGCCGGCCACGCTCTCCGCGACCTGGTTCAGTGCCACCGGGGTCCGCTCGACGGCCACCGCGACGGCCGCCCCGCTCCGGGCTGGTGGCGCAGCCTGGGCGACAGCGACGGTCGGGGCCTCGGCGTGCTGCACCACTGTCGGTAGGACCGTCGTGCGGCCGTCGCCGACCGGGCAGGCCGGCGCGTTGATGATCGCGTTGATCAGCTGACTCTTGCCCTGGTTCGGCTCACCGATGACCAGGACGCGCAGCGCCGGATCCAGCAGTTGGGCACGCTTCTGCCGGACCGTCTGGAGCAGGTCACCACGACCGTGTGCACTGCACGTGCGGGCGATGTCATCCAGCACGTCCAACCAGATCCCGGCCATCACCGCACCAAGTGTGCTGATTTCGGCTCAATTATCAAGAGGTAGCGGACGTGGAACCGCAGAGGGCCGGATCGCCCGAGACGATCCGGCCCTTCGCTCCGACCGGAAATCCGGGTCAGAGCAGGCCGCCGGTGAGACCCAGCAGCCCGTGATCGGACGAGGCGTGCGAGTCGCCGAGCACACCGTCGGTGGCCCCGCCGGTCACGTCACCGACCGTGCCGGTGACACCGGGGAGGAGGCTGTCCACCTGGTGCGTCACGCCGCCCACCGCCGACGGCACGTCGAGCGGCGGGACCACGCCGCCGACGACACCGTCGCCGTGCCCGAGGCCCAGCCCGCCGAGGGTGTCGTCGACACCGAGGGAGCCGACGAGCCCGCCGATCTGACCGTGGGCGCCGGAGAGGGCACCACCGGTCAGGTCGCCGCCGATCAGATTCAGGTCGCTGCCGCCGAGCAGGCCGTTCGGGTCGCCGACGGTGCCGGTGACGTCGCCGAGCACCGGGTCCGCGATCGCGTCCACCGGCTGCACCACGTCCGCGTCGAGGGTGTGCGCCACGTCGGAGACGCCGGCAAAGTCGGTGTCGAGGCCGGACGGACCGATGCCCAGGCCGATCCCCGGCAACACGGTCACCCCGGCGGCTGCCGCCGACGGGTCGACCGCGATGGCGCCGAGCACGCCGGCCTTGACGTCCACGCCGGTGGGCGAACTCGTGATGCTGATCTGCTGCGCCACGCTCTGCAACTGACCCACCACATCGGTGCTGTCGGTGAGCAGCGGGTCCAGCCCGAGCTGCCCGACCGGCGAGGCCAACGGCGCGAGACCCGCGCCCGGCGCGTAGTCGACGACAAGCGGCACGACGTCCTGCACATCCGCAGCGGTGATGTCGGTGAGCCCCGCGCCCCGCAGCGCGCCCTCGGGATCGAGGTCGAACGCCGACCGCGCGTCGGGGTTCGTCAGCAGGTCGAGCACGAAGTCGTGGAGGGTCTGTTGCGAATCCATGTGCCGGTTCTCCTCGGAAGTGGCGGCGGGGGGTGTCGTACGTCGACAGTGACGCTATTGCCGGGGCCCGCCCCCGGGCATCGGGGTTCAGCCCGCATCCGGCCCGGTTGAACTAGGGGCTCCGCCACCTCGTACGTTAGGGGGAGAGGGGGAAACCGTCCCGGCGAGATTAGGGTCCCGACCAGGGGCTGATCTCTGGTACGAACGTAGGAGCCCGCGGGGTTCGCCGGGGGTGGGTCGTCGGCAGCACCGACACCATCGCCACCGGCCGGCCACCTCACGGGGGGAGAAGAAGAGACGATGCCGTACGTCCTGGGGATAGACATCGGGAGCACCAACACCGCTGCCGCGGTCGCCCGGCGCACCGGCGCGACCTGGACGCGTCCCGAGCCCGTTCCGCTGCACGTCGGCTCCCCTGTCGTACCGTCGGTGCTGTGCCTGGCGGAGGACGGCTCACTGCACGTCGGCGAGCCCGCGACCGACGACGGCAGCCGCACCACCCGGGACTTCGTCCACCGGATCGGTGATGACGTGCCCCTGCTGCTGGGCGGCGAAGCATGCACACCGCAGACGCTGACCGCGGAACTCGCGGCGTGGGTGGTGGAGCGGGTGCACGCCCTGGAGGGCGGCCCGGCCGAGGCGGTCGTGCTCAGCCACCCGGCGGGGTGGCGCCCGTACCGGCGGGAGGTGCTGCACCGCGCCCTGTCGGACTTCGGCCTGCGGCACGTGACGTTGCTGCCGCGCACGGTCACGGTGGCCGAGAGCCACGCGGCCCGCGGGTTCGCGGGCACCACGGCCGCCGTCTACGCCCTGGGGGGCAACAGCTTCGAGGCCGCGCTGGTGCGTCGCACCCCACGCGGCACCTACGAGACGTTCGGCACACCCCAGGGTCTCGACTCGGTTGGCGGCGCCGACTTCGACGAGGCGCTGGCCGGGCATACCCGTACGATGCTGGCCCGGGAGCTGGCCAGCACCGCACGCCGCGGCACCCAGGCCGCGCTGCGCGGACTGCGGGCGGAGTGTGACCGGGCCAAGCGGGCGCTGACCGTCGACCTGACGGCCGACGTGGTGTTGGCCCTGCCGAACGGCCCAGCACGGATACCGGTGACCCGGGCGCAGTTCGAGCACATGATCCGCCCGATGGTGCAGACCACCGTCGACCTGCTGCTCCGGGCCGTGCAGAGCGCCAACCTGACGTCGGCGCAGCTCGACGGCGTCCTGCTGGCGGGCGGCTCGACCCGCGTTCCGCTCGTCATCGAGCTGATCAGCGCGGCCCTCCCGGTGCCCGTCGAGGTCGAACCGGACTCGCAACTGACCGCCGCCGCCGGCGCGGCGCTGGCCGCCGGCCAGGTGGTGTCGCCGCGCCCTCGCCAGTCGGCGGCGGTCCGCGACCCGGAGCGCAGCGCCGGGCGGGCCACCATCCCGGCACCGCGCCGCCCCCATCACGACACCGTTCCGGGCGATCCGCCACCGCGGCCCCCGGTCCGGGTCCTCCCACTGGACCTGCCGAAGCCGTCCCGCCTGGCACTGGCCCGCAGCCGGGGACGCGAAGGATGACCCCAATGATCATGAATGACATCGCCGCACCAGGGCTGACGCTGGACAAGGGGCCACGGGCCCTGCTGGACACTGTCGCCCAGGACCCGAGCGGCCCACTGGCCGTCGGCATCGCCGGCCCCGGTGGCCACGGCAAGACAGCGCTGCTCGCCGAGCTGGCGCGGGTCCACCAGCGGGCCGGGATCACCGTACGCACTGCCGCCCCGGAGCCCGGCGAGCCGGTCGACAGCGACACGCTCGTGCTTGTCGACGACGCGCACCTGCTCGACGACGCACGGATCGAGGTGCTCCTGCGCCTGGTCGGCACCCGCCGGCACCGCCTGGTGGTCGCCCACCGCCCGTGGCCCCGGTCGGCGGCGCTCAGCGAGCTGGTCGACTCCCTACGGCGGGACGGGCAGGCCGTGCTCCTCACACCGTTCACCCGGGAGCAGACCGCCAGCTACCTCACCGCCACCGCGGAGCTGGGCCACCCGGACGACCTTGTCGACTTCGTACACACGCAGACCTCCGGCGTACCCCGGGATGTCGAACGGCTGGCCCGCGGCCTGGCCGGCGCGGAGACCCGGACCGGCGCGGTGGTCACCCCACCCCGGTCCGTCGTCGCCGAGTTCGGCCCGGACCTGGACGTGCAGCCCGCCGCCGTACGACGGCTGCTACTCGCCGTCGCGGCCGGCGGGTCGCTGCCGGCGAACATGCTCGCCACGCTCCTCGGCGTGGACCCGTCGGCGGTGGACGAACTGATCGCCACGACGCGAGCGGCCGGGCTGCTCGGCGCCGACGGCCGGCTCGCGCCGATCGTCCGGCGGGCGGTCACGACGCTCAGCCCCACCACCGACCGGACCGCGGTCTGGCGGCGGCTCACCGAGGTGCAGCTCGCTCGGGGCGGCGCGGTGCTGCCGCTGGTCCGTTCCCTGCTCGCGGTCGGCGCGCTCGGCGACTGCCCGGCCCCGACTCTGGCCGCCGCGGCGGGTGAGGCCCTGGCCGACGAGCCGGCGTTCGCCGCCGAACTGTTCGCCGCCGCCACCGCGGCCGGACAGCCGGCCAGCGCGCAGCAGGCGCTCGCCGCCGCGCTCGCCGGCAACCTCGACGACGCCCTGCGGTTGGCGGACCGACTGCTGGCCACCGCCGCCCCGCCCGACCGCTCCGAGGCGGCAGTGGTGGCGGCGACCGCCCTGGCGCACCGGGGCCACGTCGGCCGCAGCGTGGAGCTGTACCGGTGGTCGGGCACCGCCTCGGCGATGGCCTTCGCCGTCGTCGGCGGGCTCGCCAGCGGAGACCTGGACGCCACCGCCGAGTCACCGGCGGGCGACCCGCTGGGCGAACCACCGACCCTGCACGCCAGCGCCGCCCGACTGATGGCCAACGGGGTACGCGAGAGCGTGAGCGGCCCGCCGACCGCCGCGCTCTCCGCGCTCGTGCAGGCCGCCGCGCTGCTGGAACCGGACGGACGGGCGGCTCTCCTCCCGGACAGCCCGGCGGCGCTCGCCGCGCTGACGGCGGTGCACTGCGGTGAGCTGGAGATCGCCGAGCAGGTGCTGCACCGGGCCCTGGGGGCCGGTGTCGGTGGTCCGCTGATGGCTCGCCGCCACCGCCTGTTGCAGGCCTGGATCCTGATGGTCCGGGGCGAGACGCGCGCCGCGACCGAGCACCTCGCCGCGGTGACGCTCGACGGGCGGCAGTTGGAGTCACGCGACCTGCTCTTCGCCGCCGCGATCCGGATGGGCGTCGGCCGCCGCACCAGCGACATCGGGGCGCTCAAGGGTGGCTGGGGGCACGCGCTGGAGGCGGTGGTCCGGCACCCCGTCGACCTGTTCACGCTCCTGCCGCTGGGTGAGCTGGCCATCGCGGGCGCGCGCCTCGGCGACCTGGCCCGGCTCGATCCGTACCTGCGGGAGGCGCGCGCGTTGCTCGGCCGGCTCGGCGACCCACCATTGTGGAGTGTGCCGCTGCACTGGAGTGGCCTGCACGCGGCGATCCTCACCGGCGCGCCGTCCGTTGCCGACGAACACGTCGCGGCCCTGCTGGCCGCATCCGACCACAGCCGGTACGCCGCAGTGGTCGCCGCCGCCGCGGAGTGCTGGGTGGAGGTGCTCCGGGGTGTCGTCGACCCGTCCCGCGTGGAGGCCGCCGCCCGAGCGCTGCACGACACCGGACTGCGCTGGGACGGTGCTCGCCTCGCCGGCCAGGCCGCCATCCGCACCGCGGACCGGCGGGCGATGACCAGCCTGCTGGAGTGTGCGCGGGCACTACAGGGGCGACCACCAGGCGGCCACGGCGAGCAGGCACCGACGACCACCACCGAGAGCACCGCGCGGGTCGCCGGCCCCACCCAGCAGGGGCTCAGCGACCGTGAGTACGAGGTTGCCGAGCTGGTGCTTGCCGGGTTGACCTATCGCGAGATCGGCGACCGGCTCTTCATCTCGGCCAAGACCGTGGAACACCACGTGGCGCGGATGCGCAACCGACTGAACTGCGCCAACCGCACCGAACTGCTGGCTCTGCTGCGCACCGTCGTCGCCGACCGGGCCAGCGACACGGCCGGGCAGCCGTGGCCGCAACGGGCGACCCGATGAGGGGCCCACGCCGGGGACGCCGCCGCACCGAGCGGAGCGCGACGTGACGCCCAACGAGGTCCGGCTGATCCGGACCAGGCTCGTCGTGCTGGCCGCCGTCCTGGTCACGCTCTGGTCGTACACGGCCTACCTGACCAGCCAGGACGCCATCGACCTGCTGCGCGTGCGGGCCCTGGCGGACACCCTGGGCCAGCCCATCGACCGGCTGATCCTGAGCCTGCAGGCCGAACGCCGGGCCAGCGCCGAGACGATCGCCGGAGCGACAGCGACCCCGCTGGGCGGGGCGCGCGAGGTCACCGACCGGGCCGCCGCCGAGCTCCGCAGGTTCACCGCGGGCCGCGACGTTCGGTTGCTCAGCGCCGGCGAGGTGCGCGACCGGGCCGACGAGCTGGTCCGCCGGCTCGACGGACTGAGCACGATCCGGTCCCAGCTGGACGCCGGAAAACTCGACCAGACCGAGGCGGTCGACGGCTACGACCAGATCGTCGACGTCGCCTTCCGGGTGTACGGCCCGGAGTGGGGCGTGTACGAGAGCACGTTGGCCGCCGACAGCCGTGCGGTGATCGCGCTGGCCCGCGCCCGGGAGTTGCTCGCGCGGGAGGACACCCTGGTCAGCGCGGCCCTGACCGCCCAACGGCTCGGGGTGGACGACCGACGCCGGCTGACCGAACTCGTCGACAACCAGCGTTTCGCGCGGACCGAGGCGGCGGCCGGGCTGCCCGCCGACGGCCCGGTCGCGCACCAGCGGATCGCGAACGGCCCCGAGTTCGCCGAACTGATCGCCCTGGAGGACAGGCTGGTGCGGGCGGATGCCGCCAACGCCCTGGCCGGGACCACCACGGCGAGCTGGCGGGCCGCCGCGGACGCCGCGCTCAACGCGCTACAGACACTGGTGACGAGCACCGCCCGCAGTAGCGTCGAGCGGGCCACGCCGGGTGCCGCCGTGATCGTCGCCCGGACCGGCGCCGTGGTGGGGCTGGGCCTCATCGTCGTGCTCGTGCTCCTGCTGAGCTGGGCGAGCACCGTCCGACGGCTGACCGACGAGTTGACGCGGCCGGTCGTCGACGCCCCGGTCCCGCCCCCGGTTCCGCCCCCGCTCCCGCCCCCGGATGTCGTGGCAACGCCCGACGGCCCCGACCGGGAGCTGTTCCTGCGGATCACCCGCCGCAACCAGGTCCTGCTGCGCGACCAGCTCAACCTGCTGGACGGGATGCAGCGCCGGGAGCGCTCCGCCGAGGAGAGCGGCGAGCTGTTCCAGCTCGACCACCTGACCACCCGGGTCCGGCGCAACGTGGAGAAGCTGATCGTCCTCGCCGGCGCGCGGCCCGCCCGCCGCTGGCGGCGCGCGGTGCCGCTGCTCGACGTCGCACGCGGTGCCGTCGCCGAGGTGCCGGACTACCACCGGGTCCTGATCGCGCCGCACTGGCCGTGGTCGCTCGCGGGCCCGGCCGTCACCGACGTCGTCCACCTGCTGGCGGAGCTGGTCGAGAACGCCCTCGCCTTCGCGCCGGCGGACACCACCGTCCGGGTCAGCGGCGAGCACCGACCACAGGGGTGCGCCGTCCTGGTCGTCGACGACGGGCCCGGCCTGACCGACGCCGCGCTGGCCGACGCGAACCACCTGCTCGGCAGCCCGCCGGCCGATCCACCCACGGGTCCCACCGGTCTGTACACCGTCGCCGTGCTGGCCGACCGTTGTGGCGCCCACGTCTCGCTGCGTCCCAGCCGGCGCGGTGGGACGGCGGCGGTCGTTCTCCTGCCGGCCCACCTGGTCTCGGTGACCGACACCGGCCGGGGACCATCCACCGCGCCCCCCACCACCCCGTACCCGCCGGCGCACCACGGCACCGGCCGGCCCGATCCGAGCGGCGACGGCGCGCTGCCGACCCGGGTCCGTCAGGCCGGGCCAACCGGCCCCGAACACGGCAGGGCCGGCCTCGACACCGTCGAGATGCCGGCCGCCAGAGCAGCGAGGAGACACCCATGACCTCCGCAGTGGTCACCGACGACGGCCTGACCGGTGCCCTGGACCGCCTGGTCGACCGAGTGCACGGCGCGGAGTTCGCCGTCGTGCTCTCCCCGGACGGGTTGCCCCTCGGCGGCTCCCGGCAGGTGGAGGCGGAGCTGGCCGAGCAGATCTCCAGCGTCGTCGCCGGCCTGATCGCGTTGGGGCTGGCCGCCACCCGCACCTGCGACGCGGGCGGTCTGCGTCAGGTCGTGGTGCAGATGGCGCGAGCCTTCCTGTTCGTCGCCACCATCCCGAACGGGACCATCCTCACCGTGCGGATCGCCGGTGACGACGTCAAGGTCGGCGACATGGCGTACGAGGTGGCGCTCTTCGTGGGACAGGCCGAGCGGCACCTGCCGATCACACTGGGACCGGCCTCCTCCGCGACGATCGGGGACACTGGTGCACACCAGCGGCGCCCCTGACGAGGCGTGGTACGACGACGACGCGGGTCCGGTCGCCCGGCCTTACACGATGACCGGCGGGCGTACCTCTCCCGCCCGTGGCCAATTCGACCTGATCTCACTGGTCGTCGCCCGGCGGGCGGCCACGCCTCCCACACCGCTCTTCCCTGAACAGGCGCGGATCGTCGAGCTGTGCCACGATCCAGTGTCGGTCGCCGAGGTCGGCGCCGAACTGGACCTCCCGCTGGGGACGGTCCGGGTGCTGCTCGGCGACCTGCTCGCGGCCGGGCTGATCGAAACGCACGACCCGCCGATGCTGTCGGAACTGCCGACCGAGAATCTGCTTGAGGCGATACTCGTCGGGCTCCGCGCCCTGTGACAGCAGGTGCCATCCGCGACCGGGACGGATCGCGGGCGGCATCCGGCGACGAACTGAAGGGGAGACAGGCAGTGCCGGCAATACCACCCCAGCCACGCCGTACCGTGGCGATCATCCTGCTGGACCGGATCGTGGCCCTCGCCACGGCTGCCCGGCGGGTGCTCACCGGTCGGGACGACACCTCGCGGGTCACCTGGGTGGCCGTCATCGCGGTGCTCGGGGTGCTGGTCGCGACAGCCGTCCTCGTCGCCGGGGTGCTGCGTACGCCGGAGAAGCTGGCACCGGTGACTCTCGACCCGCCGCTGTCGGTCGATCAGGTGGGCACACCGCCGGCCGGCACCCCCCGGGCGCAGGCGCGACCGGCGGCCACCAGCCCGGCGGTGGCCGCTCCCCCGCCAGCCGCCTCGGCCACCGCGGTCCCACCGACGGTCGGGGCCACGACCAGGCCCGCGCCGACGGGTTCGACAGTCACACCCACGCCGGCCGCCCTGATCGCCGACTTCGCCATCGAGGACAACGCCCTGCTCAGTTATGGCGCGGCCGTGACGATCACCAACCCCGGGCCGGTGTCGACACCACAGTGGACGTTGGTGCTCACGTTTCCCCGGGAGTCACTGCGGGTCAGCGCGGTCGAGGGCGCACGGGTCACCCACGACGGCGCGGTGTGGACGTTCGCGCCGGACGACAGCGCGGGCCAGCTGCCCGGCAGCGCGTCGGTCCGGGTGACGTTCCGGGTCAACGGCGCGCCCGCCGGCGCCGCCCCCGAGGCGTGCACCATCGACGGAGCCGGCTGCACCGGGCTGTCGGACTGATGGAGTCCTCAGTGGACGGCGATGGGCAGCTCGGGTCGCTCTCGCCGCCGCCGCCGCAGGGCCGGCAGCGCCGGCGCGAGCGCCAGCAGCATGGCCAGGCCGGCGACGGGTAGCAGGTCGAGGGTGACAACCGGCAGGACGATGCCGACGACCAGGAGCGGCGCGCTCCACCACGGCAGCCGCCGTTTCGCGGCGAGCATGCCCGCGAGGACGACCAGGCCGAGGAAGAAGAACTGGGGTACGACGTCGTAGAAGGCCACCTCGACGCCGGGGATGTCCTTGAAGTCCGCGCCGAGCGCCGACATCTCGGCCCGGTCCGCGGCCAGGAGACCCTCCACGATGTCGGCGCCGAACTGCACCATCGTCGCGGCGAGCCCGACCATCGTGAGGGTCACCACCCCGGTGCGCCAGGGGCTGCGCGGCAGGAGGCGGGACAGCGCGAGCACACCCGGGACGAAACACACCATGCCGGCGAGCGCGACCAGGTGCGCGGCCTGCCAGTCGATCCCTGGCCCGTACACACCGTCGGATCTCGCCCACAGGCGGACCAGGCCGTAGGCGGTGATACCGACCGGTCCGGCGATCACGTAGAGCGCAGCGCGTTTCATGCTGGTCATCATCTGCTCGTCGGCGCCCCGCCGGCCTCCGGGAAGATCCCTCGCCCGGCCCTGGGTTCCGCCTCAGGTTTTCCACCGAGCAGACCCTCGGCACCGGGACGGTGGTCGGTCGGGGCTGCGCCCTCAGGCGCGCCAGATCGGTCGAGCGGCGGCCAGCGCGGCCTCCTGGTACGGCGTCCGCGGCGAGTCCGCGGCAATGACCTCCACCGGCCACTTCTGCCGCAGCGCGACCCAGAGGTTCGACATCACGCCCGAGTACGTCGAAAGCTCATCAGTGCCCTCGGCCACCTGCAGCACGTACGTCCACGCCGCCGCGTCCGGTGCGCCGTCCAGTGGCGTCCGCCAGGCGCGGTGCAGGCTGCGGCCGTGGCGGCGTGGGGCGTCGACGGACAGGAGGTTGTCGGCCGGAGCCGGGTCGGGCGCGTCCGTGGGGCCGTCGACGCTGAACCGGTACGACAGCGGCGGCACCTGCGCGATGGCCGGCACGTCGGCCAGGTCGGGGCCGTCGGGTTCACCGATGAAGGTGCGCAGCAGGGCCCGTTCCTCGCTGGTGATCCCGACGCCGTAGAACGCCAGACTCAGCAGGAGGGTGGCGTCGGCCAGGTCGAACTCACCCGCGGCGTAGTTCTCCCGGACGGTGCCGAGGACATCGCCGGGGAGCCGGCCCACGAGCCGCCGGCACACGTCGGCGACCGTCGCGTACGTCTTCGCATCCATCGTGTTCATTTCTTCTTGTAGTCGCCGAGCTCGGTCCGCGTGACATTGCCCTGGTCGTCCTGGACCACCCTAATGATCTTGTTGCCCTTCGGGCCCTCCCAGGTCCAACTGCCGTCGCCACCGACGTCGGGATTACTGTAACGGGGAGGGTTGCCCATCGGGATTCCCTGCGGAGCGGGGTTTGGCGCCGGCGGGTTGCTGATGACGCCCGGGTTGGTCCGGTCCGGCGGGAAGGCGGTGCGGATCTCGCCGTCGGCGAGCACCGTCGTCTTGACCTGCACACCATCGACGACGCCGACGTAGTCGTAGGCCCACGCCGGGTTGCCGTCCGCGTCCTTTGTCGGGTACGGCCCCTTGTTCGGCGGCCCCTGCTGCGTCACCTGGTGCGCGGCGTCGAGGATCTTCGCCTCGTCCCAGTTCTTCGGGAACTCCGTCTTGTTGGAGAAGCCGGTGCCCGCGAGGTGGCCGCCCTGTCGACCACCGTCGCCCTCGATGATGTGCTTCCTCGACGCGTCGCTGTGCTGGATGCCGTCGGCCGTCGGCGGCTTGGTCGGCGCGGGAGGTGGGGTCGGCTTCGCCGGCTTGGTGTTGCCTGGTCCCTGGCCGACCCCCGGTGGATGGCCCTGCTGCGCTGCCTGGCCGGTGGCCTGCTGAGCACTGGAGATGCCCTTGCCGGCGTTGATACCGCCGTAGCTCTTCGGGGGCTTGCCGGCGCCGCCACCGCCACCCGTGCCGCCGCTGCCGCCGGGTTTTCCGGGCTTCGCCATGGACGCCTTATCCGTTCAGGATGCGGGTGAGGTTGGTCAGGCTGGTGATCAACGCGCCGACGTACATGAGGATGCGCCCGGCCCACTTGACGACGGCGGCGATGATCTGCGCGGCGATGATCGGGATCGTGACGACGAAGATGGCCTCGACCGCCCAGACGATCACGCGGGCCACGAGGTCGGCGATGAGGTCGCGCACGATGTCGCGGGTGAAGGCCACCAGGTTGCCGGCGCCCTCGGTGGCCGCCGCCATCGCGGCGGAGACCGCGCCGAGCCCGCCGAGCGCCTCGACGTTGTGGTCCATCAGGCCGTGGTAGGCCAGCGCGGCCTGGCCATACCACTCGGGCAGGTCGCCGTCGAGGTGCGCCCGCAGGTCGTTGGCCATGCTGTGCAGCTCGGCGGCCATGTTGTTCCAGGTGGCGGCGTGTGCGGCAACCACGTCGGGCATACCGGTGAGGTTGTCGAGCATCTCCCGCAGCGGCTCGAAGTATTCCATCGCCCAGCCCAGACCGTTGGCGAGCAGCGCGCTGAACGGATCCAGCACCGTCACCGCCGCGTCGAGCCCGAACGCGGCGCCCGCGAGCAGATCGTCGACCCAGCCCTCGCTCCTGATGGCGTCGACCAGACCCTCGACGCTGTCGGCCAGGGAGGCGCCCGTCCAGGCCTCCCGGGTGGAGGTGACGTCGGCGACCAGTGACATGTCGGTCATCGCGTCGCCCTCACCGGGTCAACTGGCTTTCCACGCCGCTCATCAGCGTGGCGTTGTCGCCGTCGACCGCGTCATAGCCGTCGGCGGTCTGGCGCAGCCCCGAGGCGGCCAGCGTCAGATTCTCCTCGACCTCCGCGAACAACTCGTCCTGCCGAGCGTGCTTGCCCGCCAGGACTCCGGAGATCCAGCCGCAGAGCAACCCGTACGCCGAGTCGTCCTGGGTAATGTGCGCGCTTGCCGCCTTCACCGCCGCGAAGCGCCCCGCCAGCGCCTCGATGTTGCGCGCGTGGGCGCGGATCTCGTCCGCGTCGACAGCGAACCCGTCGTTCACCAGAATCACCGCCAGCCTCGGTGGCCGTCAGCTCGCCGCGCCACATCGTTCATGATCATCAATGGCGGAGTCTAACAAGCGCTCACCTTCGAGGTGACCCCACGTCAGGTCCGTCCAGCCGGCGTCGCAAGGGCGCGGTCCACGCCCGCGCGGTCGGGTGGCGAGCATCGCTCATGCTGAAGTGGTGATTCGTTTCGTACTGAATGTGCTGTGGCTCATCTTCGGCGGTGGCATCGTGCTGGCAGTCGGGTACGGCGTCGCCGCGCTCGTCTGCTTCCTGCTTGTCGTCACGATCCCGTTCGGTGTGGCGTCGCTCCGCCTCGCCGTCTACTCGCTGTGGCCCTTCGGCCGCACCCTGGTGCCGAAGCCCGGCGCGGGCGTCGCGTCCGGGTTGGCGAACATCCTCTGGCTGGTGCTGGCGGGCTGGTGGCTCGCGCTGTCCCACATCGTCGCGGGCATCGCCCTCTGCGTGACGATCATCGGGATTCCGTTCGGCATCGCCAACTTCAAGCTCGTGCCAGCGGCGTTCTGGCCCCTCGGCCGCGAGGTCGTGGACCTGCCCTGAGCTTGGAAAATGAGGACTCCCGGTCCCCCGCCACTTCTAACATATAGCGCACTGGGGGGCTTGCGGCAAGACCCGGGTCGTGCCGCAAAATCGTCGGCCGAGGCCAGAATCTGCCGAAATGGAAGTCATCATTTGAATTCCTTGCCCACCTCCGTGTTCGATCTCCCCGCGCACCTCTCGCCCAAGGCCGCCCCGACGCTGATCGCCCGGGACGAGCAGCATTTCGCGACGATGGCGGACAGCCTCGATCGGCTGAACGCCGAGCTGTCCGAGCGCCTCGCCGCCGAGCGCAGGGCGCCCGGCGGCAAGGGCCGGCAGGCAATGGACCGGGACGAGGAGATCCGCCGGCTGACCGGCCGCCTGCGCACGCTCAGTCGCTTCGGCCTGGACCTGTGTCTCGGCCACGTGGTCGGCGCGGACGACCCCGAGCCCGTGTACGTCGGGCGGCGCGGACTCACCGACAGCACGGGTCGGCGGCTGCTGCTCGACTGGCGCTCTCCCGCCGCCGAGCCGTTCTTCGGCGCCACCCACGCCAACCCGATGGGGCTGGCCAGCCGTCGCCGGTACCGGTGGACACGCGGCCGGATCAGCGACTACTGGGACGAGGTGTTCACAGCGGACGGGTTCGTGGGGCACGCCGTCGCGCTCGACGACCAGTCCGCGTTCATCGCCAGCCTGGGCAGCGCCCGATCCGCCCAGATGCGGGACGTGCTCAGCACCATCCAGGCCGACCAGGACGCCATCATCCGGGCGGGATCGGCCGGCGCGCTCGTCGTGGACGGCGGTCCGGGCACCGGGAAGACCGTCGTCGCGCTGCACCGCACCGCCTACCTGCTCTACTCGGACCCTCGCCTGGGCCAACGCCGAGGCGGCGTGCTCTTCGTCGGGCCACACCAGCCCTACCTGGCCTACGTCGCCGACGTCCTACCCAGCCTCGGCGAGGAGGACGTGCAGACCTGCACCCTGCGGAACCTCGTCGAGGAGGGCGGCACGGCGGTCGTCGAACCCGACCCGGACGTGGCCCGGCTGAAGTCCTCGGCGGACCTGGTCGGGGCGATCGACGCCGCGGTCCGGTTCTACGAGGATCCGCCGGTCAAACCGATGACGGTCACGACCGACGAGGCCGACATCTGGCTGAGCGCCGACGACTGGGCCGACGCGTTCCAGGCGCCGGGGCCGGGCACCCCGCACAACGAGGCGCGCGACGAGATCTGGGCGGAGTTGCTCACGATCCTCGTCGACAGGTACGACGGCGACGAGCCGGACGACGTGCTGCGCAGGTCGCTGTCGCGGAACCGGGAGCTGCGCACCACCTTCAACCGCGCCTGGCCGTTGCTCGACGCGGCCGACCTGGTGGGAGACCTGTGGTCGGTGCCCGCGTACCTGCGCACCTGCGCGCCCTGGCTCAGCCCGGAGGAGGTTCGGACGCTGCGGCGCGACGAACCCCGGGCCTGGACCGTGTCCGACCTGCCGCTCCTGGACGCGGCCCGGCGGCGCCTCGGCGACGCGTCGGGGCGGCACCGCCGGCACGACCCCGCCGCCGCCATGGAACGCGAGCACCGGGCCCGGGTCGTCGAGGAGCTGCTCGCGGCCGACACCTACGACGACGGCGAGGGCCTGCTGACGATGCTGCGCCAGCCCGACCTGCGCGACGCCCTGCTCGACGAGTCCGCGCTGCCCGCCGCCGAGCCGGACCTGCTGGCCGGCCCGTTCGCGCACATCGTCGTGGACGAGGCCCAGGAGCTGACCGACGCCGAGTGGCAGATGTTGCTGGCCCGGTGCCCGTCGCGCAGCTTCACCATCGTCGGTGACCGCGCCCAGGCCCGACACGGGTTCACCGAGTCGTGGCGGGAACGCCTTGAGCGGATCGGGCTCGACCGGATCAGCCTGGCCTCGCTGAGCATCAACTACCGCACCCCGCAGGAGGTCATGGCGGAGGCCGAGCCGGTCATCCGGGCCGTGCTCCCGGACGCCAACGTGCCGACCTCCATCCGCGGCAACGGGCTCCCCGTCGTGCACGACTCGGTCGCCGAGCTGGGCACGATCCTCGACGCCTGGCTCACCGAGCACACCGACGGGACCGCCTGCGTGATCGGCGATCCGGCGTTCCCGCCGACGTCGCGCGTCCGATCGTTGAGCCCGGAGCAGGCCAAGGGTCTCGAATTCGACCTGGTCGTCCTGATCGACCCGGACGCGTTCGGCACGGGCGTCGAGGGCGCGGTGGACCGCTACGTCGCGATGACCCGGGCGACCCAGCGACTCGTCATCCTGACGGGTTCCTGAGGGTGCTCGGCGATCGGGCCGCCGGCTTCGGCGTCGCCGGGGACGGCGGTCGGCAACCAGTACGCTGCGCCCTGTGGAGTTCCAGTTGCTCGGGGACGTCGCGGCCAGCCACCGGGGCAGCCCGGTTGAGCTGGGTCGACGACAGGAGCGCTGTCTGCTGGGGCTGTTGCTGCTGGAGCCCGGCCGGGTGGTGCTGACCGAGCGTCTGATCGAACTGCTGTGGAGTGACGTCGACCCGGCGGATCGTCGCCCCACCCTGCACACCTACGTGGCCCGGCTGCGCCGACGGCTCGCCCCGTACGGGGTTCGCATCGTCACGCGCGGCGCGGGTTACCTGATCGACGTGGACCTCACGACGATCGACCTGCACCGGTTCACGGCAGAGGTGGACCGGACGCGCGCGATCGCCGAGCCCGCGGCCCGTGCGCAGGCCCTGGCGGCGGCCCTCGAGCTGTGGCGTGGACCGCTGCTGGCCGGCGTCGCGGACGAGAAGCTGCGCCAGCGCCTCGGGCACGGTCTTGAGGAGCGGCGGCTCGCCGCCTTCGAGCGGCGGGTGGAGGCCGAGCTGGCCGCGGGTGAGCACGTCCGGGTGGTGGGTCTGCTGGCCGATCTGGTGCGGGAGTTCCCGAGCAGGGAGCACGGGATCGAGCTGTTCATGGTGGCGTTGAGCCGGGCGGGCCGGCGTACCGAAGCGCTGGAGGTCTACCGCGACGCGCGACGCGCGCTGGTCGAGGAGTTCGGTGTCGAGCCCGGCCAGGATCTCCAGCGCCTGCACCAACGGATTCTCGCCGACGATCCGGATCTCGGGTTGCCGACGCCGATCGGCCCGGAGAGCGCCTCGGCCGCGCCGAGACACCTTCCGCGCGACGTCCCGGGCTTCGTCGGCCGCGATGGGGACCTGGTGACACTCGACAACGTCATCAGTGGCGCCGGCGGGTCCTCCGGCGTCACAGCGGTCTGCACGATCGGCGGGATCGGCGGGCTGGGCAAGACGGCGTTGGCCGTGCACTGGGCGCACCGGGTGGCCTCGCACTATCCCGACGGCCAGGTGTTCGTCAACCTCCGTGGCCACGGACCGGACACTCCTACCCGTCCGATCGACGCGTTGGGCCAGCTGTTGCGGGCGCTGAGCGTGCCACCGGAGCGGATCCCCCTCGACGTCGACGAGGCGTCGGCGCTCTATCGGTCGACGCTCGCGAACCGGAAGGTGTTGGTCCTGCTCGACAACGCCGTCTCCTCCGAGCAGGTGCGGCCACTACTTCCGGCGTCGGCGCACTGCCTGACGGTCGTCACCAGCCGCAACCGCCTCGACGGCCTGGTGGCCCAGGACGGGGCGCAGAGCCTCCGGTTGGGCCTGCTGTCCGACGACGAGGCGTACCAACTGGTCGCCACGATGATCGGCGCGGACCGCGCGGCGGGGGGCCAGGACCAGATCCTCCGGCTGGCGGCACTCTGCGGAAACCTGCCACTGGCGCTGCGTGTCGCCGCCGCGCGGATCGTCGTGGACGACCGGCTGACCGTCCAGGATCTGCTGCTGGAACTCGCGAACGCCAGGGAGCGGCTGTCCGGGCTCGCCGTCGAGGGCGACACGGCAGTACGAGGTGCCTTCGCGGTTTCCTACCGGGCGCTACCGGCCACCTCGGCGCGCGTGTTCCGGCTGTTGGGGCTCGTGCCGAACACGGCGCTGTCGGCCGCGGAGGTGGCGGTGCTCGCGGGCCGGCCGGAGAGTCAGCTCCAGGAATGCCTCGCCGACCTGGTGCACCGGCACCTCCTCGACGACGACGGCACCGGCCGCTACCAGATGCACGACCTGCTCCGGCTGTACGGCAGGGAGCGGGCCGAGCTGGAAGACTCCGAACAGGATCGCCAGGTGGCGGTGACCCGCCTCGCCGACGCGTACGTCCAGCACGGGGTGGCCGCCCAGGCCGTCCTGCACCGTCTGCGCGCATCGGTGCCCATGCGCATCCTGCATCCCCTCGCGGAGGCACCCAGCTTCGACTCGCTGGACGCCGCCACCGCGTGGTTCCAGGTGGAGGCCGGCAACCTGCTGGCGCTTGTCAGAATCTGCGACGGCCTCGGGCTGGCGCGGGAGACCTGGCAGCTCGCCGACTGCCAGTACAGCTTCCTCGTCCGGACCCACGCGCTGACCACGCTGCGCGAGACCCACGAGCTGGGAATGGTCGCGGCTCGTCTCGACAACCGGCCGGACGGTGAACGGCTCATGGCGAACGGGCTCGGTGTCGCCTACGCGTTGGGACGGGATTACGACCAGGCGATTCGATGGATGAAGGTTGCCGCGCAGCTCAACCGGGAGCAGCTTTCTCCCCGCGACGAGATCGTCAGCCGGATGAGCATCGGCAACGCGTATGGACAGAAGGGCGACTGGAACGAGTCGGAGAAGCACCTGCGCGCGGCCATGGCTGGTGCCCGGCAGTTGGACGACGTGTTCATCCTGTGCGTCTGCCTGAGCAATCTCGGGTGGCTCTACACCGAGCAGGGCAGGGCGCAGGAGTCGCTGGCCCTGCTCGAAGAGGCGCTGGGCATCGCGGTCGACAACGACATTCGGCAGCAGATTCCACCGCTGGAGGTGCACCTCGCGCACCAGAACGCGAACCTCGCGCGGTACGAGGCCACGGTTCGGCACGCCAGGGCAGCGGTGGCGCTGCGCCAACTCGGGGATCGTCTCAGCACCGCGCGGGGGCTCTACTGGCTCGGCGTGGGTCTCGACGGTCTCGGCGCCACCGAGGAAGCGGTCGACTGCTGGCAGGAGTCGTTCGAGCTGATGACCGAGATCGGCAGCGCCGACGTCGAGTACCCCGCCGCCGCCCTCACGCGCACCGCTCACCACGCGCAGACCGACCCGGCCTGAGCCCTCGCGAGGTCATCTCGGCCTGGTAAGGGTTTGGTCAGACCTCCGCGTCAATCTCTCGGGTGGGGCCGGTGTGCGGTGACCGGCCGTACGGACCCGAGGGCGTGCCGGGTGACACTCGCCCTCGGGTGGGGTAGGCACGAGCCTTCTCCGCAGGGCCAGCACGGGGGTGGCCCTGCGGAAACGCCGTTCACCGAGCCGCACCCCCTGCTCCTGCGGCGTCAGCTCAGGGCCGGAGGCGGGCCAGCAGGTCAGTCCCCTGTCGGAACGCCACGCAGTCGACCAGACCGTGGGAGTGACACGCCCGCAGGATGCGCTGGATCAGGCCGAGGTCGTGGGCGTACAGGGCGCGGCGCAACGCGATGACGGCCAGCAGATCAGCCACACCGTCGCGAGCCCACACCGGCATCCGGTCCAGTGTGGTCTGCCAGTGCGGGGTGGGCGTGCGCTCGGGCAGCAACCCGAGGAGTTCGGTGCCGATACCGCCGCGCCACCGCGCCTGCCCGGCCGGCCACGACCCGGGCGGGCCGTCCGCGCCCGGCAGCATGGTCGCCGCCATGAGCAGGCCCTGCACGTACGTGGTGTGGTAGGCCGCGCCGACGACGCGGCGGGTTCGATCGTCCGACGCCAAGCCGGCGAACCGGCCGCTCACCAGCCCCAGACCGGGCAGGTATCCGACCTGGTCCTCCACCTCGGTCAGCACTCGGAACCCGAAGGCGCCAGCGGCCGACCACGGGGATCTCAGGTATGGCCAGGTCAGCAGCGCCTCGGCGGCGACGTCGAAGTCATCGTCGTCGAGGCTGCGGGCCAGGGCCGCTGTCGCGTCGGCGAGGATCGCCGATCGCGGTCGCGGCAGCTCCGGGTGGAGCACGCCGAAGCCGGTCAGGTAGATCAGCGCGTGGGTGAAGCCATACACCTCCATCCTGGTGGCCAGCATGGCGTCCAGCCCGGTTCCCACCCGGGTCCGTCGGGCGGCGCCCACCGTCGGCGGTCGAGGTGGGCCACCGATGGTGCCGAGCCACGCGAGCTCGAGTTCCTTCCACGGCAGCCGCTCCGACATCTGCGCCACAGTGCTGTCCATCGCCGTGGTGAAGACCGCGTCGAAGCTCGGGTCGGAGATGCCGAGGCGAGTGAGGCACACATGGGCGACCCCGAGTTCACCCGCGTGCGTCGGCCAGAGGCGGATCCGCGTACGCAGCGCCTCGCTGCGCGCGTGCGGCACCAACTCGGCCGCGATCTCGTCGATCAGTTGGGTGGCGGTCGGCCGGCTACAGCGCTGCGCGGCATCGGCGGCGGCGACCAGCAGCAGGGCCGTCTCGCTGATCACCTTCTCCGGCAGCAGGGCCGTGTCCCCGGTGTCGGGCAGCAGGGTGCGCACTGTTCGGCGGGCTACTCGCAGCGTCCTGAGCAGCCGTTCCTCGATGTCGGCCCGCTCCCACCGCGGCGCGGTGGGAGCGGCAGCCGGCAGACTGTCAACCGTCAAGTTCGCCGCCCAGGGAACGCAGCCCCGTCACGTCGTCCAGGGCGGTCAGCTCGTTGCCCATCACCCAGACCGAGACAACGCTCGTGTAGCCCTGTGCGATGTAGTCGGAGGCGACCAGGTCGGTGCCGTCGAGCACCTGCGGCAGCACTTCGCCAACCGCCTTGCCGAGTTGCTCGAAGTTGAAGCCGCCGTTCGTCGCCAGGTTCCGGATGATCCCCAGCTCCTTCTCGGAGGGGGTTGCCCTGCGGGATCGCGCCATGTCCAGCCCTTCGTGCCCGACCCGGCCCCATAACCGGGTGTCTGCACAACAAGGGCCGCACGGCAGCCGCTGGATACATCGGCGGGCACAAAATATCGAATCAGTGCCCGGCTCCGCTGTCGTACCGGTCGGTCAACCGGTGCCGAAGCAGATGAAGGCCGCCGCCGAGCCGGGTGGCACCGCGCCGGCAAGCGCCGCGGCCGGTGCCCGGCCTGCGGCGACCGCCTCGTGGAAGCCGACCATCACCGTCATCGCCACCTCGTCACTGACCCGGCCGACGCTGGCGACCACTGTGGCGGTCCCGGCGGCGAGCAGCGCGGTGGACATCCCGAAGGTCTCGTCGCCGGGTCGGACGTCGGCGAGCCCCAGGTCGCAGGAGGACAGCACCACCATCGATGGTGCGACACGGAGCCGCAGCACGTCGTACCCCAGCAGCGGACCGCCGGACAGCTCAAGAGTCGAGAAGAGCGCGTTCTCGGCCTGATGGCTGCCGTGCGCGGCGAGATGGGCCAGGTCGCTCCCATCGAGAGCACCGAGGGTGGCTGCCGGCGTGGCGTCGGCCCCGGTGAGGATGGTGGCGGTCGGATAGACCCGGCCGATTGCCTGGACCTCGGCAGCGCCACGATTGGTGCCCGGTCCCGCGGCCAGGACGATCGACCGCGCCGCGACGCCGACGTCGGCCTTCGTTGACGACCGCAGCCGCTGGCGGGCGGCCAGCCACGCCGTCGCCGACGGGGCGACCGTCACGGGCCGACCCCCGCAACCGGGCAGAACCGCCCAGGGTGTGGTCATCAGCGGGCCGGTCGGCACCACCACCAGATCGCGGTCGCCGATCCGGGGCAGGAGTGGGGTCAGCAGGATGTCCGCGAGCCGTTCGGCGTCCCGACGGGTCGCGGCCCGCACGGCGCGAGCCAGCTGGCCGGGCAGCACTGTGGTGACCTGCGCGTCCAGGTCGGCGCGCAGCCGCAGGACAGCCTCGGCCGCCTCCTCGTACCCGGCCAGCGGGACGAGCTGGGCGGATCGACCGGTCAGCACCAGGGCCCGCAGGACGCCCTCGGTCACCAGGTAGACCACCAGCGCCGCACCGCCCAGTTCCGCCGCGACACGGCCCAGTGGTGCGACGTACGGCGTCGGGGTCGCGGTGCGCCCGGGAGTCGACCAGGACCTCTCGCGGATGGCCCGTTGCAGCTCGTCGATCCGGCGGCGGAGGTCGTCGGCCGGCCGCCCGGCAAGCTCGGCGTCGCGGAAGGCGTGCCGGATCTGACGTAGCTCATCCAGGAGTGCCGCCGCGGGTGCGTCGGTCGGCGGCCGTACCGGCGCGAGCAGCAGTGCCTGGGCGCGAGCGCGCTCGCACCACCGGTAGACGGCGGCGGCGGGGCCCCTGGCGACGGCGGCCGCCAGGCCGGCTCTGGCCAGTTCCTGGCCCCGCGCGGCGGCACCGGTCTGCAGGTCGAGGCTGCCGAACTGGGTCCGGTGCCGGTGCAGGGCCGCCATCCCGGCGAGCAGGGCGCTGCGCGTCTGGGCAGGCTTTCCGCTCGCGGAGGCCAACTCGGCGCGGGCCAACCACCAGAGCAGGCGGGTGTCGAGCCGGTCGATGGGTCGGGGCCGACCGATCTCCCGCAGCGTTCGCGTGGCGCGGGCGGTCGCGCCGGATGCGATCATGCTCCGGACCGCGACGATGGCAGCGATCCGCGCATCCTCGGACAGCCCGAGGCGGGTGAGACGGGCGGCCAGCGCGAGCGCCCGACCGGTCGTCGTGGGCCTTCCCTCGGACCGGGGATCCGTCGGATCCAGACCAGCGCGCAGCACGATGAGCTCGGCGAGCGCCGCCCGGCGGGCGTTGCGCCGCAGCAGGAACGCGGCACGCGCCTGCCGAGCCCACCGGATGGACAGCTGCGGATCCCCGGCCAGCAGCGCCACCTCCGCGCGGACCTGGAGGGCGTCGGCATACGTGTGATCCAGCTGTTGCCCATGGGCCTGGCTGATGGCCTCAGCAAGCTCACGGTCGGCCTGGCTGAACAGGCCGGCGGCGAGGAGCGCGCGGGCTCGCTCCACCGCGAGGTTCGCCAGCCGTCCGGGGGCGAGCGTCTGGTAGGTCGCCCGTGCGGTGGCGAACGCGTGCAGCGCGGCGGGCAGGTCTCCGGCGGTGACGTCCAGACAGCCGAGGTTGGTGCCGATGACGGCCGCCTGCAGCTCGAGCCCCTGCCGGTCGGCGATGTGCAGTGCCCGCGTCAGGTCGGCCCGCGCGAGCCGCAGCCTGCCCGCCTCCTGGTGCACGAGGCTGCGATTGTTCAGCGCCCGGACCAGGTCCTGCGGATAGGTCCCCTCGGTCATCAGCGCGATTGCCGAGTCATAGTGTTCAAGCGCCACCGTGTTGTGCCCGGCCCTCTTGAGCAGGAGGGCGCGCTGCGCGAGAAGGATCGGCCGGATCTCCTGCGGGGCGTCGGTCTCGGCCTCGTCGAGGAGCTGGAATCCCCGATCCACCCGACCTCGCTCGGACTCCGCCCAGGCAAGGCTCAACAGGATGCGGGACCTCAGCTCGGTGAGCGCCGGTTGACCGGTGACCAGCCGCAGTCCGGCGCGCAACTCGCGTACCGCTCGGGCGGGTCGACCGCCGTCGCTGGAGGCCAGGGCTGCCGCGTGCAGGCGGGTCGCGACATCGGCGTCGCCGGGGGCGAGCCGCTGACGGGTCACAGGGCGAAGGACGGGGTGACAAGCAACGGTCCGTCGACGCCCTCCTCCGGATGACACAGCAATTGGACGAGGCCGTGCGGCACCGGGTCGAAGACGAACCGACCGGTCTCGTCAGCGGTCACCAGCTGTGACGGCGCGGGCTCGGGGAAGCGCAGCTCGACGCGGAGGGCGGCTGCGGGGGCCAGCCAGCCGTCGATCCGGACCGATCCGTCCGGGCGGTCCACCATGCTGATCATGATGGTCCGGCTCGGTGTGGCGAAGGTGGTGGTGCGGGTGCGTTCGCCGGAGCGGGCCGCCCCGACAGGTTGCTGCTGGGTGGCCAACCCGGCCACCTCGATTGCCAGGTGGCGGAGGCCGATCGCGAAGCGCACCCGGTCGTCGAGGTCCGTCGGGGGTGGGTCGAGGTGCCCGTAGAGCACTGCGAGTTGGTCGAGCATCGCATGATCATCGTCATCCAGCGGCTGGCCGGCCAGGTCGGGGTTCACCGTGCGCTCCAGACCGGGTCGGTCGTCAACAGCTCGCGCAACTTGGCCAGGCACCGGCCCCGGGTGGGGCCGACGCTGCCCCGCGGCATGCCCATCGCGTCCGCGACGACCGCGTAGTCCGGGCGGTCCACCTGGGCCAGGACACGCAGCAGCCGCTGGCACCGGTCCGGAAGACGCCGAACCTGGCGCCAGAGTGCCTTGTCGCGTTCGTCGGTGAGCAGACGATCGTCGAGTTCGCTGGCCGGTGGGAGCGCGGCGTCGGCCTCGGGTGGTGGCCGGCGGGAAAGCTCCCGAACCCGCCACGCCTCCCGGCGGGTGGTGGTGACCAGCCACGCGGTCAACGCCTGCGGAGAACGAATCTCCTGTAGCCGCCGGAGCAGTTCCAGCCAGGTGGTCTGCACCACGTCGGCGGCCTCCTCGGCGGTCAGGCCCTGACCGCGGGCGACATGCCACAGCAGCGGGTTCACCTCACGCACCACGGTGTCGAGGGCGTCGGTCTCACCACCCTGCGCGCGGTGCAGGCACTCGGCCAGCAGCGCTCCCCGGTTCGCCGGTGTGCTCATGTCGCGGCCCGCGCGGACCGGTCGGCCACCGCCTGCGCGAGGACGCCGGCATGGCTGGCCGCGGGGAACGAGGTGCCGCTCCAGTACGCGAACCCTCCGCCGTCGGCGACCGTCGTACGCAGCGGCATGATGCTGACGACGTTGGTCCCCGCACCCCACCCCCGCACCCAGACGCCGTGATTGCTGAACCTTGCCCGCTCGGTCGGCGAGACGCGTGCACCGACACTGATGACGCTCAACTCGGCGTCGGCGGCGAAGGCCGCCGGATACACGGGCTGCTCACTGCCGCTGTTGCCGGCGGACGCCACCACCGTGACGCCCAGTCGGGCCAGCCGTGCCAGTGCCGCGCGTACGGGTGCCAGGTCCTCGTCGCTCGTCTCGGCGGTGCGACCGAAGGCAGCCAGCACCACGTCCAATCTCATGCCGCCGTCGCTCTGGTCCGCCAACCACGTCAGCGCGGCCGCGACGTTGGTGTCGCTGGCTCTTCCCGAGTCGTCCATCACCCGCAACGACAGGAGGCGGGCGTCGGGCGCGGCCAACCGGATCAGGCCGGCGAGGAAGGTGGCGTGGCCCCAGTGGCTGCCGTACACGCCGGGCTCCGCGCTGGGGATGGGCAGCGGGGGCACCCAGCCCGGGGCCTCGGTCCAGTACGGTTCGCCGCTGTCGAGCAGCAACACGTCGTGGTCCTGCACGCCGGTGTCGAGCAACGCCACGACCGGCCGAGGGCTGGTGAAGGCGCTGTCCGGCCGCCGCGGGCCGGGCACCGGCATCTCCTCGGGCGGCGCGGGGAGCCAGGCGGCCGTGCCGTGCCCCAGCTTCCGGCCGCTGGCCAGATAGGGCGGATAGAGGTCGCGCTCACGCGCGCCGTCTTCGATCGTAGCGGCCCGGAAGCCGGTGTCGGGGGCGCTGGAGCCGGACGACGGACCGCGACCGTTGCCGTACGGATGCGACACGTCTACCTCCACGATCCGGCAGGGGTCGGTGCGGCCGGTGCTCGACAGACAGGGAGTCGGGCAAGCGGCACAGATACCGCCGTCCAGTCGACCACGTCCGGCCGACGCCGCCCACCGTTCTGTCGGGGCAACGACCGACGACCTGGCGCCTCCGGACGGACCGGAGGCGCCAGCGACCGCCGTCGAGCTAGACGAGTACGTCCTAACTGTGCTGCCCAGGAATACCTGGGCCTGGCTCAGGCTGTGGACGCAGCCGGCGGCGGGCGGTGACTGTCGGTCACCTCCACGGGGACGGATGCGGTAGTCAGCGATATACCTCTGAGTCATATTCATACCTCTGAGGTATACCGCTCAGCAGCACATCACTTGGTGGGCCAGCCACAGCGAATGACGAGCGCCTTCGCTGCGCCGCAGCCCCGTCCTGATCTGGTCATGGTGGCCGGTGGTCCGGTTGTGCCAGATCGCGGCGGTCATCGCGAGGGAGTCGCTGGGCGACCCGGGCGGCTACCCCTTCGATAGTTCGTCCGCCGTCTAACTCAAGGTCGAGTTGGGTCGGTGACGAGGTCCGGGTCATGTTCGAGGACAGCGGTCAGAACCGGCCGCAATTCCACAGGTGTCGAGTCGACAACCCTTCACGTAAAGTGCGGCCAGAAGGACACCCTTCGTCTATGCCCCCAGCCTCGGGGCCGTTAGGACTTACTCGTCTAGTTGCCGAGGGTGACGTGCAGGATCTTCTCGTTGCTGTTGTTCGGGGTGCTGTCCTTGTCGCCGACGGTGGTGGTGGTCAACCACAGCCCACCGTCGGGAGCCGGCTCCACCGTCCGCAAGCGACCGTACGTGCCACTGAAGTACGTCTGCACGTTCGTCAGGCTGCTGCCGCTGATCACCGCGCGGTACATCCGAGCACCCCGCGTACAGGCCACGTAGAGCGCGTCCCGCACGATCGTGATCCCGGAGCAGGACCCCTCCGCGGTCGGGTAGGTGCGCGCGGGCGCGATGAACCCGGCGGTGCCGCAGGTGCCGCTGGTGCCCTCGCACGCCGGCCAGCCGTAGTTGCCGCCCTTCGTGATCAGATTGGTCTCATCCATGATCGAGTTACCGAATTCCTGCTCCCACAGGCGGCCCTGGGAGTCGAACGCCAACCCCTGCGGGTTGCGGTGGCCGTAGCTCCACACGTAGTTGCCGAACGGGTTGTCCGAGGGGACAGTGCCGTCCGGGTTGAGACGCAGGATCTTGCCTTCGAGGCTCGACCGGTCCTGTGCGTAGTTGCCGTTCTGGGCGTCGCCCGTGCTGGCGTACAGCTTGCCGTCCGGGCCGAACCGCAGGCGGCCACCGTCGTGGTACTTGTTCCGCCGGATGCCGCTGACAAGCACCTGCTCGCTGGCGGTGTTGAGTCGGCCGTTCTCGAACCTGATCCGGACGATCCGGTTGTCGCTGGGTGAGGTGTGCATGATGTACAGCCACCTGTCGCTTGTGAAGCTGGCCGAGACGGCGAGCCCGAGCAGGCCGCCCTCCCCCTCGGTGCTCTGCACGTTCGGCACCGTGCCCAGATTGGTCTTGGCCCCGGTGGTGGGGTTGAGCTGGATGATGTCGTGCGCGTCGCGGCGGTTGTAGAGGACGGTGCCGTCCGGCAACGTCGCCAGCCCCCACGGGATGTCGGTGTCGGTGGCCACCTGGCGCACCCCGCACACCGGGTTGCCGCAGCCCGCGCCGGTGGTCACCGTCGTGGTGGCGCTGCGCGACGAGACGTTGCCCTGGGCGTCCCGGGCCACCGCGTAGTACTGGTACGCGGTGTTCGCCGCCAGCCCGCTGTCGGTGAAGGTGGTCACCGGCGGCGCGCCGGTGACCGTGCCGACCTGCACGCCACCCCGGAAGATGTCGTACGCCCGGACGCCGACGTTGTCGGTGGACGCGGTCCAGCGCAGGGTCACAGTGGTGCCCGACGCGGTGCCGGTGAGCTGTTGCGGCGCGGTCGGTGCCTGGGTGTCGGACTGACACGGCGGGGGCGTGATCGACACGGTGGTGCTCGCCTGGGACACGTTGCCGGCGGAGTCGCGGGCGTTGACGTACAGGCCCCAGGTCGCTCCGGCGACCACCGTGAGGCTGGTGGACAGCGTCGAGCCGCTCACCGACGTCATCAACTGCCCGTCGTGGTAGATGTCGTAGAAGGCCACCGCGACGTTGTCCGTCGAGGCGTTCCACGCGAAGGTCACGGAGTTGCACGTCAGGCCGCTGACCCGCGGGCTGCCCGGAGCCGTGGGCGGCTGGGTGTCGGTGCTGCCCAGAGCCGTCGTCCACCGCTGGTTGCCCTGCCCGTTGCAGGTCCAGAGACCAACCGGGGTGCTGTTGGCGGTGCCGGCGCCGTTGACGTCCAGGCACAGGCCGGACTGGACGCCGACGATGGTCCCGTTGGTGTTGATCCGCCAGCGCTGGTTGGCGCCACCGGTGCAGGAGTTGATCTGCAACGTGGCCGGCGCTGTGGTGTCCTGGCCGACCACGTCCAGGCACATCGTCTCGTCGTAGACCCGCAGCTCACCGGCAGAGGTGAAGGTCCAGGCCTGGTTGGCCTGACCGTTGCAGTCGTAGATGTCGATGCCAGCGCCGGCCGTGCGGACGTTGCCGACGACGTCCAGGCAGCGGCCCGACGCCGCGCCGACCACCGTCGAGGCCGCCGCGGCCGATGCCGGCACGCCGACCGCGACGCTCAGCAGCGTCACCGCTGCCATCGCCGCCGGCAGCAGCCGTCGTCGCCGTGCGTGACGTGGGTTGGGCCGCGCGAAGGCTGACATCGGTCCTCCAGGATCGGGGCGTCGACCGGACCGATCCGGCGCCGGACGACCCGACGCCCGACCAAGTCGAACTATGAACATCGATAATCAAAGATGGGTTGCCGGTGCATGTCAAACGATGTCACTCGATCGGCGACAAAACCCCAGATCGATGCGATGTCCGGCCGAGCCGGGTCAGCGCGGGCGAGTCAGTTGCCCCGCAACGACTCTCGGACGTGCCGGCGGGCGTGGTGGATCCGGGACTTCAGCGTGCCGACCGCAATGCCCAGTTGCTCGGCGATCTCCTGGTAGTCCAACTGGCACAGGTCCCGCAGTACGAGTGCCGATCGGCGCCCTGACCCAGCACATGATGACCGGACTGCCGCCGGGGCAGACGACGGAGGCGACGGGCGTGCCCGCCGCTGTCGAACGCGTCGTCCGGCGGGCCCTGCACCGTGATCCGGGCCGCCGCTGGCCAACCGCGGCCGCGTACGCCGCCGCGCTGGAGGGTCTGCTGGCCGCACCAACGGGTCCGGTCCGGCCGCCGCTGCGACGCACCCGCCGGGCCCTCACCACCGTTGGCGCGGTGGCCGCGACGCTGGTCATGGCCGGTTCGTCCGCCGCCTCCGCCACACCGCCGGGCTGGACCCGGGTGCGCGACGGGACGGGCACCGTCTCGGTCGCCGTACCCGACGACTGGGCCAGGCAGCTGCGCGACGGCGGCTGGAAACCCGCACTGGTCGGATTGCCCGGCGGCCACAATCCCGGCCTGCTCGTCGGGCCCGACCTCGCCGTCTGGGCCGACGTGGACAGTCCGACGCCCGGGGTGTTCGTCGGGGTGAGCCCGTCGCTCACCGGCACGTCGGTCCCGCCGACACTGCCCGACCACCCCGGTTGCACCCGGGCTGCCGACCGCACGATCACGGTCGGCAGCCTCCGCGGGAGCGCCCGACACTGGGCGCGGTGTGCCGACACCGCGGCGTCCTTCAGCGAGGTCACGCTGATCGCGGCCGAGGCCACCTTCGGCGGCTGCTCGCGCCTAGCATCTCCTACTGATCCGCCTGACCCGGGACGATCCGGAGCAAGGATGCGCACCGCATGAGGGACCACACCGGCACCGAACCCGGCTCGACCATCCGGGGCGTCGCACCGTTCGTCGTGGCGTACACCATCGGGTCGTTGCTGTCGTTGCACGTCGGGCGGGCCATGGCCAAGCTCGGCGCACGGGACCGGTTGCAGACCGTCGTGTGGGCGTACCAGAACGGGGTGGCCCGTCCCTGACGGGCCCTACGGTCGCGGCGCCATTCCGGCGCCACCCGCGATGGCACGCAGTTCGACCAGTAGGGCGAGGACCTGGGCCTGCACAGAAACGTCCGCAGTGGACACCTACGGAGTACGATCCCGCTCGCAGCACAGCTGTGATCTCCCGCCGACCCCTCGATAGGAGCCTGGCATGGCCGGCACCGACGCCGAACTCGCCGCGAAGCTTCAGCCCGACGTGCCGCACGCCGCCCGAATCTGGAACTACTGGATGGGCGGCAAGGACAACTTCCCGTCCGACCGGGCGGCCGGCGACGCCGTCGCCGAGGTCTACCCGGAGATCGTCCTCATGGCACAACAGTCGCGCCTGTTCCTGACGCGGGCCGTGCGTCACCTCACCGCCGAGGCGGGCATCCGGCAGTTCCTGGACATCGGCACCGGCCTGCCCACCATGCAGAACACCCATGCGGTCGCCCAGGGCATCGCGCCCGACTCGCGAATCGTCTACGTGGACAACGACCCGATGGTGCTGACGCACGCGCGGGCTCTGCTGGCCAGCACGACGTCCGAGGGTGTCACCACGTACGTCCCCGCCGACTATCACGAGCCGGAGAAGATCCTGGCCGAGGCGACGAAGACGCTCGACTTCGACCAGCCGATCGCCGTGATGTTCATGGGCGTCATGGGCTACGAGCCCGACCTCGACGTGGTGCGTTCCATCGTCGAGCGGACGATGGACGCGGTGCCGTCCGGCAGTTACCTCGTGCTCTGGGACGGCACCGACACCAGCCCGGCCGTGGTGTCCGGTGCTGAGCGGCTGGCACAGAGCGGCGGCGTTCCGTACATCCTGCGCAGCCCGGAGGACCTCGACACCTGCTTCTCCGGGCTGACGAGGGTGGAGCCTGGCCTCGTGCCGATCCCCCTGTGGCGACCGGTCGATGCCGACGCCGTCGGCATCGACGCCTACGGCGCGGTGGCCCGTAAACCCTGATCCGCGGGACGCCGCCCCGCTTTCGCCGTGACGGCGGAAGCGGGGCGGACGTCGCTCACGGAGCGCACGCCATCGTCAACCCGTCGGGCACCGCGCTGCTCGTCACGAGCAGACCGAACGTCGTCACACCGTCCAGCGCCAGCTTTCCGTTGTACGGGGCGTTGCGGACCGCGACGTCGACGCCGACGGTCTCGGCCACCCCACCCCAGACCGACTGGATGCGCTCGTCTCCGAACCACCGCCACGAGACGCGCCACCGGTCCAGCGGCTCGGTCCCGGTGTTGCGGACCGTGACCGTGGCGACGAAACCGTTACCCCAGTGGGCGTCGATCGTGGCCGTGGCGCGGCACGCGGCCAGCGGGGCGGTCCGAGCCGACCCGATGGCGTACGGATCCCGCTTGCCGTCGGGGTCACTGAACCGGTACCAGTATTCCGTGTTGGGCGTCAGCCGGTCGATGGTCACAGTGCCGGTGCGCTCCGGCCCGGAGACGGCCGACGCCACCGGCGCCCGCCACTGCTGGGCGTCCTCGCGGCTGGCGAAGAGGCTGATGGTCATCGGCGGGTCGTAGCCGCAGGGCGGCCGGAAGAAGATCGAGTACGAGATGGTCACGCTCGTGGTGGTGACCCCGGCCACGGTGGCGGTGATCGGCAACGCGGGCGGGCAGGCGAACGTCGGCGAGGGTGTTGGCGTGGCCGAGGGCGTGGCCGCTGTGGCGCCGTTCGCCCCGCCCCAGACGGCGAGCGCCACGGTCGTTGCGGCGATCAACATGCGAAGCATCGGTACCTCCGGTGGTTACCGGGCACCGCTGACCGAGGGGGTAGCCGGTGCCGCGCTCGGGTTTCCGGTCACCGACGAGGACTGCCCGGCACGGGTGAGCTGACCACCTCGTGCGCCCCGTGGACCGGAGAAGGTGTGGTGCGCGCTGGCTCCCGAGCACGACCGAACCACAGCATGGCAGTCGACAAACATCGATGCAAGGTGGTCGGGCGGGGCGAATCCGGACGAGTAGGACCGGTCAGGGGCGACCCACGAAGATGCCGATCCCGTTGGCGACCAAACGCTCAGCGCCGTCGGACGGGCTGTTGCGGGCGGTGGCCACGGCCTGACCCGGCTCCCGGACGGCGACCGTGCTCGAACCGCCGCCGTCCAGGTTCACCGCGTCGTGCGCGCCCAGCGAGCGCATCAGGTCGGCGAGTTCGGCGATCGTGGAGCCGGCGCTGGCCGGGGCACGCCCGGCGAGGACGACGAGGTAGACGGTCCGGCCGTCCGGGCTGACACCGGCCGAGCTGCGTACCGCGGCGGTCTTGGTGTCCAGGCCGGCCAGCGGCGCGCCGTCGCGCAGGATCGGCGCGCCACCGACCGCGAACGTCAGCTTCGGCTTGCCGGCGGAGTCGAGCTTCTCGCGCACCTGCACCCGGTCACCGACGGCGAGGTCGTCGAGCTCGTCCGCGCCGCCCTCCCGGCCGACAAGCACCTGCGTGTCGGCGGCGATCGCGCCAGCGCCAGGCGTCCGACTCACCGCGGTCACCACGCCATCGCGGACGGTCACCTCGTAGGTGCGGGTGCTGCACGGGTCGCTGCGGCTGGTGTCGGTGCCACAGGTCGACCGGACCCGGGAGGCGGCACCCCACTCGGAGGTGAACAGGCCGACGCCGTCGACTGGGAGCGCGTACTGGTTGAGGCCGCTGAGGGCGATCGTGTTCTTGCCGCTGCGCACCTCGCCGTCCAGGCTCAGGGTGTCGACGCGCGCCTTGCCGTTGACGCCCACGCCGAACACGTCCCGGGTCGAGGTGCCGGGGGCGAGGCCGGGGCCGAAGCGCTGCGCGGTCGGCACCGCGAACTTCAACTCCTCGCCGTCGGCGATCTCGGGACCGGACGACGAGTAGGTGGGCGTGACGCCGGCGTGGGTCTCACTGTTGTTGAAGAAGTCCCCGTTCACGCCGGCGATGGCACCCTGGTCGTTGGCCATCGAGGAGATGACCTTGCGCTGCGCGACCGCGTCGGGGTGCAGCAGGTCCAGGGAGACCTTGTTCTTCTTCAGGTCGGCAGTGAGCAGGTAGCCGACGGTGACGCCCCGGGGCGTGGTCACCTGGAACGAGCCGTACGTGACGCCCGGGGCGAGTTGCTCGGTCGAGGTGACAGTGATCGGCGTGCCCGCCTCGGCTACCGTGGCGGTCGCGGCGTGGGCTGCGCCGACCGGCGCCCCGAGCGTGCTCAGCCCCGCGGCGAGCAGCAGCGCCAGACTCGGGCGTACGAGGTTGGATGACCTCATTGCCGCTCCTTTCGTGATGCGATTGCTGGCCTGCGCCGGGAGGGTCGAATCGGCTGGTGGCCCAGCCCGGCGATGATCGTTCGACAAGCCGATCAGGCGGGGGTGAACAGGAGAGGCGGGCGACGTGAACCATCCGCACCTTCTTGATCAACTGCGGGAGCGGGCCCGGGCCGCCAAAAACTTTTGTGCACTTCCTACAACTGAGGGACTGTGGCTTCGGTGGTAGCGCCATAGCGCTGGCCGCCGCCACCCGGAAGGGTGATCACTGCTGGGAGCCGTCGTCTCCGGCACGCAGTTCGAGGTCTAGCTAAGGGGTCAGTCGGGTGTTCAACCGTGTCGCCATCGTCAACCGAGGTGAAGCCGCCATGCGGCTCATCCACGCGGTCCGCGAGCTGGCTGCGGAAACCGGCAGACCGCTCGAAACAGTCGCTCTTTACACCGACGTCGACCGCACCGCCACCTTCGTCCGCGAAGCGGACATCGCCTACGATCTCGGTCCGGCATCCGCCCGCCCGTACCTCAACCTGGCAGTGCTGGAGCGCGCCTTGATCGAGACCGGGGCCGACGCCGCGTGGGTCGGCTGGGGTTTCGTCGCCGAGGATCCGGCGTTCGCCGAGCTGTGCGAGAAGATCGGCGTCACCTTCGTCGGACCGAGCGCGGACGCCATGCGCCAACTCGGCGACAAGATCGGCTCGAAGCTGATCGCGGAGAAGGTCGGCGTGCCGGTCGCGCCGTGGAGCCGTGGCGCCGTCGAGACCCTGGACGCCGCACGTGCCTCGGCGGCCGAGGTCGGCTACCCGCTGATGCTGAAGGCGACAGCGGGCGGCGGCGGGCGCGGCATCCGCGTCATCCGGAACGAGGCCGAGCTCGACGACGCGTACGAGCGCACCAGTCAGGAAGCGGCGCGCGCGTTCGGCAGCGGCATCGTGTTCCTGGAACGCCTGGTCACCGGCGCTCGGCACGTCGAGGTCCAGGTGATCGCCGACGGGCAGGGCACGGCGTGGGCGCTCGGCGTCCGGGACTGCTCGGTGCAGCGACGCAACCAGAAGGTCATCGAGGAGTCGGCGTCGCCGGTGCTCGACCCGGCGCAGGCCGCCGAGCTGAAGACGTCGGCCGAGCGGCTGGCCAACGCTGTCGGTTACCGGGGCGCGGCGACCGTCGAGTTCCTGTACCACCCCGGCGACCGGCTGTTCGCGTTCCTGGAGGTCAACACCCGCCTCCAGGTCGAGCACCCGATCACCGAGTTGACCACCGGGTTCGACCTGGTCAAGGCACAGCTGCACGTCGCCTCCGGCGGGCGACTCGACGGTGCCCCGCCAGCCGAGCGCGGGCACGCCATCGAGGCTCGGCTGAACGCCGAGGACCCCGACCGCGACTTCGCGCCGTCGCCGGGCCGGATCGCGCGGCTGGACCTGCCCAGCGGCCCCGGCATCCGGGTGGACACCGGCGTCAGCGAGGGCGACACCATCCCGGCCGACTTCGACTCGATGATCGCGAAGATCATCGCGTACGGCCGCGATCGCGACGAGGCGCTCGGCAAGCTGCGTCGGGCGATGGCGAACACCACCGTGATCATCGAGGGCGGCGCGACGAACAAGAGCTTCGTGCTCGACCTGCTCGACCAGCCCGAGGTGATCGACGCCAGCGCGGACACCGGCTGGATCGACCGCGTCCGCGGTGAGGGCCGGCTCGTCACGCACCGCCACTCCGCGGTCGCGCTGGCCGCCGCCGCCATCGAGGCGTACGAGGAGGACGAGCGCGTCGAGCGGCAGCGGTTGTTGTCGACGTCCTCCGGCGGGCGCCCGCAGGTGCAGCACGCCAGCGGCCGACCGTTGGACCTCAAGCTGCGCGGCGCCGACTACCGCACCCGCGTGGCGCGAGTCGGCGCGCACCGGTTCCGCGTCGGCATCGAGGCCGGCGCCGCCGTGCGCACCGCCGACGTCGAGCTGGACCGCTTCGACCGGCACACCGGTCAGATCGTGGTCAACGGCATCCGGTACCGCCTGCTCACCGGCACCCACGGACCGACCCACCTGGTCGAGGTGGACGGCGTGACCCACCGGGTCAGCCGCGACGAGGGCGGCGTCCTGCGCTCCCCGATGCCGGCGCTGGTCGTCGCCACGCCGCTGGAGATCGGCGCCGAGGTCGAGGCGGGCGCACCGGTGCTGGTGCTCGAAGCGATGAAGATGGAGACGGTGCTGCGGGCGCCGTTCAAGGCGCGGCTGAAGGAGTGCGCCGTCTCGGTGGGCAGCCAGGTGGAGGCGGGTGCGCCGCTGCTGCGCCTGGAGCCACTCGCGGACGAGGCCGAGACCACTGCCGACCCGACCAGCGAGGCCGTCGAACTGGACCTGCCCACCGCCGCCGCCGAGATTCCGGCGTCCGAGCGCAGCAGGCGCGGCCAGGAGGACCTGCGCGGCCTGCTGCTCGGCTTCGACGTCGACCCGCACGACGACCGCCGGGTGCTCGACGGCTACCTCACGGCTCGCCGGGCCGCCACCGAGGCCGGCCCGCGGCCACTGGCCGCGGAGCTCGATCTCATCGAGGTGTTCGCCGACCTCGCCGAGTTGAGCCGCAACCGGCCGACGGGCGAGGACGGCGGCGCCGCGCACGTGCACAGCGCCCGGGAGTACTTCCACACCTACCTGCAGAGCCTCGACGTCGAGCGGGCCGGGCTGCCGGACGCCTTCCAGACCAAGCTCGCCAAGGCGCTCGGCCACTACGGTGTCACCGACCTGGAGCGCTCCCCCGCCCTCGAAGCCGCCGTCTTCCGGATCTTCCTCGCCCAGCAACGGGCGTCCGCCGACGCCACTGTCGTCGCGACGCTGCTGCGCGCCTGGCTGCGGGAAACCCCGCCGGACGAGGCGCTTCGCGAGCCCGCCGGCCTCGCGCTGGAACGGCTGATCGCCGCCACGCAGGTCCGCTTCCCCGCGATCGCCGACCTCGCCCGCGGCGTGGTGTTCGCCTGGTTCGCCCAGCCGCTGCTGCGCCGCAACCGCGCCCGCGTCTACGCCGGGGTCCGTGGGCACCTGCGGCACCTGGACGCCCACCCGGACGCGGCGGACCGCGCCGAGCGCATTGCCGAGATGGTACGCAGCACCGAACCACTGGTCCGGCTGCTCGGTCAGCGGCTCGTCCGCGACCACCTCGACAACGCGGTAATGCTGGAGGTGCTGACCCGGCGGTACTACGGCAACCGGGCGCTCACCAGCGTGCGTACCCAGGAGGTCGCGGGCTGCACGTTCGTGGTGGCCGAGCGCGCCGATTCGAGCGTGGTCTCCGCCGCGGTGAGCTTCGAGGCGCTGGGCGGCGCGCTACGCGGCCTGGCCGAGCTGGCCGCCGACGAGGACTCCGTCGACGCCGACATCTACCTCGGGTGGGAGAACCAGCCGGAGGACTTCGACTCGATGGCGGCGGCGCTGGCCGAGGTCGTCGCCGCGCACCCGCTGCCGCCGCAGGTCCGCCGGGTCACCACCACCGTCGCGGGTCGCGGTGGGGCGGTCATGCACCACCACTTCACCTTCCGCCCGGCGAGCGACGCGATGACCGAGGACCGGCTGATCCGGGGCCTGCACCCCTACATCGCGCAGCGGATGCAGCTGGAGCGGCTGCACAAGTTCGACCTGACCCGCCTGCCGTCGTCCGACGAGGAGGTCTACCTCTTCCAGTGCGTGGCCCGGGACAACCGGGCGGACGAACGCCTCGTCGCGTTCGCGCAGGTGCGTGACCTCACCGAGCTTCGTGAGCAGGACGGCCGCCTGGTGGCGCTGCCGACGACCGAGGACGCCATCGCCGCCTGCCTCGACTCGATCCGCCGTGCCCAGTCGCGGCGACCGTCGAAGACCCGCTTCAACACCAACCGGATCGTGGTCTACGTCTGGCCGCCGAGTGAGCTGACCCGCGAGGAGATGGAAATGATCGCCGGGCGGGTCCGCCCGACGACAGCGGGCGCCGGCCTGGAGGAGATCCTGTTCATCGCGCGCCAGCGCGACCGCCGGACCGGCGAGCTGACCAAGATCGCCGTACGGATCTCGTTCGACGCCGCGGGCGGCGCGGAGCTGGCCGTCGGTGAGCCGCCGGTCGAGCCGATCGAGCCGCTCGACGAGTACCGGCTGAAGGTGCTGCGGGCGAGCAGCCGCAACACCGTGTACCCGTACGAGCTGACCGGCCGGCTCGGTGACTTCGTCGAGCACGACCTCGACGACGACCACGTGTTGGTGCCGGTGCGGCGGCCGAAGGGGCGCAACAGCGCCGCCATCGTGGCCGGGGTGGTCACCGCGCCGACCGAGCGGCACCCGCAGGGCGTCACCCGGGTGGTGCTGCTCGGCGACCCGACAAAGGCGTTGGGCGCCCTGTCGGAGCCGGAGTGCCGGCGCGTGATCGCCGCACTGGACCTCGCGGAACGGATGAACGTGCCCCTGGAGTGGTGGGCGCTGTCCGCCGGGGCGCGCATCTCGATGACCACCGGTACGGAGAACATGGACTGGGTGGCCGCGGCGCTGAAGCGGATCGTCGAGTTCACCCAGGCCGGCGGTGAGATCAACATCGTGGTCGCGGGCATCAACGTCGGCGCGCAGCCGTACTGGAACGCCGAGGCGACGATGCTCATGCACACCAAGGGCATCCTGGTGATGACGCCCGACTCGGCGATGGTGCTCACCGGCAAGCAGTCGCTCGACTTCTCCGGTGGTGTGTCCGCCGAGGACAACTTCGGCATCGGCGGCTACGACCGGGTGATGGGGCCGAACGGGCAGGCACAGTACTGGGCGCCGAACCTGACGGCCGCTCGGGACGTGGTGATGTCGCACTACGACCACACGTACGTCGCGCCCGGTGAGAACAGGCCCCGGCGGGCGGTCACCACCGACCCCACCGACCGCGACATCTCCGACTTCCCGCACGACGTGGCGGGCAGTGCCTTCCGCACCGTCGGGGAGATCTTCTCCGTCGAGCACAACCCGGACCGCAAGAAGCCGTTCGACATCCGTACGGTGATGCGGGCCCTCTCCGACCAGGACCACCCGGTGCTGGAGCGTTGGGCGGGCATGGCGGACGCGGACACCGCGGTCGTCCAGGACATCCACCTCGGCGGCATGCCGGTGTGCCTGCTCGGCATCGAGTCCCGGTCGGTGCCGCGGCACGGCTTCCCGCCCACCGACGGCCCGGACACCTACACGGCGGGCACGCTGTTCCCCCGTTCGTCGAAGAAGGCGGCGCGGGCGATCAACGCGGCCAGCGGCAACCGGCCCCTCGTGGTGCTGGCGAACCTGTCCGGCTTCGACGGCTCACCGGAGTCGATGCGCAAGCTGCAACTGGAGTACGGCGCCGAGATCGGCCGGGCGATCGTCAACTTCCGGGGACCGATCGTCTTCTGTGTGATCTCGCGCTACCACGGCGGCGCGTTCGTGGTGTTCTCGAAGGCGCTGAACCCGAACATGACAGTGCTCGCCCTGGAGGGCTCGTTCGCCTCGGTGCTCGGTGGCGCCCCCGCCGCCGCTGTGGTGTTCTCCGCCGACGTCAACGCCCGCACGGCTGCCGACCCCCGGGTGCGGGACCTGGAGGCGCGTGCCGCCGCCGTGGCCGGCACCGAACGCGCCGCGCTGACCGCGGAACTCGACGAGGTGCGCTCGTCGGTGCGCGCCGAGAAGCTCGGCGAGGTGGCCACGGAGTTCGACCGGGTGCACAACATCCAACGCGCCGTCGAGGTCGGCTCGGTCGACGCCGTCGTCCGCGCCGCCGAACTGCGTCCGCGCATCATCGAGGCCATCGGGGCACCCCTGGGGTAGGGGCACCGGAACAGAAGCGGGGCGGCGGTCCGGGGTCGCAACGGCACGCTGGCCGCCGGAGGCACCGGGCGCCGACCCCTCGTCGGTCTACCTTCAGCCGGTTCGCCGGCTACGGGTCGGGCCTCCTTCGGCCTGCCAGGCCGAGACGAGGTCCTCGCGGGCCCGGGCGACGCGGGAGCGGATCGTGCCGACGGGGCACTGGCAGACCTCCGCGGCCTCGGCATAGGACAGGCCGAGCACGTGCGTGGCGACGAACGCCTCGCGACGTTCCCGACTCAGACCGGCGATCACCTGCTGGAGGGTGACACCCTCGTCGGCGCCGGCCGTGATCGCACCGGCGGCCTCGGCCGCCGCCTGCCAGTCCGGCACCGAGGCCAACCGTGGCCGGGCGACCGCCGTCCGGACGTGATCCACGGCAACGCGCCGCGCGATCGTAAACACCCACGTACGCGCCGACGAGCGGCCGGCGAAGCCGGGCAGGTTGCGAAATGCCCGCAGGAACGTCTCCTGGGTCAGGTCATCGGCCTCACCCGGCCCGGCCAGGTGCGACAGGAACCGCCAGACCTGGTCCTGCAGGGCCCGGACGAACGCCGTGGCGGCCTGCCGGTCGCCCCGGCCCGCCTCCTGCGCCCACCGGGTCACCTGATCGTCGTCAGCGCCGCCGTTGCGCACAGACCACCGTCCTGGGTGCCACTGGCGCTCCTCCATGCCGAGATGCCGTCATCGGATCGCGCCGCTCAGCCGCGCACTCTGGTGGTCGGTGGCCGGTCCGGGAAAGTTCCCGGGACTCCCCGTTCGGCTGACACCGCCGCCCCACCCTTACGCGCGCACTCCCGGCGACCGCTCAGCCGCGGATCGGCTGGTCCTGGATCTGCTCGGTGCTCTCCCGCCCCCGCGGCACGAGGTCGGGCATGCTCCAGGAACGCCACAACCGGCTGTACCCGCCCCCGGCCTTGAGCAACTCGGCGTGCGTGCCGTGTTCGGCGATGCGGCCGTGGTCCAGGACGACGATGCGGTCCGCGGTGGCCGCCTGGCTGAGGCGGTGGGCGACGACAAGCGTGGTCCGGCCCTCGGTGGCCGCGACGGCGGCGCGGTCGAGGTCGCGTGCGCCCGCGCTGCCCGCCTCCGCGGTGGCCTCGTCCAGGACCGCGACGGCGGGGTCGGCGAGGACGAGGCGGGCCAACGCGAGCTGCTGGGCCTGGGCCGAGGTGAGGCGCCGTCCGCCCTCCCCCACCGAGGTGGCAAGGCCCTCCGGCAGGGTACGCAGCCAGTCGGTGACACCGACCCGGTCGAGCGCGGCGGTCAGCTCGGCGTCGGTGGCGTCCGGAGCGGCCAGGCGCAGGTCGTCGGCGAGCGGCCCGGCGAAGACGTGCACCTCCTGGCTGATCAGGGCGATCTCCCGGCGGAGGCGGTGCTCGCCGAGGTCCGCCAGCGGCACGCCGCGCAGGCGCACCGAACCGTGGGTCGGCGCGATGATGCCGGCGATGATGCCGGCGAGCGTGCTCTTGCCCGCTCCGCTCGCGCCGACGAGGGCGACGCGCTCACCGGGTGCCAGCCGCAGGGTGATGTCACGCAGTACGACGGGTCCGTCGTCGTAGCGGTGCTGTCCGACTGTCACCTCCAGCGCGGCCGGCTCGGGTCCGGCGCGCTCGGGACGCTCCGGAGACGCGGTGGCCGGCAGGGTGGTGACCCCGACGAGGCGGGCGAGGCTCGCCCCGGCCTGTAGGACGGAGTCCGACTCGAACAGCAGCAGCCCGATGGGGTTGAAGAGGCGGTGGAAGTAGAGCGCGGCGGTGGTGGCGGCGCCCACTGTGGCGAGGTCGTCGCGAACCAGGAGGAACCCGGCGAGCAGCACGGCGGCGAGCCCCACGAACTCCGACCGGTTGATGCGCAGCCCGAACCGCGTGAACAGTCCGAAGATCTCCAGCGACAGGTCACGGGCCACCGCGGAGCGGCCCGCGATCCGTGCGACGTGGGCGTCCTCCATCCGGTAGGCGCGCACCGTCGCCGAACCGCGCAACGCCTCGACTGTCGCCTGTGCGCGCTCGCCCGTCGCCACCCGCTCCCGGGCGTAGTACGGGATCGACCTTTTCAGGTACCAGCGCAGCGCCACCGCGTACGCCGGGGTGGCGGCCAGCCCGGCGATGCCGAGTCGCCAGTCGAGGGCGAAGAGCCCCAACGCGGTCAACACGATGGACAGCAGCGCGCCGAGGAAGGCGGGACCGCTGGTGGCGATCACATTCGTCACGACGGCCACGTCGTCACCGGCGCGTGCCACCAGGTCCCCGGTCCCGGCCCGCTCCAGGGTGGCCGACGGCAGGTGCAGGGCGCGGTCGAGGACCCGTTCCCGGAGCCGGGCCAGGACGGTTTCGCCGAGTCGGGCGGCGACCGCCGCTCCGAGCGCGGTGAGGAGTCCCGCGAGCACCGCGGCACCCGCGATCACACCCGCCCAGGCGACGATCCGCTGCGTGTCGGTCTCGGCGATGACGTCGTCGACGAGGCGACCGAGCACCCAGGGGGCGACGAGCCCCGTCGTGGCCGCGGCGACAAGCAACGTGCCGGCGGTGACGCTGAGCCCCGGCAGGCGGGCCAACTCGCCACGGAGGGCGACCCAGGTCTGCCGGGCGGTGGCCGTCGGCAGCAGGTGCCGGGGTTCGACGCCGGTGTCGATCGACGCGTCGGTCACCGCAGGACCTCCTCGCGGTAACGGCTGTCGCTGGCGAGCAACCGCTCGTGGGGCCCTTCGGCGACGACCCGCCCCCGGTCGAGCACGGCGACCCGGTGCGTGGCCCGCAGCAGCGCCGGACTGGTGGTGATCAGCACGGTGCCGCGGTCCGCCGCACCGCGAGCGGCGGCCAGACCTTCGGCGAGCAGCCCCTCGGTCACCGCGTCGACGGCCGTTGTGGGGTTGTGCAGCACCAGCACCGGCGGGTCGGCGACGAGTGCCCGGGCCAGCCCGATTCGTTGCCGCTGCCCGCCGGACAGGTTCGCGCCCCGTTCGGTGAGCAGGCGGTCGAGCCCGTGGGGGTGCGCGGCGAGCACGTCCTCGGCGGCGGCAGCGCGCACAGCGGACCGCAGGAGCGTGTCGTCGACGTGAGCCCCGGCGCTGAGGTTGGCGCGCAGGGTCCCTTCGAACAGCGCCACGTCGTGCTCTTCGACAAGGACGGCGGCGCGTACGGCATCGATGTGCAGCTCGTCGGCGGGCACGCCGTCGACGTACAGCGAGCCTCGGTAGTCCGGGCGGGGCACCCGGCCGGACAGCAGCGTGACAAGCGCATCGGCGTCGCTCGGATCGTAGGCGAGCACGCCGAGCAGCTCACCGGCGCGGACGTGCAGGCTGACGTCGTGGAGGCTGGCGTAGCGGACCGCGTCGAGGGTCAGCCGCGTCGGGCTCGGGGCGGGCGGCCCGCCGCTACCCGCCCGGGTGGCCGGCGCGGCACCGAGGACCCGGGCGACCCGGCCGGCGGAGGCCCGGGCCGTGGCGAACAACTGCACGCAGTACCCGAGCGTCTGCACCGGCTCCGCGATGAACTGGGCCAGCCCGACGACGGCGACGAGTTCACCGATGGTGAGCCGGCCCTGGAGCGCGAGCCAGCCCGCGACGCCTGCCACCGCGGCGAGGAAGAGACCGTTGACCATGGTGGTGAGCCCGAGGTGCAGTCCCTTGGTGGTCGCGGCACGCAGGGTGACGTCGAGCGCGTGGCGGCTGGCGCCCGCGTACCGGCGTGCGGCATGGTCCTGGGCGCCGATGCCACGCAGCACGCGCAGGCCGGTGACGAGGTCGACGGCGAGCGCGGTGGTGGCCGCGAGGGCTTCCTGCTGCGCCGCGCCGCGCCGGGTGAGCAGCGGGGCCATCCGTTGCAGGGCGACCACCAGCAGGGGTACGCCGATGAGCACACCGAGTCCGAGAGGGATGTCGACGACGAGCAACGCGACAGCCGCGACCACGACGGCGGTGAGCGCCGCGGCGGTGAGCCCGGCTACCCGCACGACCAGCGCGCTCAGCTCGGCGTCGGAGGCCGTGACGGAGAGCAGCTCTCCGTCTCGCAGGCCCGAACGGTGTCCGTGCGGGTCGAGGGCGCTGCGGACGATGTCGACCCGCGTGGCGTGCGCCTCGTGCTCCACGGCGGCGTACGCCAGCCGAGCGCCGGCGCGGTAGGCGAAGGCGAGGACGGTGAACAGGGCGGCCAGGCCGGCGAGCGAGAGCAGCAGCGCGGCGCCGTTCCCGGTGGCGACCGCACGATCGATGACGACGCCGATGGCGACCGGGACGAGTGCCTCGGCGGCCTGGTGTGTGCACAGCAGCGCGATGCCGAGAACGACCCGGCCGCGTTGTCGACGGAGCGCGCGGCGGAGCACCACACCACCGGTGATCTCGGCGGTTGTCATCGGCGACCTGCCCACTGTCGGGTCGGTACGGTCATGGGCAAGCTTCCTGACGTGTGTGTTAGGGCAGGCTAACCTAACATGCCGTCATGCGGAGCTGGAGGGGTGGGGGAACCGCCGGGCGGTATCAGCGCGTGGCGCGACCCGGTCGACCCGCGCCCGCGCCGGTGGGCCGGTGGGCGATGCGCGGAGCCCGCACCGCCGAGGAGGTGCCGGACCCCGGGCGGAAGTCCCGGGCCGCGCTCGCCACCATCTCGTCGGGATCGCTGGCGAGGGCCTGCCGGATGTGCGCCGGAACGATCTCGGACGTCGCCATCGCCAGGCGGACCTGCACCGAGCGGTCGTCGAGCAGGCGCGTCAGGTCCGCCTCGTCCAACTCGACAGTACGCACCAGCGCGGCACGGACGTCGACCACCGGGTCCGCGGCGAGCGCGCTGCGCTGCGCGGCGGTGGTCCGCGGGTTGCGGGCCACCCCCTTGCGGACGCGTGCGGTGCGATCGGCCAGCAGGGCGGTGATCACGTCCGGGTCGTGGGTGTGCGTGCCGAGTCGTTCCCGTACCTCGGGTGAGACGTCGTCGACAAGCTTGGCGGCCAGCTCCGGCTCCAGGTCCCGGCGCTCCGCGAGGAGACCGCGAAGCTCCTTGTCCGATGCCTCGGACATGACCCGGCGGACCGACTCGTCACAGGCCGGGTTGCCGGCGACCGCCCAGCGGATCCACCGGTCGGCGTCCTTGACGAGACGCATGAGGTTGGCGATCGAGGCCGAGGGGTTCCTCGCCACGGCCTCCCGCACCTGACGATCATGGTCCCGGGTCAGCGGTCGCAGTGCCTGCGCGGGCGCGTCGGCCCGAGCGGCGACCGCCTTACGGACCACGGCCGACGGATCGGACGCCAGGTCGATGAGGGTCATCTGTGGCGTGGTGGGGTCCTGGGCGAGGGCGAGCCGCTCGTCAGCGCTGCCACCGATCGGACGGTGGTCGGCGACGTCGGACCCGCTGTGACGGTCGGGCTCGCCGACGTCCTGCTGTTTCCCCATGGCGCAATCATGTCACGCGCCGCCGGCCCCCTCAGGAGACGACCGCTCCTGGTTCCACCGGGGCGGGTGCGGAGGTGACCCGGGCGGGTAGTCGCAGGCCGGACATGCCGCCGTCCACCGGGAGGGACGACCCGGTCACCGACCTGCTCGTCGGCGACGCGAGATAGACGACGGCGGCGGCCACCTCGTCGGCGGTCACCAGCCGCCCCGTCGGCTGGCGGGACGCGAGTTGCCGTTTCTCCGCCGTCGGGTCGGCCGCGCCGGCGAGCAGGCGGGCCACCCAGGGCGTGTCCACGGTGCCGGGGGCGACACAGTTGACCCGGACGTCCTCGGTCACCAGGTCGGCGGCCATGGCGAGGGTGAGGGCGTGCACGGCGCCCTTCGACGCCGAGTACAGGGCGCGCCGGGGCAGGCCGACGGTCGCCGCGATCGAGGAGACGTTGACGATCGCCGCGGACGACGACCGGCGCAGGTACGGCAGCGCGACGGCGCTCATCCGGGCCACACCGGTGACGTTGACGTCGAGCACCCTGCTCCACAGCTCGTCGTCGTTGTCCTCCACAGTGCCCACGGCGGAGATGCCGGCGTTGTTGACCAGGATGTCGATGCCACCGAACGCGTCGGCGACCGAGGCGACGGCCGCGGCGAGGGAGGACCGGTCGGCCACGTCCGCCCGGACGCCGTGGACGCGAGGGTCCTCGGGGAGGTCCGACAGGTCCAGGTCCAGGACGCCCACCCGGGCGCCGGCGGCCAGGAACGCCCGCACGCAGGCGTGCCCGATCCCCGAGCCACCTCCGGTCACCACTGCCACCAGGCCGTCACACCGCATGCTTCTCTCCCCTCCCGAACCAGTCCTGCGAGTCGACCCGCACCGCCGTCAGGCGGCTCTCAGCGTGGTGCGCTGCCGGCCGAGGCTCTCGATCTCGACCTCCATCACGTCATCGACGGCCAGGTACGGGAACCGGCCGGAGAGCGCCACCCCCTGCGGGGTGCCGGTGTTGATGACGTCGCCCGGGTCCAGGACGGTGTACTGGGACAGGTGCCAGACCAGGTACGCCACGTCGAAGATCATGTCCTTCGTGCTGGAGTCCTGGCGGGGCTCGCCGTTGACCCAGGAGCGCAGCCGCAGCGCCTGCGGGTCGTCGATCTCGTCGGCGGTGACCAGCCACGGGCCGAGCGGTTGGAACGTCTCGCAGGACTTGCCCTTCGACCACTGGCCACCGGAGACGGCGAGCTGGAAGTCGCGCTCGGAGACGTCGTTGGACAGCGCGTACCCGGCGATGTGCCCGAGAGCGTCGGCCGGCGAGGCGAGGTAACGGGCCTGACGGCCGATCACCACCGCCAGCTCCACCTCCCAGTCGGTCTTCGTCGAGCCGCGCGGGATCAGGACGTCGTCGTACGGGCCGACGACGGTGTTGGGCGCCTTGTAGAAGACGATCGGGGCGGTGGGTGGCTCGGCGCCCGACTCGGCGGCGTGCGCGGCGTAGTTCTGCCCGACGCAGAGGACCACACCGGGACGGGCGATCGGCGCGCCGACCCGCTGGCCGGTGACGTCGATCTCGGGCAGGTCGGTGGCCTCGCGGACACGCCGGACGCCGTCTCCGCCGAGGAACTCCGCGTCGATGTCGGCGGTCAGCGACGAGAGGTCGAAGTGCCGCCCGTCGACGTGCAGGACGGGGCGTTCCCGCCCGACGGGCCCGACGCGCATGAATCTCACGAACCATCCCTCCGGTGCCTGGTGGCGGCAGAGTCATTTCCGATAGGATCTTGCTTCGCCAGTGTGTACTCGCTCACACCAACACAGTCAAGGCGGGTCGACACCGCCATGCGGATAGCCCTCTTCATCACCTGCGTCAACGACATCGCATATCCGGCCACCGGCATCGCGGTCACCCGCATCCTGCGCCGGCTCGGCCACACCGTCGACTTCCCGACGGGCCAGACCTGTTGCGGGCAGATGCACGCCAACACGGGCTACCGGGCCGAGGCGATGCCGATGGTGCGCAACTACGTCGACGTCTTCGACGAGTACGACGCCGTCGTCGTGCCGTCCGGGTCGTGCACCGCGATGATCCGCGACCAGTACCCGCGGCTGCACCCTTCGGCCACGTCGGTGGCCGCCCGCACCTACGAGCTGTCCGAGCTGCTCATCGACGTCCTCGGCGTCACCGACGTCGGTGCCGAGTTTCCGGAGACGGTGACCTACCACCCCACCTGCCACGGCCTGCGGCTGCTGCGGCTGGGTGACCGGCCCCTGCGACTGCTGCGCCAGGTGCGCGGGATCGACCTCGTGGAGCTGGGCGACGCCGAGGAGTGCTGCGGCTTCGGCGGCACGTTCGCCCTCAAGAATCCGGACGTCTCCACAGCGATGCTCACCGACAAGTGCGCCCGGATCGGTGAGACCGGAGCACTGGTGCTCGCCGCCGCCGACAACTCCTGCCTGGCGCACATCGGTGGCGGCCTCGACCGCCACCGGTCGGGCGTACGGGCCCTGCACTACGCCGAGATCCTCGCCGCCACGGGGGCCACCTCGTGAACAGCCCGGCCACCGGGGGCGGACGCATCCGCACGCCGCTGCCCTTCCCCACCATGGCGAAGCCGGCCGTCGCCGACGCGCAACTGCGGGCGAACCTGCACCGGGCCACCCGCACCATCCGCGGCAAGCGCGCCCGGGTCGTCGACGAGGTGCCCGACTGGGAGGCTCTGCGGGACGCCGGTTCCGCGATCAAGACGGACGTCCAACAGCGGTTACCGGAGCTGCTGGAGCAGTTCGAGGCGTCCGCCACCGCTGCCGGCGCCACAGTGCACTGGGCCCGGGACGCGGCCGAGGCCTGCCGGATCGTTGTCGCGTTGACCCGGGCCACCGGGGCCGACGAGGTCGTGAAGGTCAAGTCGATGGCCACCCAGGAGATCGAGCTCAACGAGGCCCTGGAGGCGGCCGGGATCGCCGCGTACGAGACGGATCTGGCGGAGCTGATCGTGCAGCTCGGCGAGGACACCCCCTCGCACATCCTGGTGCCGGCGATCCACTACAACCGGACCCAGATCCGGGAGATCTTCCAGCGTCGCATGCCCGACGCGCCGGCCGACCTCAGCGACGAGCCGGCCGCCCTGGCCGAGGCGGCCCGCGCGCACCTGCGACGGCGTTTCCTCTCGGCCCGGGTCGCCGTGTCCGGTGCCAACTTCGCCATCGCCGACACCGGCACGCTGGTGGTCGTGGAGTCCGAGGGCAACGGGCGGATGTGCCTCACGCTCCCCGAGACGCTGATCAGCGTGGTGGGCGTCGAGAAGCTGCTGCCGACCTTCACCGACCTGGAGGTCTTCCTGCAACTGCTGCCGCGATCCTCGACCGGCGAGCGGATGAACCCGTACACCTCGATGTGGACGGGCGTCACCCCCGGGGACGGCCCGCAGGACGTGCACGTCGTCCTTGTCGACAATGGCCGGTCCGCGGTGCTTGCCGACCCGGTCGGGCGGCCGGCGCTGTCCTGCATCCGCTGCTCCGCGTGCCTCAACGTCTGCCCGGTGTACGAGCGGGCCGGCGGGCACGCGTACGGCTCGGTGTATCCGGGGCCGATCGGGGCGATCCTGTCGCCCCAGCTGACCGGTGTGGCCGACAACGCCTCCCTGCCGTACGCGTCGACGCTCTGCGGCGCCTGCTACGACGTCTGCCCGGTGAAGATCAACATTCCGGAGATCCTGGTCCACCTCCGCCAGCAGGCGCCGCATCCACTGGCGGAACGAGCCACCATGCGCGTCCTGTCGTGGGTGATGCGCAGCCCCCGGCGCTGGGCCGCGGCCCTGCGGCTGGCCCGCGCGGGCGCGGGTCCGCTCGGCGCGTACCGCGAAAGGCGCACCGGCGCTCGGACGCTGCGCTGGCTGCCCTGGCCCGCGTCGGCGTGGACCCGGTCGCGGGACCTGCCGCTGCCCGCGCCGCAGACCTTCCGGGAGTGGTGGGAGCAGCAGTGAGCGCGCGTGACGAGATCCTGGCGCGGCTCCGGACGGCCCTGGCCGACAGCCCGCCGCCGGTGCAGGTGCCCCGCCGATACCGCCGGGTCGACGACCGCCCCGACCTGGTCGAGGTCTTCGTCGACCGGCTGGTGGACTACCGGGCGACCGTCCACCGTGGCTTCGACGCCCTGGCCGGTCTGCTGGCCGAGGTCGACCGGCTCGCCGTCCCCGCCGATGTCCCCGCCGACTGGTTGGCCGGCCACGCCGGGCAGGTGCGCCGCGACGCTCCCCCGCTGGCACCGGCCGAGCTTGACGCAGTGGACGCGGTCCTCACCGGCTGCGCCGTGGCGGTCGCCGACACGGGCACCATCATCCTCGACGCCGGCCCGGCGCAGGGACGGCGAGCGCTCACCCTGGTGCCCGACCGGCACATCTGCGTCGTCCGCGCCGACCAGGTCGTCGGCCTGCTGCCGGAGGCGCTGACCCGGCTCGACCCACGCGCGCCCCAGACCTGGATCTCGGGTCCGTCCGCGACCAGCGACATCGAGCTCAACCGGGTCGAGGGAGTGCACGGCCCGCGCCGACTGGAGGTCGTGCTGGTCGGTGTCGATGACGATTCCCGGGGGCACTGACCGGCCTTCTGGCCCGCCCGGTCGACCCACCCTTGGTGGCGGTAGGCACGGTCAGGCCACGGCCCGCCGTCGCCGCCGCGACAGCAGCAGCGCCCCGGCAGCGATCACCAGCGCACCGCCCACGATGGCGACGATCCGCACGGTGGCGCTGCGACCGCGGCCGGCGCTGCCCGCCGCCGGAGCGCCGGACAGCGCCCAGTCGTGGGAATCCTCACCCGAGCCATACATCGCGCGTTGTCCGTCGGGGCCGGTAGCCACCGCACGGTACGCCGGGTTGAGGTCGGTGAGCATCCGCACCGCGACGGTTGCCGTGTCGACCGGCCCCGGGCAGGTGTAGTCGACGATCGCTCCGGCCCTCGCCAGGGCCTTCGACTCGGCGACCGTTCCGTGGCAGGCACGCTTGCCGTCGGCCACCGTGATCTGCTTGAGCAGGTACGCGGAGAACAGCTCGGACGACGCGATCACCGCCGGATCCGTCGCGCGGTAGTCGACGGCACCGTCGAGGAAAACGCGCTCGGGCGGCAGCAGGCCCAGCGAGACCCCGAGCAGCGTGAGGTCGTCGGGACCGCCGACACGCCACCGCACCCGTACGACCTCTGGCCGCTTGTCGTCGCGCGCGACGGACACGGTCTGCGGATCACCGGACGGGTGGGCCGCCGCAGCGACCGGCAGGGCAAGGACGGACGCGGTAGCGACGAACGCCGCCAGCGGGAGAACAGTCACCGCACTTCGTGGACGACGTCGGTGCAGGGACAAGAAGCGCTCCGGGATCACGGCGACAGGAATCGCGCCCACGGTGCCCAACGCGCGGAAACGTCCAGGTCTGGGCGGGTGTTCGGGACCAGACCCCGACGTGAACAGTTCGTTGATCACCTCGCCTACCCTGCGGTCACCCGTCAGCCCCGGGTGGTACATCGTGCTGCTCATCCTGGTCAGCGCGCCGCCACGGCATCAGACGAGGCGTTGGATGCGGACCTTCGGGTGCACGTTTCTCAGGTGTCCGTGCTTGTGTTGGCGGATCTGCTCGTCCCAGACCTCCTGGTCGTAGTCCGGATCCGGTGGAATCCACTTGTGCGAGCCGTCGCTGTAGTGGAACTTCTCGTCGCCGGGCCGCAGGATGCTCATCGGGTCCAGCCGAGGAAGCGGTAGTGCAGGTGGCCGGCGGGAACGTGGGCCAGATCCTGGGAGGCGTCGACGAGCTGGGCGGCCAGGTAGAGGGCCAGTGACACCGGGGCGCGATCGTATTCGGCTCGCAGCTCTCGGCGCCGGGTCTGGCATGGCCACTCCCCCGCACAACCGCCGCACGTCCAGGCCGGCTTGATCAGGTGGTGAGTGGTCACTGCGGGCCGTCCTGGCTGGGCCAGTGGCCGCGGTTGATCGGGATGCGATGGCGGCTTCGGCAGGGCAGCTCGCCTCCGCAGCGGCAGATAGGCCGCCAGTGTCGCCAGGACCAGACGGGCCGGTGACGGCGAGCGAGAGTCAGCGCTACCGCCAAGACGTACTCGTCAAACGAGACTCGCTTCACCAGCTCGCTACTCCCACTCGCGCCGTGCTCTGCCGTGCTGGCCAAGTCGAAGGACGCACTGCCGCCTCCTCGTGCCACAGCAACCTGGAGGCGTGGATGCCCGAACGCGGGGGACGCGCCGAACATCCACGCCGGCGAGGACGGCCCACAGCGCCAACCGAGGGAATCGGCCTCCCCGGCAACCTCCAACAGGCACCGTTGGGTAGTCAAGGGCTGACGTAGGTGGTCTACTCGTGTTGCCAACCGAGGAGAACCACGTGCCGCCGCGTTACCGCTACGAGCAGATTGCCGACGACCTCGCCGAACGCATCAAGTCAGGCGAGCTCCAGCCCGGCTCCAAGCTGCCCAGCCGGCGAGAGCTGATCGAGCACTACGGGGTCACCGAGCCGGTGATCGATCGTGCCATGCAGGTATTACGGATCAAAGGGATGACCGAGACCCTGCCCGGCGTGGGAGTCTTCGTCGCCGAGTAGCCGGGGCGCGGTCGTGGCTGTCTGCGGCGCAGATCGTCAGGACTGCGAGAGCGGCCAGCCTTGGCGCTGCTTACCTGGAGGCCACTCACGGGCGGCTTGCCCACCAAGGACGTCAATCGATGGCCGCGAACCGGTCGAGGGCGCGAAGAACGTGCTCGCGGGTCTCGGCGGTGCCAAGATGCCCCGCATCTTCGACAACGATCAGCTCCGCGTCCGGCCAGGCGCGGTGCAGTTCCCACGCCGTTTGCAGCGGCCCACCCAGGTCGAGTCGACCGTGGATGAGGACACCGGGGATGCCGGACAGCCGGCCAGCGTCGCGCAGCAGCGCACCTTCCTCCAGCCACGCACCGCGCGAGAAGTAGTGCGCACAGATTCGCACGAAGGCCAGCCGCGCCGCAGGAGGGCGGTCGCCGTACGGGTTGGATCCGCCGCCGGTCTCTCCAGACAGCACCGCGTCCTCCCAGGCGCACCAGTCGGCCGTGGCCTTCTCTCGCACGGCGGCGTCGGGGTGCTCCATCAGGCTGGCATAGGCAGCCAGGAGGTCGCCGTTTCGTGGCGTGCCAGGGACACCGTCCAGGAAGCGTTCCCACTGCTCAGGAAAGAACCGGCCGACGCCCCGATAGAGCCAGTCGATCTCCGATCGTCTGGTCATGGTCAGCGCGGCGATGACGATCTCGGACACCCGCCGCGGGTGCTGTTGCGCGTAGGCCAGGGTGAGCGTCGAGCCCCAGGAACCGCCGTATAGCAGCCACTGGTCGATGCCCAGGTGCCTACGCAGCCGTTCCATGTCGGCGATCAGGTGCCAAATGGTGTTGTGCCGCATGTCGGTCGCCGGGTCGCTCGCGTGCGGTGTGCTGCGGCCACAGCCACGCTGGTCGAACAGGACGATCCGGTACCGCTTCGGATCGAAGTACCGGCGCCAGCCGGGCCCAGCCCCCGACCCGGGCCCGCCGTGGACGACCAGCGCCGGCTTACCTTCCGGGTTGCCGCACACCTCCCAGTACACGCGGTTGCCGTTGCCGACGTCGAGCATGCCCGTCGTGTACGGCTCGATCGGTGGGTACAAATCGGTCAAGCTCCAGACCTCCAAGAAAGTGGGGGAAGCGAGGTCACAGTGGCACATCCCTGTTCCCCTCAGCGACGAGGTTCTCGTACGGCATGAGCGACCTCATCAGTCGGAAGGCCCGCGGACTCTTCCGCGACCTCATGACCGGCAGCACCGTCGGCGAGACCGGGGCAGGCTTCCAGGACGAGCCGTTCGCTCCCATCCCCGACAGCACCTATCAAGGCAGCAGCGTCCGGCGTACCACCACGCAGAAGTACCTCGAAGCCATCGACTGGAGCGACGTCAACCAGGTCAATTGGGTACTACGAGTCTTCGAACGCCTTATGCAAGGGTTCAACCCCGCTCCTCGACCGCAGTGTCACGCTCCTGGACAGTGACCGGATCTCCGCGCAGTCGCGGCAGGAACTAACCTCTATCGTCTACAGCCTGCGGGCGGACGGACTCACCGGCACAGGGACGGGCAGATGACCGACGATCACGACGCCGCCGGAGCGATGAACTTCATCTTCGAAGCCGGCGTCCTCAAACGCGCCGCCCGGACCGGCTGGTGGTTCGCCGGCGTCAAGCAACCCGAGTCCATCGCCGAGCACTCCTTCCGAACGGCGCTCATCGGAATGATGCTCGCCGCCATGGAGGGCGCCGACCCAGCCCGAGTGTCGATGCTCTGCGTTCTGCACGACACCCAGGAAACCCGAATCACCGACATCCCACACATCGCCAAGCGCTATCTCACCGCCGTACCCAACACCGCCGTCACCGCCGACCAGGTCGCCGCCTGTCCCCCAGCCGTCACCGAAGCCATCACCGCCGCCGTCGCCGAATACGAAGCGGGCGAGACGTTGGAAGCTGTCGTCGCTCGTGACGCTGACAAGCTGGAATGCCTCGTCCAAGCCGTCGAGTACCGCCACCAAGGCGTCGACAACGTGCAGCGCTGGATCGACAGCTCACGAGCCGCCCTGAAAACCACCAGCGCCCACCGCCTTGCCGACGCCGCCCTCAGCGGACAACCCCTGGCCTGGCTCACTCCCCCGCCGCAGGAGTAAGCGTTCAACACTTGGCGTCGTATTAACCAACGCTGGCGGCGTAAGCGACCAAAGCGGACGACTTGGCTTCTGAGCTGCTGTTACGCCCGGCATTGATAGTCAGCAGTGGGCACCTTGGATCGCCCACGCTTGCCGCGCGTCCCCGAAGCTGCGATCCGTCGTCGACGACTTGGCCGGCGCTTCGCGCGGCGCCTAGCCTCTCCGGCATGGAGCAACTGCGCGCCCTTGGCATCCGGCTGGCGATGGACGAGCCGGTCGGCGACGACCTGCCAATGGCGGCTGCTCATGCTCTGACCCGAGGCGTCGACTCTCCGAGCTTGCGTGAGCTCGCCGGCCTTTCGAAGGGCCAGTCGCGGGACGCCGTCGACCTGTTCCGGCAAGCGATGGATGAGCTGGGCTGTCCCGTCCCGGGCAAGAGCGGCGCCCGGCTATACCTCATGCACCAAGCGGCCGCGAACATCCTTGCCGGGAAGGGTGACCCTGAGGATCTGGCGCACGAGATCTACTGGCACGCCTGCTACGCCGGACGGCCGGAGCTGCGATCGGTCGGCGATCACTTCCTAAAGTTGTACGCCGGATGGGGCGCAACGTACAAGGAGGCGGAAGAAGCGGTGGCGGCCATGAAGGCAGCAGCGCGTTCGTTCCTCCGCCATTACCCCGCCTGAGCGACCATCCACTACGGCGGGGCGACCTGGAACGGCTTGACTCCTTGACCCCCGATCGAGCGCACCGGTGCTGCTGCGTATGTCGTCACCCTCGGTACCCGCCAACCCGTGCCGCGTCCAGGCAAGGGCATCCGGTTCTGCCGATGACGGCGCACGGTAATTTATCGAGCCGTCGCCTTCCGGAGTTCGCTCAACCACTCGATGCCGAGCCGGTGGCCGTCGGGCAATTGGTCGTCTCGATCCCAGCGCCACGTGATGATCATCGCCAGCATGAGAGTCCGGCAATCTCGGAGCAGGTGGTGATCGACGCCTGGGTAGTGGTCTCCGACCTCGTCGGGTGCGGTAGCCCGACATACATGCCTAGACGCTGATCCAAATGCCACAAGAACTCTTCCCAGGCCACTGTGGGATTGTCCCCGACGCTCGACCGGTTCGGTGTGAACCCTCGGCGAGCCGGCCGCATCGGGCTCTTTGCGAGTTCAGGCGTCCTGCCGACGCGTGCATCGGCTCGGTTCGGCTGACCCGGTTGCTGTACTCCGCTGCTGTACTGCTGGCATCAGACGAGGCGCTGGATCCGCACCTTCGGGAACGACGGCCCCCGCTCTGACCAGCCTCATTGGATCTGGCCCTCCTATCACCGAGTCACTTGACCCCAGGCAACAATCAAGGCGTCTCTACCTGGGACGATCTCCGCCATACGCTGGCGCTCGTGTCCGTCGTCGTCCACCGACGTCCGGTTCAGTACACCCCGATCGTCACCCAGCCGGTCACTCAGCCGCCGGCTTCGACCTCGGCTGGCCGTAGTCTCACCTGCCAATTGTGAGCGGTATGGTCGGCCACGACCGCGTCGAAGTAGCCGCCAACGGTTGGAAGCTCACCGCCGCGCGCGATCGCGGTTATCTCCAGCAGGCCGAGCGCATCCGGCTGGCCGTCGATCTCAACAAAGACGCCGAACGGCATCGCCGCGAGCACTCGCACGCGGACTTGTTCACCCACGGGCAGTGCCGCCTTGATCGCTGGCCACGAGCGCCTTGCTCGCTCGGCTCTGCCGCCGAGCAAGCTCCAGGCGTCGGGGTTCATGGCCGTTCATCTTCGCACGGTCAGCTTGGGGATCGGGTTGATTGAGTGCCTGTGGCTTGGTGCCTGCTGGCACTGGAGTGGCAGACTGACGAGCCAGGCGGCGGGAAAGTCCTCTACACGCCGATGTTGACCGTTGCGTCGGGCACGGATCGGGCAGGCGATCGTGAGGCTGAGGCTTGAACCCCTAACCCGCACGTCGGCAGCAGGTCCGCCGAAAGCGGGACCATCACCGTCGGCACCCTCACCTACGCCGGCTCCGGATGGCTCACCCACGGCGACGCACTAACGGCGAGCCGGTCGAATCGGGCTTGATGCGAGGTCAGGTGTTCTGCCGACGCGTGTATCGGCTCGGTCCGTCTGACCCGGTTGCTGTACTTGGCTGCTGTACTGCCGGCTTCGACAGCTCGGCCTCCCTGGTCCATCCGAGGAACCGGCTGTGCAGCACGGCGGCCGGCGTCCAGGGCATGTCCTCGGTCGCCTGGACGAGGTAGGACCCGAGGTAGAAAGCCAGCGACACTGGAGCATCCGCATACTCCGCCCGCAATTCCCGTTTTCGGGACCGGCAAGGCCACGGCAGGCCGCAGCCACCGCAGCTCCAGATAGGTATGACCGGGCCGTGGACGGTCACCACACACCCCCCTAGAGGCCAGCGGTGATCGCCGGTGCCTGCCGGCTGGTCGCCCATTCAGCCTGCCAGCACGGGTACGGCGTGAGCCGCGCCCACCACGTCCGGCAGCCGCTGCCAATGTCGTCCAGCCCTCTAACGTGCACCACAATGATCGCCTTCTGCCGCGTGCTACTCACTGCTCACCGTCCTGTGGCCAGTGGCCACGATTGATCGGAATGCGGTGCCGGGAACGGCATGGCAGGTCGGCTCCGCAGCGGCAGATATGCCGCCAGAGCCGCCACGACCACACCGGCCGATGCCTGCGGGCGAGAGTCAGCGCTGTAGCCGAAAGGTATTCGTCATACGAGACGCGCCGCACGGACCCCTCCCTCGTTCGAGCACGAGGACGGCTTCCTGCCCTCAGAGCTGAGGGGGACGCGGCGACCTGGCGATACCGCACCGCCCACCGCATCCCGTGAGCAAGAAGCTACGGTGGGTCGCGGAGCGGAATGGGTAAGGTTCCTACCCCTGGATCACGAGAGCAGCCCGACTTTGATCGCAAGGTCACGGGCGTCGTCACGAGTGGAACGCGGGCCGCCGAGCAGGTCCACTGTGATCTGACGGGCGTACCCGTTGAAGCGGATCGTCTCCGGGGCCGACTCGTACGCCTGCCGGAGGGTCATCACGGCCGCTTCCTTGTCGTCCTTGCCGTAATGCGCCCGCGCGACCTCGATGAGATGACGTGCCCGGCGAGGCCTCGACGGAATGGCTGCGGAATCGTGGCGGCGTGCCTGTCGCACCGCCTCACCGGACTTCTGCAACTCCACCGCCACGGTCACCGCATGAGCGCCCATGATGACCTGCGAGAACGACGTCTGCGGCTGATAGAAGCCCGGCGGCAGGCGCTGCGCCACCCGATCCGCGCGGTCCCAGTACCGCCAGGCCCGGCCTTCCTCACCAGCACGGGCGGCAGTGTAGGCAGCCTCGAAGTTCAGCGCACCCCAGAGTGCCAACAGGTTCGTGTTCCCGTCGGCCGCGCGCAGCTCCAGCGCCGACAGGAGGTCCAGGGTCACCGCCATCGCGGTGTCCCAGTCACCGGCATCCCGATGCACCTGGCACAGGAACCATCCCGCGCACGCCACCGCCTCCGGATCGCCGGACTCCTGCGCCGCCACCATCGCTCGGTCCGCGACCCGCCACAACAACTCCGCAGCGGGCTGATAGGCAAGGAACATCTGCGTCAACCCGAACGTCTCCGACAACAGGGCCTGTGCCCGCCGACGTTCATTGCCCTCGTACGCCAACGCGGCGCGCTGCACGTCGCGCAGCAGCCCCGGCAACAACCCACCCAGCACCGTGCGGTGATCCGACGCCTGATGGCGTGCCCGCCATGCCACCGCAAGCCGCTCCCCCAGGCTCGTCAACGACTCCGGCGAAACCTCGTCGGAAATCGCGAGGCGGTTCACCGCATCCCGGACGGAGGCCAGCGCCGGATGCTCCGGCCCGTTGACCACAGCAGACCGGGCGCTCAACTCCCCCGCCAAGGCAGACACCTCGACCTTGAGAGCACGCGCGATGCGATCCAGCATGTGAATCCGCGGCGGCAGGATGCGATCGGTCTCCACTGCCTTGACCCACTCGGCGCTACGCCCCACCAACCCCCCGAGCACCGCACGGGTCTTACCCGACCGCTCCCGGTAGACCTTCAACCGCTGCCCGAAAGTCAACTCCGGCAAGGATTCCATCCCGGACCTCCTCATAGCGCGGGATGCACCGTCGACGCCCAAGCCGCCGCGCCACCCAACGCTACCGGCCTGTCTGCCGCCTCATAAGCCCTCACACGCCGTACGTCTCCACGCCGACGACCCGAGCGAGACGCCGTTGGACGACCCCAACGCTGCAGGCGGTGATGAACCTCCTCATCCCGCGCGCACCGCTCGCGGCGTGCCAGTGCGTTCACCCGAGGGTGGGCCGGCCCTCGGCGATCTGTTCTTCTACCGGCCGACCGGACCAGGCCAGCCATGGGTTGCGCCGGACTTGGGCACGACCACGGGTCCGTTGCCCACCAACGCATCGGAGATGCGGCCTGACTCGATGAAGGCGCGGGACTGGTAGCCCACGGACCATGCGGTCTCATGCTCCCGCGCTCCGGTGATCACCCATTCGCCGGCGCGGATCTCGTCCATGCGGTCGGCGAGGAAGGCCAGTGCGATCTCGCCAGCCTCTTCATCAGTCATGCTCGGGACCCTAGCGCTGGAACGATGAGGCAGGACCGAGCCGCCGCGCTGTCATCGGCACAATTGAACTCCAAGCGACCGACTGCACCTCGTCACGGGCGTGGCACCCGCACCGCAGCAGACCAACGCACCTGACCTCTGTCAGGTGCACGCTCAGACGTACCCTATTTGTCACCTCAGCGGCCTTCCAGCGCGTCGGCCCGGCTGCGCAACTCTGCCGCAAGGTCGTCCCAATCAGGACCGTACGAGTAGAGGTTGTAGGCAGCCTCACGCATGAGCGTCGGCTCATTCGGCCGTTGCAGGAGCACGAGCCGGTAAGCGAGATTGCGGACCCAGACCGGAAGTAGTCCGTCGACCAGGTTCGGGCAGAGTTCCCGCAGCATCGCGAGGATGGCTTCCGCGTCCGCGAAGGTCAACTTTTCGACGAAGTAGTGCTCATCGTGGTCCGGGCCACACTGCGACGCCGGCCGGTACTCGTCGCCGTAGAGGCACCGAGCGTGCTCGGTCAGGGTGCTGTGCATGGCCCCAGAGCCTACGGCTCCTTGACTCACCCTCCGGGCACCGGCGCTTCCGGAGACGTCTCGGCGCATTCATGGTTCCCGACTCAGGAACACACAGGGCGAAGGGGATCCAGTCCCGACGGCGACATGATGTTCGACTACACCCGGCCGGAGATCCGAAGACTGCTCACCGCAGTCGTAGTCCGATAGTCTCACCCACCCGAGCGCGTCTAGGCCTGGTCCCACTGGTGCAGAAGACGCCAACACCAAGCCCCAACCTGCCACTACCGACGACACGGCTACCTCGTTAGGGGCGCATGTGAGGATGCCTAGATGGAACAGGCACTGAGTCGGCGGGCGGCCTCGGAGGCGATCAGCGACCAGGGATGGCGGTATTTGCTAGGCGCGTTGCGCACGTCGGTCCCCGTCGGCTCATTGGTCCAGGCAACCGAGGTGGCGGCGCGCGTGGTGGCGGCGTGCGGTAGCGACGCCGATGGTCACCTGTGCGCTGATATCCGGCCAGACCGGGTCGTCTTGACCCTGCAGTCGTTGGATCAGGCGGCGCTTACCGCTTGCGATATCGACCTTGCGCATCGGCTTTCCGCCGCCATGCGGAGCGTCGGGCTACGGACGGAGCCTGAGATTGGTACGGGAGCGCCACGATCGGTCCAGCTCCTGGAGATCGCTATCGACGCGCTCGACATCGCAGCGGTCCGGCCGTTCTGGAAGGCCGTGCTGGGCTACACGGACGAGGCGGGAGCCGACGGTCCCAAGGATCCGATCGTCGACCCGGTCGGGCAGGGTCCGGCGATTTGGTTTCAGCAAATGGATCAGCCACGCCCGGACCGGAATCGCATCCACTTCGACATCTGTGTCCCGCACGACGAGTCACCACGGCGGATTGAAGCCGCGCTGACGGCCGGTGGCCGACTTGTATCCGCGTCCCATGCCCCAGCCTTCTGGGTTCTCGCCGATATCGAGGGTAACGAGGCTTGTGTGACGACCTGGCAGGGCCGAGACGATCCGTAGACCGGGCTGACGGCCAGTCGAAGAATACGGCCGTTGGTGTGTCGTTGATTGGTAGACAACGAGGTCTCCGGTAGATGGCCATCGGACCCGGGTGGGCATGACGCACACCCTGGTGCCGCACCCACCCGTTCGGCCGATCCGGCCGGCCAGGGGCACCGGTGAAGGCGTGAGCTGAAGGCATCCCCGGGTCCGATCGATGACTACTTGATTACTCGCGGCGATGAATATGCCTAACGTCACGGGATGCAGCCGAACCATCTACCCACCGAGCAGATTCCTCGGCCCCCACTGGTGCCCGTCCAATCCGGTGCCCCCACGGTGCCCGTCCATCCCGACGAGCCGACCCGCCCGCCCGGGGACGCCACCGCTGACCCTGCACTGGCGCACCTATCAGCCCCGCTCCCGGATCAGACACTGTCCGCGCGTCTGGCGCACTGGATCGCGGCCGCGCAGGTGGTCGCCGACGTGGTGAAAGCTCTCGACACCAGATACGGCATGTCACTGACGGTGGGCCTGCTTCACACGCCCGTCGGCAGCGACCACCTGCCGGACATCAACACCATCGTCCTGTCCCCGAAGTACGCGACGCCGGAGCTCGTCGCCGTCGCGGACAAGCTGATCCTGTACCGGTTGGCCACGGCATTCGAGCACCTCGGCGTGAACACACTCAACGGGCAGGAGCTTCGGGGGTACAACCACGTGCAACAACAGCTGTGGCGGTTGGCCAACCCGCCTCAGGATCCGCCGCCGGCGAACGTCTACCGGTTCTACCACGGCACCAACCGGTGCAACTACTACGGTGACGGCATCCAGGTCACGGGCCTCATACCGGGCAAAGCCGGCAGCGACATCGGTTGCAAGCGCTGGGAGAAACACGACGTCATCAGCGAGAGCAAGGACAAGGGCTGGAACACCGTCACCCTCGACTTCGATCTGGCACTGTCCTACGCCCGGCAGCACACCGAATGGGCCATGGGGAAGAAACGCAACGAGCCGACCCTGCGCGACGTCGCCGGCGAGGGCGGGCTCGTCCTCGCCTTCGACGTGCCGAAGAACGACATCGACGGCAACGAAGCGTGGCGCCACGACCACAGCGGCGACGCGAACAACTTCCAGACCAAGGAAGAGATACCGGCGCAGAGAATACGGGTGGTGGAGGAGTTGGGCATCCCGGGGCCGTTGGAGGCCGTCGCGCCACCGCCGAAATCCGACCAGGCCCCGAAGGCCGTCGCGCCACCGCCGACGTCCAACCCGGCCCCGAAGGCCACGAGCAACTCGGCGCCGGGCGCGAGGCGACGCCTCGTCCCGGGATCGTAAGTCGAGAAGTGACCTCGTTCTCCAGGCGACGCGAGTCGAGACGCTCAGGGCCTGGGCACCACCCGGAGGACCGTCGTCCGCTGACCCTCGCGGCACCATCGACCATGGAGGCGGCCAGGTTGTGGTAACCCGACGGCGCACCGGCACCGATCGCGGTGGTGCCGACGGGTTGCTCACCAGACGTGCCAGATGGTCGAAACCCTGCGACCGTGAAGGTGGCAGACCGGGAACGGGCGGGGCGTGTCCGACGTCGCCAACGGCCGTGCCGAGCTGGTGGTGGTGCCGTCCGCCGCGGCGTTGGGGAACGGCCGGCAGGCGTTCGAGCGGATCGGGGCGGTACGCCGGGCCCGCGGCGACACCCCGGGCCCGGCCTGGGCGTCGACGCGGACGGCGCGGTCGTCGCGGGCATGACGGGGGCTAGTCTCCGCGCCGGGCATGGCCAGTTCCACGGCGTGCTCCGCGTCCGCGCTGGCTCCACGACATCGATCGGCACCTACCATGGAGACCGTGAACAAGCGACGGCGGAAGAAGCTCGCCAAGCGCCTGATGGAGGCGGTGCTCCGCGAAGACGCAACGATCGCCAGTGCCCTCCTGCGTCTCGGCGCGAACCCCAACGCGGTCGACCGCGAGGGCACGACCCCGCTCTACCAGGCATCCGTGCATGGCGCGGTCAATCTCGTGCGGCTCCTTCTTGCCGCCGGCGCTGCACCGGACACCGAAAGCGGACGCGGCCGGGAGGGAACGCCCCTATGCGCTGCGGCGGCCTGGGGACATTCCGACGTCGTGCAAGAACTTCTCGCCCACGGTGCGGACCCGAACCTTCGCGAAGACCGAGGAACCGGTTACTCGCCACTGGACTGGGCGCTACGAGGCGACCACTCACAGACAGCCGATCTGCTAATGACCGCCGGCGCCTGCTCCGCCGGCGCTGGCATCGGAACGCGCCTCAGCCATACTTGATCGTCGTCGGGCCGGAGACCGGCCGTACCTCAAGATCACGGTTTGTCGCGGTGGCGGCGGGCTTCGATGTCGCGCAGCACGTCGGGGTCCCATTGGCCGGCGTTCCAGTCTTCGGTGGTCGGAGTGGGCGACAGCGGCCACGCCGGGGCTTGCCCGGCGGCCGGCGAGTAGTGTCCGGCGACGACTCGGTTGACGTCGGCGATCAGCCGCAGGAGCCGTGCCCGGCTGTGCAGCATGCCCCCGATCAGCGCGGCGGCTCCGAGGGTGCGCAGGGCCGCCTGGCCAAACAGGACGGCCGGGGCGGTTCGGTCGGTGGCCAGCCAGGCCATGGCAGCGCTGAGAACGATGCAGGGGGAGAAGACGCGCGTGCCCCAGTGGCGGGTGTAGGAGCGGCCGGAGGAGCCGTGCGCCTCGGCGAGCTGACGGGTGCCGCGTCCCCAGATCAGCCCGCTGACAACCAGGCCGATGAAGGCGACGAGCAGGATCACGTTGGCCAGGGCGAAACCGATCCCTGGGCCGGTGCCGGACGGCAGCGGCCGGGCCCGGTCGCTCGGGATGCTGCCGAGGACGGCCGCGGCGATCGCGGCGAGGGCAAGAAGGATGGCGAACCCGACTACGCACCAGGTCGCGACGTCCCAACCTGCTGTCCTGGGCGCGGGCGGAGGTGTCGAGGACCGACATGTATGGCCTTGGCCGGGCTTCTCGAGTTCGGTCCCGCATTTCGTGCAGTGCAAAGTGTTCTCCTGAGCGGCGCGGCCGAGACTTCGCTAGGCCAGTTGAGCTGGGTATCGCATATTCCGCACGGGGTGAAGGACCCGCGGGGTTCGGTGCGTAAAGGATCATGCCCGGTCGGTGCCGGTCCGGCGACCCCGAATCCCGCGAAACGAGGCCGGGTGGGATCCGCTGTTCGTGCAGCAGCAGGTTGGGCACGAACAAGACCTCTACCACCTCGATCTACACCTGCGTGTCCTCGGACTTCCGCACCCGCACCCCATGGCGAGCCCTCGACGCGACGATGACGGCCGCGACCCTGCCGGATAGGACGAAGCAATGACGATCAACTCGAGCAGTGCGTCGCGCAGTTGGGCGGCTCCCTGGCTGAGCAAAGGATCGGCACCGTGGCCGGGAAGCCCTGCAACAAGGGGTGGTTAACCTGATTCAGCCCTGAGGAGCAGGGCGCAAGGGCTCACCATTGAGCTCGGTTATTCCACCTGGGCGCGCCGTCCGCCGGGTCCCGCTGTTGGCGGGACCCAGCGGACGGTCAGGCCGGAGGTGACTGGGCCGTTTCGGCCAGAAGCAGGGACAGTTCCCGGACCAGATCGTCCATCGACTGGCCGCTCTGCGCCTTGACCAGGCCCAGCGCGAGGTCCGCGAGCAGATAGAAGCCGAGGGTACGGGCCTGCTCGGAGCCGAACGCCGACATCAGCGCCTCGGCGCCGGCGAGGTCACCACGGTGTTTGGCCGCGATGACCCCGGCGGCGCGTTGAACGATCTCCGCGGCCTCGGGGGTGTACCCGGACACGCCGGATCAGATCTTCGGGGTGGCCGCGCGGGCGGCGTCGAAGCGGGAGTTCACGTCGGTCCAGTTGACCAGGTCCCACAGCCGGTTCACGTAGTCCGGACGGACGTTGCGGTACTGCAGGTAGTAGGCGTGCTCCCAGGCGTCGAACACCAGGATCGGGGTGGAGCCCTGCCCCACGTTGCCGTGGTGGTCGTAGACCTGCTCCACGATCAGCCGCTGGCTGAGCGGCTCCCAGGCGAGGACACCCCAACCCGAGCCCTGCACACCCTTGGTCGCCGCCGACAACTGGCCGGCGAAGCCGTCGAAGGAGCCGAAGTGCTCGTCGATCGCCGCCGCCAGCTCACCGTCGGGACGGTCGCCGCCGTCCGGGGACAGGTTGTTCCAAAAGATCGAGTGCAGCACATGCCCGGACAGGTTGAACGCGAACGTCTTCTCCAGCCCCACCAGGGTCGAGTAGTCGCCCTTGTCGCGGGCCTCCGCGAGCCGGTCGAGCCCGTCGTTGGCGCCCTTGACGTACGCGGCGTGGTGCTTGTCGTGGTGCAGCTCCAGGATCTCGCCGGACATGGCGGGTTCGAGTGCGCCGTAGTCGTAGGGCAGGTCGGACCGGGTGGCAGGCTGCCCCCCGGGGACGCGACACGGCGACTACGGCCGCCTAATAGCCTCCGCCACCACGAACGGATCGCCAGCCGCGGCCCGGGCGCGACCAATGCGACCGCGCAGATCCAGTTGATCCGCCGCGACCAGCGGCCATCGGCCAACCAGTCCTCCCTCGCGGGCGGGTAGCGGGTAGCGCTGCCAGGACGTACCTCATGTCCGCACCCGGCGTGACCACGAGGACGGCGAGCACGGCAAGGGGACCGGTGATCTTCACCGAGTCACGTGACTTCGCTCGGCTGCCGGTGGTACAGGAGCAGAACGAGACAGGCGCAAACCCTTACGACGTAGGGCTATTCGGCTTCGACGCCGGCAGCCCGCAAGATTTGCCGAACCCGCTCGCGGGAGTAGCCCGTCCGCCTGACCAGATCCACCTGCCGCGCGCCGGCTCGATACTCCCCCACCATGGCGCGGTGCAGTTCGGTGCGGGCCTGTTCGACGCGGGCGCGGGCGTCGGCCTTGATCTGCCGAGCGGCCAGCACGGCCTGTTCTTCCGCCCGGGGTAGCGCATCCTCGGCGGCCTTCAGTCTGCGCATAGCCCCATCGAGATCCACTTGGCCATCTTGGCTGGCGATGGCTTAGGCCAAGCGAATCGGGGCTTGCGATTGGCCAACCAGAGGGGTTCACAGAGTTGGCTCATGCAGCTACCGTGCGGGGGTGGTGCCGATGAACGCGCCCCCCGGCTCGCGCTGCGAACGCCAACCGGGGGACTTGATCGCCCCCGGGAGGCGACCCATGATCAATCTACCCTTTGCTATCCACAACTGCGGAAAGCCGGCGACCTTCCGAATCGAGGTCTACAGCCACGTCGTGGCGGAGTCGTTGGACGGTGTGGTCTACGTCTGCCCCGCCCACCCGAACACGGCGGGCGACGCCATTACGGCGGCCGGATTCACCACCGCCACGGCCCCGGTGACGCGGGACGTGGAGCGGCGGTGCGGGTTCGTGCACGTCTTCGCCACCGGGGCGTTGGCGACAGACGACCGGCACCCCCGGTGGTGTGGCCGGGACGGGTGCGACCGGCGCGGGGAACACCGGTCGCGGGTCTCGGACGTGGACACCAACCGGCCCGAGGCATCGATCATCACCGTGGCGTTGGTGCAGACGACCCATCCGGCGGCCGGACCCATGGTGGTGTTGAGCGCGACCGGCGGCATGGCGTATGACCGGGTGGTGATGTCCATCGGCCAGGCCCGCGTCCTGCGCTACCGTCTCGGCGGCCTCATCGACGCGGCAGGACACGACCGCGCGTGAGCCCTACCTGTCGCCCAGGACTGTTCGTCACCTGTCCTTCAGGACCGCAGCCACGGACAGTCCGAGCACGCCTCAGCCCTCGTTGGCGCCGTCGAGTAGCGCGCGCGCCGCAGCGCCAGCCGGTGCTCCCGGCGGATCTCCGCCTCCCGGTACCGACGCCGGTCACGACGGGGCGAACCAGCGCCGCCCGGGAGCATAGCTGAGCAGGGGCGGCGCGGCGTGCTGTGGGCACGCCGTGGAAGCGCTGCCGGCTTTTGCCATCTGAGGAAAAAGATCGTCACCTCTTGTAAAAAGTCTCACTACGGTGAGGATATCCAGATGCGTCGTCTCCCCCAGACTTGCGGTCGGGTGGTCTCCGGCCTCCTCGCGTTCCTTCTCGCCTCGGCGGTCGCCCTCCTCGTGTCCGCCCAACCCGCCGCAGCTCACGGGACTCTCGCCATGTCCACGCCGGCGGGTGGCGCCACGGTGCGCGAGCCGTTGACGTCGGTGCAGCTGTTCTTCACCGAGAAGGCCGCGGCCAACGCGTTCTTCACTGTCACCGCGCCGGGTGGCATCCGGGTCGACAACGGCTGGTCGTACGGGGAGCCGAAGCCTCTCGATAAGCCGGTACGGGAGTACTTCCTGGTCAACGGGCAGTTCGAGCCACGGGAGTACACGACGGGGTTCCCTGCGGCGGTGACCGTCACCCACCTGCCGGCCAAGGGCCAGTACTCGGTGAGCTACCTGTCGGTCGCCTCGGACGGCGACACCGTGCGGGGCACCCTGACCTTCCGCTACGAGGGGCGGGTGACGGCGGCGCCCAAGGGGTGGAGCCCACCGACGACCCAACCGGACCCGGCCCTGGTGGCCGCCACCGAGCAGCACGGATCATCCGGGCAGGCGTCGGCGGTGCCGACCACCTCGGCCGAGCCGTTGACCCCGCCGTCCGGGGCTGCGGCGGCCCCGCCGGCCGAGTCGACCGACGGGAGCGGCTCCGGAGCACTGACCTGGGCGGGCTGGGCGGCGGTGCTCGCGGCGGCCGTGGCCGCGGCCGGGTTCGTCGTCTGGCGTCGCCGGACGGCCTCCACCGGCAAACCCACCGGCCGCAGTCGTACCTCGCCGGCCACCTCCGGTCGACGCGGCGGCGGTGCCCGTCCCACGAACAAGACCGCCGCAGGCAAGGCCGGCGGGGGCAAGACGGGCGCTGGCGCAACGGGCGCTGGCGCAACGGGCGCTGGCGGGGCCGGCACTCGCAGGACGACCGCTGGCAAGGCCGGCGCGGTGAGCGCCGTCGGTACACAGCCCACGGGCGACAAGCGGCGACCCACCACCGTGCCGGCGGCGCGCAGGGGCGACGCGGTCGTCACGGCCCGCACTGGCGTCGCTGTCGATCCGACGCCTACCGAGCAGGCGGCGGCCCTCATCACCACTGACGACGAGTCGACTGTCGATGCCGGACCTCGGCCCGACACGGACCTCGCCGCCGTGACACCCGGGTCCCGGCTGAGCAACACCCACCTGGCGTTGCTCGTCGGTGGGCTGGTGATCGCCCTGCTGGCCGGGTTCGGACTGGCGCGCATCGGCACCGGCGGCCAGAGCCCGGCGGGCAACGCCCGACAGCCAGCGGCCGGTGCGCCCGCCTCGGGACAGGCGATGTCCGCGACCGACGGGCACCAACACCCGGCGGGCACCGGGCCGCACACGCATCGGGGCGACGCCGCAACGGGCGAGACGCTGGCGACCGGGACCACGGTCAGCGCCGGCGGGTACACCCTGCAACCGCTGGAGCGGTCCCAACCGCCTGGGGTACGCGCGGACTACCGGTTCCGCATCGTCGGGACCGACCGGCAGCCGGCGACCCGCTTCGCGGTCGTCCACGACAAGCCGTTGCACCTGATCGTGGTCGGCCGTGACCTGTCCGGCTACCAGCACCTGCACCCGACGATGGCGCCCGACGGCACCTGGAGAGTTCCCCTGACGCTGGCCCGGCCCGGCGGCTACCGCGTCTACGCCGACTTCTCCGTCACCGCGACAAACGGCACGCCGCTGCCTCTCGTGCTGGGCGTCGACCACACAGTGCCCGGCGCGCACACCCCGACGGCGCTGCCGCCGGTGCAGGCCCAGGCGACGGCCGGGCCGTACGCGGTGTCGATGAACGGAACAGCGACGGTGGGGGTGACAGCGCCCATGCATTTCCAGGTCAGCGCCGGCCCGACCACACCCGTGCAGTTGGAGCCGTACCTGGGCGCGTTCGGGCACCTGGTCGTCGTCCGCGAGGGCGACCTCGGGTACGTGCACGTCCACCCCGAGCCGGAGCTGGTCGACGGGTCGGTCAAGTTCTGGCTGACCGCCCCCAGCTCGGGCCGGTACCGGGCGTTCTTCGACTTCCAGATCGCCGGCAAGGTGCACACCGCAGAGTTCACGATCAACGTGCCCTGAGACCGGAACTTTCTCCCTGCTGCGGCCGACCATCCAGCCAGCAGCGATCATCGGAGGAAGAACACATGCTCAGCACCAGTCCGCTCGGTCCGCGCCGCCGCTCGGCCGCTGTTCTCGCCGCCGCCATCCTGGCGGTTGGCGCCGCCGGATGTGGATCGTCCGACGCTCCGTCGGCAGCGCAGCCGAGCCCTTCCGTGTCGGCCTCGGCCAACCCGGACGCCGGGGTGCTCGGCATTCGTGACCCGTGGGTGAAGGCCGCCGACAGGGGGATGACGGCGGCCTTCGGCACCCTGGTCAACGACGGCGACAGTGATGTCACGGTGACCGGCGCCGCGACCTCGCTGTCGCCGATGGAGCTGCACGAGATGACCATGAAGGACGGCAAGATGGTCATGCAGGCCAAGCAGGGCGGCGTCGTGATCAAGGCTAGGAGCACGCACGCGCTGGAGCCCGGTGGCGATCACCTGATGCTGATGAACCTCACCAAGCCCGTCCAGGCCGGCGACGAGTTGACCTTCACCCTGACCTTCGCCGACGGCCGGACCCAGCAGTTCCGCGCGGTGGCCAAGCCGTTCACCGGCGCGCAGGAGAGCTACGCCCCCGGGCACGGCGAGCCCATGCCCGGCATGAGCGCGACGCCGGGGATGAGCATGAGCCCGGCGTCGTGACCGAGACGTCACAGGTCCGGCCGGTGAGCAGGCGTGGCCTGCTGACCAGCGGGGGGCA
>NZ_JBEXHQ010000028.1:0-103505 GCF_040607915.1 Micromonospora sp. NPDC005215 | reverse complement strand
TGGGCAGCAGCCACGGCGCGAGCCACCCGCCGTCGTTACCGCCGAGGTCGGTCACTGTGAACTCCGAACCGGCCGGGGTGAAGTGGAACGAACCGCAGTTGTTGACCCCCACCGCGCCCACGTTGCGGGCGTCCACGTTGGCGAACGAGGCGGACCCGGCCGAGCGGGCGCTGACCACCGAGGTGCCGGTGCCGTCGACCCGGATGTCCCGGAACCGCACGTTGGAGATCGAGTAGAGGTCCTTCACCGGCCAGTCGCTGACCAGCATGATCGCGTTGTAGGTGCTGTCGAGGTACGCGTCGCCGGTCACCTCGATGGCCGCGTCGATGCTGCGGTCCAGGGCGAAGAACCAGATGGCGCCCAGCCCGATGTTCCAGTTCAACTCGTACGTGCCGGCGCGGGCGGTGGTGTTGTTGGTGATCCGCAGGTGCCCGGTGAAGGGCTCCGCGCCGAAGCGGGCCCCGACGTGGATGCCGCTGCCCTCGCGGACCGGGTCGGCGACGAGGTTGTGCGAGACGGTGGTGTCCGTCCCGCCGTAGATGGCGATGCCGTTGGCCAGTGTCGGTGACTGCACGGTGTTGTGGTCGAACGTGTTGCGCGCGTTCGCCGTCTTCTCCGACCACATCGCCAGACCGTCGTCGCCGGTGTTGCGGACGAAGTTGTGCGCCACGAGGGAGTCGGTCACGCCGGTGTGGAAGTTGAGCGCGTCGGCGATCTGGTCGACGACGATGTTGTTGGTGACCCGGACGTTGCGCATCGGCCCGTCGAACCACAGGCCGGCCTTGGTGTGACGCAGGTACAGGCCGTCGACTGTGGAGTCGCTCAGCGCCCCACCGATCGCGTTGACCTGGTCGGTGTCGATGCGCTCCCGGACGTCTCCCTCGATGGTGAAGCCGGAGAGGTGGACGTTGCGGCTGCCGCCGTCGGCGGCGTCCCGGCCGTAGAACCCGACGCCGGTGTGTACCGAGCCGTCCGGCGCGGGCGTGGGCAGGGCGACCTCACGGCCCTTGATGACGGTGTACCAGTTGCCGGCGCCCTCGATTGTCACGTCGTCGACGATGATGTGCCGGTTGACCTGGTAGGTGCCCGGCGGGAGGTAGACCTTGAGGTGGGCGCGCCGGGCGAAGGCGATGGCCCGGTCCAGCGCGTCGGCGGAGTCCCGCCGGCCGGTGGGGTCGGCCCCGAAGGCGAGCACGTTCGCCGCGAGCAGCCGGACCCGCGGCGGCGCGACCAGTTCGGAGTCGAGCAGGTCGATGACGGTCCAGGCGGCGGCGCTGCCGGTTGGCGCGGTCAGGCGGATCCGGTCACCGGCCCGGTAGGTGCGCCCGAGCAGCAGTCGCTGCTCGTCGTAGAAGTGGGTGGGCCGGAACGGCGTGCTGATGCTCGGGTACGGCGTGGTGGCCGCCGGCACGCACTGGCACTCGGTGATCCACCAGTCCGGGTGCAGCAGCCCGGCCTGCGGGTCGTTGGTGAACGGGTACTGGTTGTAGAGCCACGAGTACTGCGAGGTCAACGTCATGGTGCGCACGTGCTTGCCGTTGGCGTCGACGCGCAGCGGAGCGGTGATCCCGCCGCCCTGCGGCGCGTCCGGGATGCTGTAGCGCACGTTGATCCCGTTCGCCGCGCTGGGTAGGACGAACTCCACGTACTCACCGGGGGTGAGCCGGACCGCCCGGCGGCCGGAGGCCTCGGCGGGCAGTGTGTAGGCCGACCGGTCGGGGCCGATGATCTCGCCGTTGGTGCGCGCGTTCTCCGCCTCCTGTTCGACGAAGTCGACGTCGGCGCCGCGCCCGGCGACAAGTGCCGGGTCGAGGGCGGCGCGGGTGACCACCGGCCGCGTGCCGGCGGGCGCGGATGGACCGGCGACGGCCACTGTGGGCACGGCGACCAGCACGGCGAGCCCGGCCGCGAGCGCCACGGCGGTGCCGGCAGGTCGGCCGGGGCGTCCCCGGGCCGGCAGGATGCTGCGAATCATCGGTGACCCTCCTGGGTGGGTGGTGGTGGAGGTCCGCCCGGCGCATCCCCCGACGCCCGACATTGATCGTCATGATGCAGCACCGACCATCGCACTGCAAGACCACAATCGAAGAACGAAAATTGACGACCATAAGACTGCAAGAAATGAACGATTGGTGAGTTGAGGTGTCGCGCTCCACCTGCGCCCAGACCGCCCACGGCCGGCGTACCCTGGGCCGCGTGGATCAAGAAGACCGGATCGCCCTGTTCCTCGACTACGAGAACCTCGCGTTGGGGGCGCGCGATCACCGTGGCGGCGCGGACTTCGACTTCCGGCCGATCGCCGACGCGCTCGCCGAACGGGGTCGGGTGGTGGTCCGGCGCGCGTACGCCGACTGGTCCTACTTCGACGAGGACCGCCGGATGCTCACCAGGTCCCACGTCGAGCTGATCGAGATCCCGCAGCGGATGGGCGCGTCCCGCAAGAACGCCGCGGACATCAAGATGGCTGTCGACGCGATCGAGTTGGCGTTCGAGCGTGACTACATCTCCACGTTTGTGATCTGCAGCGGCGACAGCGACTTCACCCCTCTCGTGCACAAGCTTCGCGAGTTGAACAAGCGGGTCATCGGCGTCGGGGTCGAGGGGTCGACGTCGGCGCTGCTCCCGCCGGCGTGCGACGAGTTCCTCTACTACGACCGGCTGGAAGGTGTGGACATCCCGCCCACCCGCAGCCGGCGTGGTCGTCCGACCCGGCAGGCCGGCCCGGACCAGCGCCCGTCCGAGCCGGAGCTTGAGCGGGAACCGGAGCCGGAGGTGGGCCGTCGACCCGCCGGCGAGGAGCCCGGACGGGACGTGGACGCGCTCGCCGTGCTGGTCGCCCAGACGGTGGCCGGGTTGCAGGGCAGCGCCAACGGTGAGGTCACCGCGTCCCGGCTCAAGCGCACCCTGTTGCGCAAGGACCCCACGTTCAGCGAGTCCGACTACGGTTTCCGCACCTTCGGGGAGCTGCTGCGGCACCTCGCCGAGCAGACCGTGATCGAGCTGGCCGAGGGTCCCGCGAAGGGCGACCCCGAGGTCTCGCTGCCCGAGCACGGCGACCGGGAGGTGGCGTTCGGTCTGCTCCGTGGCGTGGTGGCGGAGCTCGGCAGTAGCGGCAACCCGGTGGCGCTGTCCGGGTTGAAGAACCAACTGCGGCGGGCCCGCCCCGACTTCAGCGAGAAGAAGCTCGGATACCGCAGCTTCCTGCAATTCTGCAAGGCCGCGGCCACCAGCGGCGCTGTCGACCTACGGTGGAGCCCCGAAGCTGACGACTACCTGCTGACCACTCAGGGCTGAGCGCCACGTCCGGTGCGCCCGGGTGGCGGTCCCGCCGCCGTTCACGCCCGGTGACATCCAGATCACGGCCGAGGGCGGCTCGCCGCACCCCAGCCCGCAGGCCAGCACGCGTTGGCCGGTCTGCTCAGCGGCAGGTGAGCGCACCCTGATTGGTCGCTCAGACGGGGAGGATCTGCCGTTGCGGGTCTTCCCCGTCATCGCATAGGCCGAAATGCGCCGGAATTACGGCTATCGCCCTGGTATACGCCTACCTGCGCCGTACCCCCGGCGCAAAATTTGCTATACGGTCGGCGAATGAAGGTCGAGGAGCATTGGTGGAACGGAGACACGACTCCGCGCGGGCGCCGGGACGTGTATATCCGTACTGACGGGCAGGGTTGGGAGGTCCGCGCCCAGATCGGTGGGGCGTCGGGTCGTGAGCGGGTGCAGCAGTGCCCAAGCCGGGCCTCGGCGGCCATTCTCGCCGACGCGTGGCGCGGCACGCACCCATCCTGGCGCGAGCTGAAGCAGCGCTGATCCGGCACCGGGCCGGGCCGGCAACGCTCCTGGGCTCCGCCCGGTGCGCTCCCCGGCCGGCCCGGCGCTCGGCTCTTCTCTTCAACGACGCGCAGTTCGCAGCTCACCGCTTCTGAAGCATGATCGAAGCGACGTCTGCCATCAGCGCCAGTGCCCAATCTAGCTGTGGGCAGTCGTTGCGACCTCGACACTCGAAGCAGCCGCCTGCTCGCCGGGGCCTGTCGAGAGCCCGAGTCCAATGCGAATTCAGCACCCGTTCCGCGGCGAACAATTCGGTCGCCGCGGACACGGGCTCATCGATCGGCATCGTCGATCCCCTTTCGCAGACACGATCAGGCCCGCCTAGGGTCGACGTCCGCCGCCCCTAGGCGGGGTGGCACTGGTCTTGAAGACCTGTGGTCAGCGTGATCCGATGGAAGGTGCCGAACGAAGGAACCTTCACATGCCCATACCCACTGGCGGATATCGCGAGGTGGCCGAGGATCTCGCCGCCCGGATCAAGAGCGGGGAGTACGTAGCAGGAGAGCGTCTGCCCACCTACAACGAACTCGCGGACCTCTACGACGTCAGCGTGACCACGGTCCAGAGAGCGATCATCGTTCTCCAGACGCGTGGCCTGGTGGTGGGTCTTCAGGGTCGTGGTCTGTGGGTCGCCGAAGACGTCCGGCTCGACCCATGATCAGGTGATGAGAAGTAGGTGTCACCGGGCTGATTCAGCTACTTTTCATCACTTGATCATGGGTTGGCGGCAGGCTGCGGTGTCTCCGCCCGCAGGTCGGGTACACGAACGTCCGCCGGTCGTGCCCGAGGAGGTCGCCCCATGTCGCAGGGTCCCGACGAGGAGAACCCCAGGCTCGACGAGGATGTTCGCGAGGCCGAGCGTCGACTCGCCAACCTCGACCACACCTCGGACGACGCGCTCACCGACGACGACGCCCGCGTGCCCGACGACGCCCTCTCGGAGCAGAACCCCGACTAATACGGCAGGCAGTGGGAGGCGAGCCGGCGTGCGTCTGCTACGTCTGCGCCCAAGATCCGAGCAACTTCCCGGATGTTGCTGCCTCCGACATGCGGGAGACACCAACAACCCTGATGTTGCGCGGATCTTGGCGGCGACGGGGCGGCGGGGCGACGGGGCGACGGGTGGTCAGACGGTCGGGACCGGCAGCACCACACCCTCAGCCGCCGACAGGTGCGCCAGCTCGATCAACTCGACAGTGGCGACCGAGTCCCGGGGGTCCACCGGCATCGGCGTGCCGTCGCGCAGCGCCGTCGCCACCTGCGCGTAGAAGCTCTGGTACGCGCCCGGCTCGGTCGGCACCGCCCGCAGGTCACCATCCACGCCGAGCATGCCGTACCGCTCCGGCGGGACCTCGCCCCAACCCGGCTGGTCCGGTCGGCCGCCGTCGTGCAGCGCTGCCTCCTGCACGTCGAGGCCGTACGTCGTGTAGCCGGCCCGGTCGCCCAGCACCCGCAGCCGGGGCCCGAGCTGCGCGGTCAGCGCGCCCATCCACAGGTGCGAGCGCACCCCGTTGGCGTGGGTCAACGCCACGAAGGCGTCGTCGTCGACAGCCGCACCCGCGCGGCGGCGGTCCACCTCCGCGTAGACGCGGTCGACCCGGCCGAACAGTTGCACCGCCTGGTCGACCAGGTGGGCGCCGAGGTCGAAGAGCGCCCCGCCGGCCTCCTCGGGACCGGCAAGCTCCCGCCAGCCCAGCTTGATCGTCGGACGGAACCGCTCGAACCGGGACTCGAAGCGCAGCACCCGCCCCAACTCGCCCTGCTCCACCAGCCGGCGGGCGGTCAGGAAGTCGCCGTCCCAGCGCCGGTTCTGGAAGACCGTCAGCGGCACCCCACGCTCGGTCGCCTCGTCGATCAGGGCGCGGCCCTCCGCGGCGGTCGGGGAGAGGGGCTTGTCGACGACGACCGGCAGCCCGGCGGCCAGCGCCGCCCGGGCCATCGGCACGTGCTGCCGGTTCGGCGTCGCCACCACGACCAGGTCCAACGCATCCGGCGTACGCCACAGCTCGTCGGCGTCGTCGACCAGGCGGGCGTCCGGGAAGTGCTGCCGGGCCTGCTCGCGCCGCTGCGGATCGCGTGTCACTATCGCGTCGAGCCGCAGCCCGGGAGTCGCGGCGATCAGCGGTGCGTGGAACACCCGACCCGCCAGCCCATACCCCAGCAGACCGACCCGCAACGCCTCCGCCATGCCGTACCCCCGTCTCGCCGGCCCGCGCTCCTCGGTGGCGGCGGTACCGCTTGTCGAATCTACGCCCCGACCTCGGCCCGGCCCGGGTCAGCCCGCCGGGTCGCTGCGCAGGTAGGTGAGCACCGCGAGCACCCGCCGGTTGGTGTCGTCGCTCGGCGGCAGGTCGAGCTTCAGCAGGATGTTGCCGACGTGCTTACCCACCGCCGCCTCGCTGACGTGCAGTCGCCCGGCGATCGACGCGTTCGACCGGCCCTCGGCCAGCAGCGCCAGCACCTCGCGTTCCCGGGCGGAGAGCGCGGCGAGCGGATCGCGCGGGCGGTGCAGCAGCTGCCGCACCACGTCCGGGTCGATGGCGGTGCCGCCCGCCGTGACCCGGCGCAGCGTGTCGACGAACTCGGTGACCTCAGCCACCCGGTCCTTGAGCAGGTAGCCGACCCGCTGACCGTCGCCGCTGTCCAGCAGCGCCGCCGCGTACCCGGTCTGTACGTACTGGCTGAGCACCACCACCGGCAGGTAGGGTCGCTCGGCGCGTAACGCGACGGCCGCCCGGAGCCCGTCGTCGCGGCGGCCCGGCGGCATCCGGATGTCGGTGAGCACCAGGTCCGGTTCGTGCTCGCGGGCCGCGCCCAGCAACTCGGGCGCGGAGCCGACGGCGGCGCACACAGTGAACTCGAAGCGGGTCAGCAGCGCGACCAGGCCCTCCCGCAGCAGCACCTCGTCCTCCGCGAGGACCACTCGGGTCACCGACGACACGGCAGCTCCACCCGGACCAGGGTAGGCCCGCCGGGCGGGCTGGACAGCAGCAGCCGGCCGTCCACGGCGGCGATCCGGTCGGCGAGTCCGGTCAGGCCGGTGCCCCGGGTGGGGTCGGCACCGCCACGGCCGTCGTCGGCCACCTCGACGACGAGGTCCCCGCCGGCCCGGCTGAGGCGTACCTCGGCGTGGGTCGCCCCGGCGTGCCGGGCGACGTTGCCCAGTGCCTCGGACACCACGAAGTAGGCGGTGGTCTCGACGATCTCCGGCAACTCGCCGTCGAGGTCGGCGTGCACGGTGACCGGAATGGTGGCGGCGTCCGCCAGCTCGCTCGCGGCACCGGCCAGACCGAGGTCGGTGAGGCTCTGCGGACGAATGCCGTGCACCAACTGCCGCAACATCACCATCAGGCCCCGCGCCTGGTCGTGTGCGACCGCGAGGGGCCGGGCGGCCGGGGAGTCCTCGGGTACGTCCAACCGGGCCAGGCCCAGCTGAAGGGTGAGGCTTGTCAGTCGCGGCTGCGCGCCGTCGTGCAGGTCCCGTTCGATCCGGCGCCGTTCCGCCTCGTACGCGCCGACCAGCCGGGTGCGCGACCTGGCGACCTCGCGCAGCGCCGCCGTGTCGACGGGCCAGGCCAGTGCCCACCGGGCCACGGCGGCCTGGGTGGCGGCGAGCAGACCGGCCGCGTAGCAGAAGACCGGCAGCAGCAGCACCGCCACTATCGCGTACGGGATGGCCTCGCCGGTGCTCTCGATCGGGCGCCAGATGACGACCGGCTCGGCGTCCCCGGCCAACCACGGGCTGGTGATCATCCCGACGTCGAGCAGCACCAGCAGCAGGAAGACCCAGTACGCGACCGGCGCGAACCCGCCCAGCCAGAACAGGTACGCCACCTCGCGCCAGGTCGCGGCGCTGCGGTAGCGGGCGACAAGCCCCGGCCACGGTGCGGCGGGCAACGGGCGGTTGTCCACCAGCCCGAGCCGCCACCGCTCGATGACGGCCACCGGGTAGCTCACGATCGGCGCCAATGCCAGCAGGGTGAGGCTGCCGACCGCCAGGAAGAGCACGAGCGCGACGCCCGGCGGCCGGCCGTGCAGCAGCAGCCCGTTGGCGGCGGCCAGCAGCGGTGCGCCGATGACGAGCAGCCCGACGGCGAGCAGGCCCGCGATCGGCACGGTGCTGATCAGGTAGGCCAGCGCCCGCCAGGGCCACGCGGAGATCAGCCAGTCGCGGCGACGCAGCGCCGTGGCCAGCCGAGGAGGGAGTTGCGAGGTCATGCCGCTGACGCTAATCGCGGGCGACCGGCCGCCCCAGCCGTCCAGATCCACTTTCCGAGGTAGGTCCAGCACTACCGGCCGACCGCGTGTGCGGGCTCCGGAAACGGGAAGAACGCGGCGCACGTGACCTGTCCGGGTGGCGGCTGGAGAGATATGGATGCCAGAACCTTCGTGATTGTCGGCGGTACCAGCGGGCTCGGCCTCGCGGTGGCCCAGCTGCTGGTCGACGAGCACCAAGTCGTGGTGTTCGGCAACGTGCCGTCCGAGGTCGACGCGACGGCCGACGAGCTGGGGTGCGACGGCACGGTCTGCGACATCGCCTCCTATGAGCAGGTCCGTGAGGGGTTCGCCGAGGTGGTGGAGCGCTACGGCACGATCGACGGGGTGGCGGCCTGCGCCTCGATGTGGGCGGGAGGTGAGCTGGCGGACCTGTCCGTGGAGCAGGTCCGCCGAGCTGTGGAGATCAACGTGCTGGGTATCACGTACCTGCTGCGCGAGGTGGTGGGGCACCTGCACCGGCAGGGCCACGGGAATGTCGTGTACATCGGCGCGATGGCGCTGGCGGCCCCCCGACCGGGCATCCCCGTCTACCGGGCCACCAAGAGCTACGGCAGCAGCCTCGTCGACTCGCTGGCCGAGGCGCAGCACAGCAACCGGGTCAAGGTGATGCAGCTGCACCCCGGGCCGATGCCGACGCGGTTGCAGGAACGGGTGGGTGCCGAGTTCCTGGACGAGGTGTACGCCATGCCGGAACAGGTCGCCACCGAGGTCGTCCGACTGCTGCTGCTCAAACCCGACGATCTCTACGTGTCCGGTGAGCGCGTGCTGCGCGCGGACGGGCGGTGGTGACGGCGGGAGCCGGACCCGACGACCGTCCGGCGTCGGCCTGGGCGCCGCTTCGGATCGCGGTCTACCGCAACCTGTGGTTGGCCCTGCTCGCCGCCAACATCGGCACCTGGATGCAGACGGTCGGCGCGCAGTGGTTGCTGATCCACCATTCCAACGCGTCCACTCTCGTCGCGCTTGTCCAGACCGCCAGCCTGCTGCCGGTGCTGCTGCTGGCGTTGCCCGCCGGGGTGCTGGCCGACAACTTCGACCGCCGGCACCTGCTGATCGCCGTGCAGCTGTTCCTGGTGGCGGTGGCGGTGGCGCTGACACTGCTCACCCACACCAACCGGATGCCTCCGGCGCTGCTGCTCACCCTCACCTTCGCGTTCGGGGTCGGGCAGGCGCTCACCCTGCCGGCCTGGGCGGCGGTGATACCGGAACTGGTGCCATCCGGCCAGCTACGGTCGGCGTCCGCGCTCGGCTCGATAAGCGTGAACGTGGCACGGGCGGTCGGGCCGGCGGTGGCCGGTGTGCTGATCGCCCGCACCGGCGTCGCCCCGGTCTTCGGCCTCAACGCCGTCGCGTTCGGGATCTTCGCCTACGCGTTGTGGCGCTGGCGACCCGGCAACGCCCGCGCCGTCGAGGTGCCCGAGCGGTTCGCCGCCGCCCTGCGCGCCGGCAGCCGGTACGTCCGTCACTCGCCGACAGTGCGCCGCCTGTTGCGTCGTGCACTTGTCTTCGTGGTCCCGGCCAGCGCGCTGTGGGCGTTGCTGCCGTTGGTGGCTGCCCGGCGGCTGGGGTTGGGCTCCGGCGGGTACGGGCTGCTGCTGGCCGCTCTCGGCGTGGGCGCCATCGCCGGCGGTGTGCTGCTGGCCGTGATCCGCACCCGGCTGTCGGCCAACCAGCTCCTGCTGATCGCCGGAGGGCTGTTCACCGTGGCGTTGACAGTGGTCGGCACCGTGCGGGTGGTGCCCCTGGTGCTCCTCGCCCTGCTGCCCGCCGGGATGGCCTGGGTGACGGTGCTGGCCAACGTCAACGCCGAGATGCAGCTCTTCCTGCCCACCTGGGTACGGGCCCGGGGGCTGGCCGTCTACCAGGTGTGTTTCGCCGGCGGGCAGGCGGTCGGCGCGCTGGTCTGGGGGCTGGTGGCCGACATGGCCGGGCTGGTCCTCGCCTACCTCGCGGCGGCGGCGCTGATGCTTGTCGGCACCGCGACCAGTCGGATCTGGCCGTTACCGGACCTGCGGTCGGTCAACCGTGAGCCGGCGGCCTACTGGCCGCAACTGCACCTGGCGCACGAGCCGGACCCGGGGGTGGGGCCGGTGCTGGTGACGGTGCAGTACACCGTTCGTCCGGAGCGGGTCCGGTCGTTCCTCGCCGCGATGGACCTGGTGCGCGGCGCGCGGCAGCGGACCGGTGCGATGCGTTGGGGCCTGTTCCGGCCGGCCGAGACGACGGACCGGTTCGTCGAGGTGTATCTGGTGCCGTCCTGGGACGAACACCTGCGCCAGCATGGCGGTCGGTTGACCGGCGAGGATCGCGCGGCCGAGGAACGGGCCCGGGAGTTGACCGACGACGAACCGGAGGTGCGGCACCTCGTGCCCGCCGCCGCCGGCCCGACGTTGTCCGACGACCGCGAAAAGCTCTGACCTTGGCCCCGGTGACCCCGCGCACGGGCGGCGTACGGCGTACGGTCGCGTTGTTAGGATGACCGGACCATGGCGAGCGAACGCAAGGCGACCGCGGACCCGGCCCGCAGCCTGGCCATCCTCTGGCGCACCAGGGAACCGACAAGCCGCAGCGCCGGCCCGGGGCTCAGCGTCGACCGGATCGTCCGGACCGCTATCGACATCGCCGACACCGAGGGCCTCGACGCGCTGACCATGCGCCGGGTCGGTGAGGCGTTGGGCGTCGGCACGATGAGCGTCTACACCTACGTGCCGGGCAAGGCCGAACTCGTCGCCGTCATGATCGACACCGCGTACGGGGAGATGCCGCGCCCCACCGTCGAGGGAGACTGGCGGATCCGGCTGGAGCGGGTCGCCCGCGACAATCTCGCGCTCTACCAGCGGCACCGGTGGATGCTGCGGGCCGAGACCACCCGACCCGTGCTCGGCCCCCACCTGGTGGCCAAGTACGACAGCGAGCTGAACACGGTCGCCGACATCGGGCTCACCGACGTCGAGATGGACGCGGTGCTCACGCTCGTCCTCGGGCACGTGAGGAGTTCCGCCCGCGCCGAGTCCGAGGTCGTCGACCTGGAGCGGGAGACCGGCATGACCGACGGTCAGTGGTGGCAGTCGCACGCGCCCTGGCTGGAGACGTTCCTGACGGCCGGGACCTACCCGACCGCCGCCCGGGTCGGCACCGCTGCCGGCCAGGAGCACGGCGCCGCCTTCGGCCCGGAGTACGCCTTCGAGTTCGGCCTGCAACGCGTCCTCGACGGGATCTCGGTGGTGGTCGCCGAACGGGCCACCGCCGGCTAGCGCTGCCGGGACCCGGCCGGACCGGGCACCCCACCCACCGCGTCCCGGGCCAACCGGGCGAGCGCGCGCGCCGACGGGCTGCCCGGCTCGGCGTGGTAGACGACAAGCGACTGGGTCGTGCCGGCGATCGTGAGCTTCTCGTACCGCAACTCCAGCTCGCCCACCCGGGGATGACGGAACACCCGCACCCCGCCACCGGCGCGGGGGACCACGTCGTGCCGGGCCCACAACCGCCGGAACCGTTCACTGCCGGCGGACAACTCCTCGACAAGTTCGAGAAGCCGGGGGTCGTCGACCTCGGCGCCCACCTGCGCGCGCAGGCCGGCCACCGCGTTGGCCGCGACCGCCTCCGACGCGGGGTAGAGCGACGGCACTGCCGGGTCCAGGAAGACCGCGCGCAGCAGGTTCACGCCGACCGCGTAGATCGGCGCCAGCGCGGTCGCCACCGGGTTGGCGAAGAGGACGTCCAGGTGCCGGCCGTGCACCAGGGCGGGGGTCTCCGTCCACGAGCCGACCAACTGTCGGATGCCCACCGGTACGCGTTCCGGCCGCCGCGCCGGGCGGCGGGTCGACGCCTGCTCGCCGAGTCGGCGCAGGTGCGTCGTGGCCGCCGCGTCCAGCCGCAACGCCCGGGCCAGCGCGTCGAGCACCTGCGTCGACGGGTGCCGGTCACGTCCCTGCTCCAGCCGCAGGTAGTAGTCGGCGCTGATGCCGGCCAACAGCGCCAACTCCTCGCGCCGCAGGCCGGGCACCCGCCGACGGCCGTGCGCGGGCAGCCCGACGTCGCCCGGCGTGATCAGCTCGCGCCGGGCACGCAGGTACTCGCCGAGCGGACCGGCAGTGCGCACCAACCCATCGTAGGAGCGGCCATCGGCCGCCCATCCTGGTCCTGCCACTACCAGGAAAACCAGGAACCCGGCTAACCCCGGCCGGTGGGGTGACAGTTTGGGGCGTAAGCGCCACCGAGAGTTGGGACAAGGATGAGCGAGCGAATCACGACCCCGTTCGGTTTCACCTCGACCGCGGACGAGGTCCTCGCCGGAGTCGACCTGACCGGCAAACGGGCCGTCATCACCGGAGGCGCCGCCGGCATCGGCGTCGAGACCGCCCGCTCGCTGGCCGCCGCCGGCGCCGAGGTCGTGCTCGCGGTACGTCGGGTCAGCGCCGGCGAGCAGGCCGCTGCCGACATCGGCGCGGGCCGGGTCAGCGTCCGCGAGCTGGACCTGGCCAACCAGGATTCGGTACGCCGGTTCGTCGCCGGCTGGGACCAGCCGCTGCACATGCTTGTCAACAACGCCGGGATCATGGCGCTGCCCGAGCTGGAGCGGACCGCCGAGGGCTGGGAGATGCAGTTCGCCACCAACTTCATGGGGCACTACTCGTTGACCGTCGGCCTGCACGACGCGCTCGTCGCCGCCGGTGGCGCCCGGGTGGTGTCGGTCAGCTCCAGTGGCAACCTCTTCTCCCCGGTGATCTTCGACGACCTGCACTTCGCGTTCCGGCCGTACGACCCGCTGCTGGCCTACGGGCAGTCCAAGAGCGCCGAGGCCCTGCTCGCCGTCGAGGTGACCCGCCGCTGGTCCGGCGAGGGCATCTACGCCAACGCGCTCAACCCGGGTGCGATCGCCACCGGCCTGCAGAAGCACACCGGCGGGCTGCGTACGCCCAGGGAGCGGCAGAAGACCCCGCAGCAGGGGGCCGCGACCTCGGTGCTGCTCGCCGCGTCCCCGCTGCTCGACGGCGTCGGCGGTCGCTACTTCGAGGACTGCGCCGAGGCACCGGTCGTCACCGAGCGACCCGCCGACTACAGCGGTGTGGCGGCGTACGCGATCGATCCGGGCAACGCGCAGCGACTCTGGGACGTGGCGGCGGACCTGGTCGCGACCGGCGCCCCGACGTCGGGGCGCACGCCATGAGGGCGCGCCGACGGGTGGCGCCGCCCGCCGTGGGAAGCGGCCGGGCCTGGCGGAACCGACCCGAAGCCGGCCGGGCGGGTGGTACGACTGGGGCGGCAGGTGACGTCGGGGAAGGGGGGCGATGGCGAGCGGGCTCCCCGGGCGGCTGCTCCAGCGGCGGGAGAACCCCCGCCGGACGTCGTTCCTGGAGCTCTTCTTCGACCTGGCCTTCATCTTCGCGCTGACCCGGCTGTCCCGGACGCTGCTGAACGACCACAGCGCCAACGGCGCCTTCCAGGTGCTGGTGATGCTGGCGGCGCTGTGGTGGGTGTGGTTTGTGACCGCCTGGTCGGCGGACTGGTTCGACCCGCGTGCCCCGTTGATCGTCGTACTCCTGCTCTGGGTGATGTTCGGCGGCCTGCTGATGGCCGCCGCCGTGCCCACCGCGTTCGACTCGCACGCCGGGTTGTTCGCCGTCGCCTACGTGGCCATCCACCTCGGTCGAGCTGCGCTGCTGATCCCGGCGCTGCGGGGGCACCCGCTGCAACTGCGGAGCCTGCGGGTGGCGATCTGGTTCTCGATCTCCGGCGTGCTGTGGGTGGTCGGGGCGGTAGTCGCCCCGGCCCGGGAGGCGTTCTGGGCGCTCGCCATCGTGCTGGAGTACGCCCTCGCCCGGCTGCGCTGGCCGTTTCCGCGGCTCGGGCGCAGCTCCTGGCCGGACCTTCAGGTGAACGGTGAGCACCTCTCCGAGCGCTACCAGCAGATCTTCATCATCGCGCTGGGCGAGCTGATCCTGGTCTCCGGCGTCGCGTACGGAGACTCCGGCATGGACCGGGAGAGCACAGTGGCCTTCGCCCTGGCGTTCGTGACAGCGGTGGCCCTCGCCCGGCTCTACCTGGTGCCCGCCGGCACGCGACTGGGCGCCAGCATCGTGGCGGCCGGCCCGCCCGGCAGCAAACTGGCGCTCCTGGCCGGCTACCTGCACGTCGTCATGATCGCCGGAGTCCTGGCCACCACCGTCGGCATGGAGCTGACCATCGGCGATCCGGGAGAACGCGATCCGGGCTGGCTGGCCGTGGGCGTCGTCGGCCCGGCGCTGTTCCTGACCGCCCGGATCCTGCTCTCGGCGATGGTCGACACCAGCCTGCCCTGGGCGCGCCTGGTCGGTGTGCCGGCCATCGTCGTGTTCGGGTGGGCGACCCAGAAACTCCCGCAACTGGCCAACAGTGCCGTCGTCGCCGGCGTGTTGCTGCTGATCGTCGTGGTCGACGCGATGCCCGGACTGTGGCGGCAGTCCCGCCCGGCCGGGGGGAGCGATGCGCCCGATCTGCGACGGCACGGGTAACCGCCCCGATGCCGGAGAGGCCACCCAGGCACGGCGACCAACCGCGACGCGACGACGTGGTGGAGTTGCGGGTGCACGGCGTGTCGGGGGCGCAACCCTCGGTCGTGCTGGGCGAGGCGAGGGTGCGGCAGGTCGCGGGCGACGACAGTGGGGGCTTCCACCGCCGCGCCGGGTCCGACGGCACCGACCGGGACGGGCTGACGCTGGAGGCGTACCGCTGGGGTGACCTGCCCTCGGGCACTGTGGCTCGGACGCTCTCCATGGTCTTCCTGCTGCCGTTCATGCTCAGCAACCTGGCGGTGTGGATGCGGCCCGCCGGCCGCGCCGCCGCCGGGGTCACCGTCCTGTGCCGCCTCCTCGCGCTCAACCTCACAGTGGTGTACGTGGTGTCCATCGCCGGGGTCGCCCTCGACCTGCTCGCCTGGCGATGTCTCGGCGCGGCCCGCTGCCGGGCGCCCTTCGACACGCTTGCCGGTTTCGACGGCCGACACGTCGGGCAGCGGCTGGCCGTGCTGGCGCTGCTGCCGATCGCCGCGGTCGCGCTCCTGCGGGTGCTCGGAACCCGCCGGTCCCGTCCGGCCGGCAACCCACTGTGGGCGGTGGAGCCGCTTGTGGAGCGGCTGCGGGCGATCCACGTCGCCGCCGCGCTCGCGGTACTCGATCTCCTGTTGCTGGCGGCCCGTCGCGCCGGCGGCGCGACGCCCGCGACGACGCTGCTTCTGACGCTCAGCGCGGCGATCCTGCTGGCCTGCGTCGGCCTGCTCGCCGCGCCGGGGCTGATCGACAGTGCGGCGACCGTGCGGATGTCGACCTGGACCGCCCGCGCGGCGGGCCTGGTGGCGGCCGGGCTGACTGTGGCGACCCTGGTCGCCGTGGCGACCGACGAGCGGGGCTGGCCGTCGTCGGCCGCGCTCCCGGGCTACGGCGCGATCACGGGCGGGGCGCTGCTCGGCCAGATGGTGCTGCTGGTGCTGCTCTGCGGGCTGGTGCTGTGGCACCCCGGTCGTGCGAACGGTCGGTCCGCGCTGCGGCGAGGACTGGGCGCGACGGTCATCGCGGCCATCGCGGTCGGTCTGTCCGGTGCGCTCTCGGCCGGCCTCGTCTATCAGACGGGCGTTCTGCTCGGCGGCTATCGCGGTGACGGTGAGCCGCCGCTGCCGTACCGCTGGACGATCCTGGCGGCGTTCCTGCACGTGGTCGCGGCGGTGCTGGTGTGCGGCGCGTTGACCGTCCTGTCGCGGCGTCGCCGCCGGCGTGCGGCGGCGGACATCACCGCCAGCGACTTTCCCGCGCCGCCGCCGGAGGCGACCGGGCGGCTGCGGGAGGTCACCAGGGCCGTGGCCCGGGCGCGGTTCACCGAGTGGCTGGGCCTGCTGGCCACCGCGTACGCGGCGCTCGCGGTGATCGGGCTGGCCACGAGTCTGCTCGGGCAGTTCGGGCGCGAACCGGACGAGGTGGCGCGGCAGGTTCTCGGGCTGCCGGTCGGGTTCGTCGGGATGGCACTCACGGGGGGCACCTACGTCGTCGTCGCCGTGGTCCTCGTCCTGCTGTCCGGTGGGGTGTTCGCCTACCGGACGTCATGGTTCCGCCGGCACGTCGGGATCCTGTGGGACCTGGGCACCTTCTGGCCCCGGGCCGCCCACCCGTTCGCGCCCCCGAGCTACGCCGACCGCGCGGTGCCGGAGCTGGCCGACCGGATCACCCAACTGGCCGAGCGGCATGCCGGGGTGGTGCTGTGCGGGCACAGCCACGGCTCGGCGTTGCTGGCCCTCGCGGTGCTGCGGCTGCCTCCGCGAACACGTCAACGGGTCGCGCTGCTCACTTACGGCTCCCCGCTGGACCGGCTCTACGCCCGGCTCTTCCCGGCGTACCTTAACGAGAACGTGCTGCGCGAGGTGGGGGAGCGGGTCGGCTGGCGGTGGCTCAACCTCTGGCGCGACACGGACCCGGTCGGCGGTTGGATCTTCGCCGCGCACCGGCCCGGCGATCCGCCGCCGGACGCCGCCGACCCGGCCGGGCGGGTCGACCGCAGGCTGCGCGACCCTCGGGACCTGCTGCCGTCACCGGGGGAGCGTCGACCGCCACCGCTGCGCGGGCACCGCCCGGACGAGACCGAACCCGAGTTCCGGGCGGCGCTGCGGGAACTCGCCGGCCGACTCCGCCTCCCGGACGGCGGATGAGCCGCCGGCGATACCCGTCACTGTTCCTCGGCCAGCCGCTCGGACTCCGCGACCACCGAGCGGATCCTGCGCAGGGTGGCGTCGGGGGCGTGCACGGCGGCACGCCACCGGTCGAGGGTCCGGGTCAGCACCCGGACGACGAACTGCAACTGGTTGACCTGCTCGCGCAGCAGCGTCAACTCCGACCGTGCGCTCACCGCCTCGCTCTCCAACTCGGTGATCCGCATCTGTAGGGGTTGCACGAGGGTCAGGGCGGCCTCGGTGAGCGTGTCGGCGGCGTCGGCCTTGAACTTGCCCCGCTGGGACACGACGGTGGCGATGGCGGCCAGGCCGGTCGTACCGCCGAGCACGCCGAGCAGACTGAGCAGCATCTGCACCCAGTGCGGCGCCTCGGGTGTCGATACCGACATCACGTGACGCCTCCCACGACCTGTCGGTGAGTCGCGCACTGATGGCCGTAGGCCAGGCAGCGCAGGTCGGCGACGATCTGGGCGACCCGCCAGAAGGACCCCAGTGGCACCGCGCTGATCAACGACGCCGCGACGACGCCCTGCCGGCCCGCCACCGCCACCAGCGCCACCGCGTACATGCCGGTGATGGTGCCGAGCACCAGCACGGACGCGAACTCGATGCCGAGGCCGGTGGAGAGCCGACCGGGCCACAGGATGCCCAGCAGCCCGCCCACGCCGACGGCGATCAGGGCTACCTCCCAGCCGAGCTGGATGGGTTCCGGCATGGCCAGTTGGACCGACGGTGGTCGGACGTCGAGCGTGAGCAGCAGGACCCCACAGATGGGGGTCGTGATCAGCGCGGCCACCTCGAACGGTTGGTGCTTCGCGCGGTTCCGCAGATGCCCCACAGCGACTCCTTGGTCGATGATCGTGCTCACCGGTCCGCCACCGGGGCCGGTGCCGTGGGGTGGATCGCGATCGCGGAGCGGTCCGTGCGGCGAAGCCCGAGGGCGACGGTGCGGGAGAACGATCGATGGGCGACTCGCCGCCGTTGGCTGCCGATATCTGCCTGTCTATCACCGCCGACCGGTTCGCGTCCACCTGTGCGAAGTCGCATTTTCGCAGGTCAGGGGCATATTCGGCGACGTGCGGGACGCCGAGGGCGCGCAGCGGCGGCGCCCGCGCGACCTCGGCGCGCACAGTGTCGGAAGTATTACCGCAGGCGACCGGCGCTCAGCGGCGGCCGATCACCGCCGCAGCAGGGCGCGCAGCGCCCCGACCACCACCGCGGGCGCTTCCTCGGCCATGAAGTGCCCGCAGGTGACCGTCTGGTGGTCGAGGTCGGGGGCCCAGGCCCGCCACACCCCGGCCGCGTCGTAGCCGAGCGCCGCACCCCAGTCCTGCTGGAGCACTGTCACCGGCATCCGCAGCCGGTTGCCCGCCGCGCGGTCGGCGGTGTCGTGGGTGACGTCGATGCCGGCGGACGCCCGGTAGTCGGCGACGATCGAGGCGACCGCGGTGCGGGACGCGCGCAGGTAGGTGGCGCGCACCTCGGCCGGCAGCGCACCCGGGTCGCGGGTCCAGACGTCCAGGAAGTGGCCGAAGAACGCGTCCGGGCTGGCGCCGATCAGCTCCTCGGGCAGGCCCGGCGGCTGCGCCATCAGGTACAGGTGGAAGGCGACAGCGGCGCTGGCGCCGTGCAGCACGTCCCACATGTCCAGGGTGGGCAGCACGTCGAGCAGGGCGAGCCGGCTGATCGCCGCCGGGTGGTCGAGGCCGGCACGGAACGCGACAAGGGCGCCCCGGTCGTGCCCGGCCAGGGCGAAGCGCTCATGACCGAGCGCGCCGGCCAGTGCCACCACGTCGGCGGCCATGGTCCGCTTGGCGTACCCGGTGCCGTCGGCGTCCACCGGCTTGTCGCTGTCGCCGTAGCCGCGCAGGTCGGGGCAGATGACAGTATGGTCGGCGGCCAGGTCGGCCGCGACGTGCCGCCACATGAGGTGGGTCTGCGGGAAGCCGTGCAACAGCACGATCGGCGGCCCGGAGCCGCCCACGGCGGCGGCGAGCGTCACACCGTCGGCGACGGTGACGCGCTGGTAGTCGAATCCGTTGATCCTCGGCTCCACGGGGAACCTTCCTGGTGAGCAGGGCCGGCTCGGGCGGTGACCCGTCGCCGTCGTACGGTGTCGAGCCTGCCCCGAGGTGATCAGCGGACGGTCAGCGTCGGATCAGTGCGGGCCGGCACAGCCGCCTAGATTGGTGCCATGACCAGGCAGCCGACGCCACCGGTGGAGGTGACGTTCGGCGTACTCGGGCCGGTGACCGCCGCCACCGGGGGCGGCCCGGTCCCGCTGCGGGGGCACCGGCAGCGCCTGGTGCTGGCCCGGTTGTTGATCGCCCACGGCCGGGTGGTGCCGGTGGATCGCCTCGTCGACGACCTGTGGGAGGTCCCGCCGGACGGCGCGGTGGGCGCGATCCGGACCTTCGTCGCCGACCTGCGCCGGGCGCTGGAGCCCGACCGGCCGCCCCGGCAGCCACCCCGCCTCCTGGTCACCGAACCCTCGGGGTACGCGCTGCGCACCGCCCCGGACGCGGTGGACGCCGCACGTTTCGAGGCGGCCGTCGGCGAGGCGGGACGACTGCTGACTGCCGAACTGCCCGCACCGGCGCTGGCCGCGCTGGACACGGCGCTCGGGCTCTGGCGCGGACCCGCGTACGCGGACTGCGCGGGCGCGTTCTGGGCCGTCGCGGAGATCAACCGGCTGGACGAGCTGCGGATGCTCGCCGTCGAACGGCGGGCCGAGGCGCTGCTCGCGCTGGGTCGGCCGGACGAGGCCGCCGCCGACCTGCCCGCCCACCTCGCCGGCCATCCGCTGCGGGAGGACGCCTGGCGGCTGCTCGCGTTGGCCCGCTACCGCGCCGGCCGGCAGGGCGAGGCGTTGGCCGCGCTGCGCGACGCCCGCGACGCCGTGGTGTCCGCGCTGGGGGTGGACCCGGGGCCCGAGCTGCGGCGACTGGAGGCCGACATCCTGGCCCAGGCGGCTCACCTCACCCGCACCCCCGCGGTGGCCGTCGCGGCCGGACCCGTTCGAGGTGGCCTGTCGGGATCGGCGCCGGGGCGACCGTTGGTTGGCCGCGATGCGGAGCTGGTCCGGCTCCAGCGGGCCGCCGACGCGACCGCCCAGCGCCGCCGACCCACCCTGGCGCTCCTCAGCGGCGAGCCGGGCGCTGGGAAGAGCGCCCTGGCCGAGACGTTGGCCCGGCGGCTCGCCGCCGAGGGCTGGGCCACGGCGTGGGGACGCAGCCCGGAGTACGAGGGCGCACCGCCGGCCTGGCCGTGGACACAGGTCACCGAGGCGCTGGCCGGGTCGAAGGACGAGGGCGCCGGACCGGACGGGGTCGGCGAGGCCGACGGCTCGGTCGACCCGGCCGGGACGCGGTTCCGCCGCCAGCGTGCCGTGGCGTCGCTGGTCTCGGCGGTCGCCGACCGAGGACCGGTGCTGCTGGTCCTCGACGACCTGCACCGCGCCGACGCTGACACCCTGGACCTGTTGACCGCACTGCTCGTCGGCCCGCAGCCGGCCACCGGGCCGGTGCTGGTCCTCGGCACCTACCGGGCCACCGAGATCAGCCCGGAGTTGACCGCCGTCCTGGCCCGCGTCGCCGGGCTGGAGCCGGTGCGCGAATATCTCGCCGGCCTGTCCGCGTCGGCGACCGGTGAGTTGGCCCGCGCCGTCGTCGGGGCGGACCTGGACCCGGCCACCGTCCAGTTGATCCAGCACCGTAGCGGCGGCAACCCGTTCTTCGTCCGCGAGCTGGCCCAGTTGTACGCGGGCGAGGGCGAGACGGCCCTGGCCACGGTGCCACCCGGGGTGCGCGACGTGATCCGGCACCGGTTGGCGCAGTTGCCCGCGTCGGCCCGTACCGTGCTGCGGCAGGCCGCCGTGCTCGGCCGGGACCTCGACCCGGAGGTGCTCAGCGCGCTGGCCGGTGACCCGACGGCAGCGCTGGACGCCGTGGACCTTTCCCTGCAGGCCGGGTTCCTCAGCGAGCGGGAGGCCGACGGGCGGCTGCGTTTCACCCACATCCTGGTCCGCGACACGCTCTACGCCGACCTGTCCGCGCCGCGCCGCGCCGCCTGGCACGCGGCCGTCGCCGAGGTGCTGCGGCAACGGGAACCCGTCGAGCCTGCCGCGCTCGCGTACCACCTGCTCCGCGCCGGTGGGCCGGTCGCTGCCGGTCGCGCGGCGGCGTACGCCCGCACTGCCGCCGAGCGGGCCGAACGCGACGGTAACCCGCACGAGGCAGCCCGCCTGTGGGGGCAGGCGATCGAGGCGTACGACCGCGCCGGTGGGGTCGCGCACCGCGAGCGGTTGACCGCGCTGCTCGGCCTGGGGCGCGCGCTGGCCGTGACCGGCCGGCTGGCGGAGGCGCGGCGGCAGCGGGCCGAGACGATCGCCGCCGCCGAGTCCGGCGGCGACGCCCTGTTGATCGAGGAGGTGCTGGCGGGCTTCGACGTGCCTGCCATCTGGACGCGCAACGACGACGACCTGCTCTCCGGGTACATCGTCCGCGCCGCCGAACACGCGCTGACCGCTCTCGGCTCGACCGCCTCGGCGCGGCGCAGCCGGCTGCTGAGCACCCTCGCGTTGGAGTTGCGCGGCTCCACCACAGCTCGTGGCCGCCGTGCGGCGGACGAGGCCGAGACGATCGCCCGGACCGTCGGCGACCCAGGGCTGCTGGCCTTCGCGCTCAACGCTCGCTTCATGCACGCCTTCGACCGGGTCGGCCAGGCCGGTGAGCGGGCCCGGATCGGCGCCGAACTGGTCGACCTGGCCGCCCGGCACCAACTGGTGACCTTCGAGGTGCTGGGCCACCTCATCCTGGTCCAGGCCGGCTGCGCGCTGGCCGACCGGCCCGCTGCCGACGCGCACGCCCGCGCCGCCGACCGCCTCGCCGAACGGTACGAACTGCCGTTGGTCGGCGTCTTCACCCGGTGGTACGCCGCGCTGCGGCTGGCGCTGGACGGCGAGTCGGCCGCGGCGGCGGACGCGTACCGGTCGGCCGCCGACCGACTGCCCGCCGACAGCATGCCGGGCCTGACCCGCGGGCTCCTCCCGCTCGCCCTGCTCGGCCTGCGACTGGCCGACGCGGTGAGCGACCCCCCGCAGGCAGGTGACGCCTGGCTGGTCCCCGGGCGGCGACCGATTCCCGGGCCGGACGACGAGGACTGGGCGCGGCTGGACTGGGGCCCGCACGAGCCCTGGGTCCAGCCCCTGCTGCTCGCTGCCGCCGACGACCGCAGGGCCACCCGAGCCGCGCTACGGTCGCTGCCAGACGGGCCGCACGACCTGCTGCGGGAGGTGCGGCTGTGCCTCACCGCTCGGGCGGCGCTGGCCATCGGTGACCGGCCCACAATGGAACGCCTCGCCGCCGCGCTCCGCCCGGCCGCCGCCGAACTGGCTGCCGGCAGCGGAGTGGTCACCGTCGGCCCGGTGGCTGGGCACCTCGCCGACCTGGCCGCCGCTCTGGGCCGCGACGAGGAAGCCGCCGGCCACCGCCGTACCGCCCGCGCCCTTACCGCACGCGTCCGCGCCGACGACCCAACCTCAGCGCTCAGGTTGCACAGCCATGCCTATGGCAACGACCTTCAATAGGTTGCGATGCGCCGTACCGTTAGCAGGCCGAAGCAGCCGCTACCCCGCCTCCATCGCTCACCGGCCGGCCCGCAACTCACCAAGAACCTGTAAGGCCTGCGCCCGGACCTGGACCGGACAGCCCCAGTAGTCGTAGATTCCACCGCGACCGCTGTTCTGGCCACAGATGACGAATACGCCGGTGCCCAACCGACGCTTGAACTCGGTAGCCAGCCAGCCGACGAACCCGCTGTTGTCCATCTCCGGCGGGAAGTGAAACGAGAACACGGCGAAGCGCTCACCGCCTAGCGGGCCAGCTGGCGCCAACCAGGACCACCCGTCTTCGTCGCGCACCGCGGCCAGCACATCGGCCGTCAGGGCTGGTGGCTGAGCAAGCGGCGTTTCAAAGAACGACCACTCGCCGTCGAAGATGACGAGGTCTGCGGCCGCGATGACGTGTCGCAGCCGCCGCTCGGTCTCGTCAGGGGACTCCTGGCTGATACTGACCACGCGATGATCCTGCTTGATGGCGTGCATTAGCGCAGTCACGCCCGACACACCGCCGCCGGCCTACCGGCCCACCGACTCCGCGCCGTGAAGATCATCGCGGACCGCGCGAACCTTGAACGACAAGCTCAGGCCGGTACGCGTCGAGTGACGCGCTCCTTACGCCCGGGGTTGCTGACCGCCACGGGGGCCGGGGCGACGCGCAGCCGGGCTTTGATCACGTACAGCTCACGCTTGGCCGTGGCCATCCCTCGCGCGTCGAGGACGTACCCCGCAACCCACACCCACCCGTTGTAGGGGTCGGCCTCGCCGATGGACGCCACCCGCATCATCAGCGCCCGGTCCCCCGTGAACTGCACCGAGCAGTCCGGGCCAATGAACACGACGTCTCCGGCCTTCACGGCAACCAACCGATGAACCTGCGTCGGAGCACGTCCGGGGGTGCCCAGCTCATGTCCTGTCCGGCAGAGATCAGGCACAGGCTCAGGTAGTAGGCGAGGTGCACCGGATCCTGTTCCCCCAGCAACTCCGCGCGGCGTGTGACACAGGGCCAGGGCCTCTCGCACGTCTCGCACAGCCAGAGCGGCAGGACCGGTGCGTGTTCCGTCATCGGCTTTCGCCCGGCCAGTGACCCCGGTTGATCGGGATCCTGTGTCTGGTCCGGCACGGAAGCTCGTTCCCGCACTTGCAGACGTTGCGCCACCTGACCCACGACCACACCGGCTTGTGCCTGCGGGCAAGGGTCATGGCTACTGCCGCTAGATATTCGTTGAAGCTCACCATCGGCACATCTCCAACCTACGTTACTGGGTACGCTGGGTATACCGACGATACCCCGTGTCGCCTGAAGAATCCCCCTGCGTGTTCTCTGGAATGCAGGGAGGACGACCGATGGCTGAGCCGCTGTATCAACAGATCGCAGACGACATCACGAGACAGATCGAGTCGGGCGTGTTGAAGCCCGGCGACAAGCTGCCCAGCACATCACAACTCTGCGCGCTGTACGAAGTGAGTGAGACAGTCATCCGGTTCGTCATGATCCAACTCAAGGCCCGGGGCTTGGTGTATGGCCAGCCAGGCCGCGGGGTTTATGTCACGGCACGTGGCTAGCGCCGACTACTGAATACACCCGTCAGCTGATCAGGGCGCACGGCGGAGCCATGAGCCGTGCAGGGAAGCTGCCTGTTGGCCAGGTCCGTCCGGGTCGCGTCATCGGTCCAGTCAAGGTGGCACAGCAGCCGTAGACCCAACGGCAGCCGGGACAACCAACGTCCCCGTAGCTCATCTCTTCCAGCTCACGCTTCCTTCCGGTGCCCATCTCCGTGCCACACGACCCGTCCGCCGCGCTCGGGCTCCCCGGCGACTTGCCGGAACGTGCCGAACCGGCAACCGGGGTGCGGTCAGATGTAACCACCGGCGCGCAACGATCGAGGGGGTACGCGTGGAGGTGCTCGTCCTGATCGTGGTGCTGGGCGTCACCGTCCTGGTCGGCACCACCCTCGGCGGTCGGTACCGGGTCGCCCCGCCGGTGCTGCTCATCGCGTTCGGGGTGCTGCTCGGGTTCACGCCGCCGCTGTCCGAGGTGACTCTGGAACCGGACCTGGTGCTGCTGATCTTCCTGCCGGCGATCCTGTACCGGGAGAGCCTCACCATCAGCCTGCGGGAGATCCGGGCCAACCTGCCGGTGATCGGGCTGCTCGCCGTGGTGCTGGTGGTGCTCACCATGGTGGCGGTGTCGTTCACCGCGCAGGCGTTCGGCGTGAATTCCGCCGCCGCCTGGGTGCTCGGCGCGGTCCTCGCGCCGACCGACGCCGCCGCGGTCACCGGGCTCGCCAAAAAGCTGCCCCGCAAGCTCCTCACCACGCTGCACGCGGAGAGCCTGATCAACGACGGGACCGCCCTGGTGGTTTTCGCGGTGGCCGTGGGTCTACTCACGGGGAGCGCGAAGCCGGGCGTGCTGGGCGTGAGTGAGGAGTTCGTCGGCGCCAGCGTCGGCGGCGTACTCTCCGGTCTGCTGGTCGGGGCCGTCGTGGTGCTGATCCGCAAGCGGCTCGACGATCCGCTACGCGAGGGCGCGCTGAGTGTGCTGACACCGTTCGGCGCGTTCCTGCTCGCCGACTCGGTGCACGCCAGCGGCGTGCTGGCGGTGGTGGTCGCCGGGCTGGTGCTGGCCTACGCCGGCCCACGGGTGATCCGCGCCCGGTCCCGGGTGCTGGCGTACGCATTCTGGGACCTGACCACGTTCCTGATCAACGGCGGGCTGTTCGTCCTGCTCGGCACGCAGATTCCCCGGGCGGTGCGGGGCATCACCAGCACCTCCCCGCAACGGGCGCTGGTGATCGTCCTGATGGTCACCCTGGTCGTCGTGTCCACCCGGTTGCTCTTCATCCTCCTCACCGCGCAGTCGGCGCGGCTGCGGCGTCGCCGGATGGTGGACGACGGCGGAAGTCCGTCCGGCTGGCGGGTGGGGACCGTGGGCGGCTGGTCCGGTTTCCGGGGCGCGGTGTCGCTCGCCGCCGCGCTGGCCGTTCCGACGATGACGGTCGCCGGTCGACCGGTGGAGGAACGTGACCTGATCATCTTCGTCACCGCGTTGGTGATCGTGCTGATCATGCTCGTTCAGGGCACCACCCTGCCGCTTGTGGTGCGCTGGGCGGGACTGGTCGGCGACCCCGAACGCGTCGACGAGACCAGGCACGCCCAGCGGCGCGCCACCGAGGTGGGACTGGCCGCCCTACCGCAGGTCGCCGCCGAGGTCGGTGCCCGGGAGGAGGCGGTGCGCCGGTTGCAGGCCGAGTACCAACGACACCTGGCGGACGTCAACGAGATCGGGGGGAACACCGCCGAGGAACGTCGCCTGGAACATCGACTGCGCCTCGGGGTCCTCGCGCACAAGCGGCGGGAGATCACCCGGCTGCGCGACAACCGGGAGATCGACGACCTGGTTCTGCAGGAACTCCAGGCCGCGCTGGACAACGAGGAGATCCGGTTGCTGGGGCGCCAGCCCAACGACTGATCGGCCGCCTCGGCTCAGGTGTGCGCGCACATGGGGCGAGGAACCGGCGTGGCCCGGATGCTCCGCCCGTGGGTCTGTCTAGTCCCACCACGTCACATGGATCACCCATCGCCTGGACGAGTAATTCCTGACCCTGGCTGGGCGGTGGGCGCAGCCGGCGGCCGGCGGCCGGCGGTGACAGTCGGTCACCTCCGTGGGGGCGGATGCGGTAGTGAGCGGTATACCTCAGAGTCATATTTATCCTCTGAGGTATAGCGCTCAACAACACATCGACATGGTGGGCGGCCACAGCAGATGGAAAGCGCCCTTCGCCGTAACCCCAGCCCCAGCCTTGGGTTAGGACTTGCTCGCCTAGCAGCTTCGCAGGACGCGCTCTATGTCCGCACCCGCCTGGACGACCAGGGCGTCGGCGCGAAACTCGTCGGGAAGGTGGTGCCGCTGCCCTTCGTGCGCCAGCAAGGTGGGGCAGCTAGGTGGAAGCACGACAGCATCAGCATGCCTGACGTACTCGACGAGCAGGTCGAGAGTGGCACCGGCGGAGAAATGGCTGATCATGAGACTGTCGATCGTGCCGCCGGCAAGGGCGGCGTAGACGTCTGCTGTGCCGCCGTCATCGGCGCTGATGTGCCAGTAGCTGTGTTGGGGTTCCCGACGGTCGACGCGAGGTTCGAAGACGGCCAGGAACGCCTCACCCGCCATCGGCGCCGCATCGCCCTGCTCGAACCGTTGGACGAACATGTCGTAGCTCATTCGAGGAAGCTAGCGCCTCGGCCAGAACGATCATGTCGAGCATCTGGTGGGACGCAGGTCAGCCGGCGTGCACGTGCGGCCGGCGACACGGGTCGGGTTCCTGGCGGCGCAGGATCTCCCGGGTGACCGAGGCGATCGCGCCCTGCCCGAACGCCAGGTAGCGCAGGAAGTTGCGGGCCGGGCCGCCCTCGCTCCACTCGAAGTAGATGTGCGGCCGCCGCCCCGTCCGGTCGCGGATCTCCAGCAGCAGGACGGCGAGCGCGTTGGGCACCGAGGCACTGGTCAGACTGAGCACCGCGAAGCTGTCGTCGGCCATGGTGCCGCGCACCAGCAGTTCGGTCTCGAAGTCCGACGGGTCGGTGACGTGCACCTCGACGAAGATCACGTCGCTGTCGTCGGGGAAGTCGTTGTCCGCCATGGTCTGCGCCAACTTGGCGCGGTACTCGGCCTCGTCCCGGTGGTCGGGTTCGTGCGCGATGAGGCGGATCCGCCGCCCGGAGCGCTCGTCGATCATTCGGGCCGCGACCGGGTCCAGCTCGACCCGGTTGACCCGCAGCTCGTAGGCCCGCGACACCCGGGACAGCAGCGAGACCACGATGATCCCACCGATGAAACAGGCCGCGATCTTGACGCCGTCGGGGCGTTCCACCACGTTCGCCAGGGTCGTGTAGACGAAGGCCACCGCGATGACTCCGAACGCGATGGTGCGACCGCGCTGACGCCGCCGGACCGCCGCGAGCGTCACCGCCGTCGCCGCCGATGTGATCAACACCAGCACACCGGTGGCGTACGCGCCGCCCTGCGCGTCCACGCTGGCCTTGAAGACGACAGTGATCAGGAAGGCCACCGTGGTGAAGACCAGCACCAGCGGCCGGACGGCCCGCGCCCAGGCCGGTGCCATGCCGTAGCGGGGCAGGTAGCGGGGGACGAGGTTGAGCAGACCGGCCATCGCCGACGCTCCCGCGAACCAGAGGATCCCGATGGTGGACAGGTCGTAGATGGTGCCGAACACCTCCCCGAGGTGCTCGTGCGCCAGGTAGGCCAGCGCCCGGCCGTTCGCCGGCCCGCCCGGCCGGAAGTCCTGCGCCGGGATCAGGATGGTGGTCGTCACGCTGCTGGTGATCAGGAAGACGCTCATGATCACCGCGGCGGTGGTGAGCAGTCGGCGCGTGCCGCGGATTCGGCCCAGCGGTCGAGCCTCCGAGTCCTGCGGGTCGCCCCGTACGCTCGGCATCACGGCCACCCCGGTCTCGAAGCCGGACAGGCCCAACGCCAGTTTCGGGAAGACCAGCAGCGACAGCCCGACCACCAGCCAGGGATCGCCGTGCCCGGTGGTCAGCGCGGTGGTCCAGTCCTCGACCGCGCTCGGGTGCGTCACCACCCGCCACAGCGCGTCGACCACCACCACCGCGTTCAGCGCCAGGTAGGCCGCCACCAGGACGACGGCGATCCCGATGGCCTCGGTGAAACCCTTGAGGAACACCGCGCCCAGCAGCGACACGAGCAGCAGGGTGACCAGCACCTCGTGCCCCTTGAACCCGTCCGGCCAGAACGGGTTCTCGTCGATGTGCGCTGTCGCGTCGGCGGCCGACAGGGTGATGGTGATGATGAAGTCGGTCGCCGCAAAACCGAGCAGCACCAGCACCAGCAACTTGCCCGGCCAGTAGCTCAGCAGGCGTACCAGCATCGCGATGGAACCCTCACCGTGCGGGCTCTCCACCGCCACCCGCCGATAGACCGGCAGCGCGCCCAGCAGCGTCACCAGCACCAGCACCAGCGTCGCCACCGGCGACAGCGCCCCGGCGGCCAGCGCCGCGATGCCCGGTTGGTAGCCCAGAGTGGAGAAGTAGTCGACGCCGGTCAGGCACATCACCTTCCACCACGGATGGTGCCGGTGCTCCGGCGGATGCCCGCCCGGCCCGGGGCGCTGCGAGGCCTGCTCCGAGCCGGCGTCGAGCAGCCACCCCCGCAGCCGGCCGCCGCGCCTGTCGACCTCCATCGGCGCGTCCCCCGTCATTCGCCCATGGTCACCGTGAGTATCCGCCCGCTGGGCCGCGCCCGTCCCCGGGTGCCCGAAACCCACCCGGCGACGGGCGGGTTTCGGGCCGCGGACACGGGGGATGCAGCGCCCCCGGGTCGGCGGGAGCGCAGCCGGGGGCGGACGGCGCCGGGGAGGGGACAGGGCATGGTCGGTGGCCGCCGCTTCCGCCCTGGTGGTGGCTTCGGTCGCCAACTGGACGAGTACGAGACCACGGCTGACGCGCCGCCGTCGACGGTGTCGCCCGAGCCGCCCACCGGCGGCCTGGTGGACAGCGCGGTCTACGTCCGGGGGCACCGCTTCGCCTCGCCGTCCGGGCTCGCCGAGACGTTCCGCTGCCTGCAGGAGCAGGACGGCGCGATGGCCTGGATCGGGTTGTACCGGCCCGACATCGAGCAGATCACCTCGCTGGCCCGGGAGTTCCGACTGCACGACCTGGCGGTCGAGGACGCGATCAACGCCCACCAGCGACCCAAGCTGGAGCGGTACGGGCACACCCTGTTCGTGGTGCTGCGCGCCGCCAGCTACGACGACGTGCGCGAGGAGGTCGAGTTCTCCGAGCTGCACCTGTTCATCGGGCCGGGCTTCGTGATCACCGTTCGGCACGGTGAGGTCCCGGATCTGGCCGCGGTGCGGCGGCGGATGGAGACCGACGCGCCGATGCTCGCCCGGGGCCCGGAGGCGATCCTCTACGCGATCCTCGACCAGGTCGTCGACGGGTACGCGCCGGTGGTGGCCGGGCTGGAGAACGACATCGACGAGATCGAGACCCAGGTGTTCGGCGGTGACCCGAACGCCAGCCGGCGCATCTACGGCCTCAGCCGCGAGGTCATCCAGTTCCAGCGGGCCGCCCGCCCACTGCTCACCGTGCTCAACGCACTGGCCGACGGGGCCAGCAGTGCCGGCACCGACGAGGAACTGCGCCGCTACCTGCGGGACGTGACCGACCACCTGATCCAGGTGGTGGAGCGGGTGGACGGTTTCCGGCACCTGTTGCAGAACATCCTCACCGTCAACGCCACCCTCGTCTCGCAGCAGCAGAACGAGGAGATGCGCAGCCTCACCGCGGCCAGCTACGCGCAGAACGAGGAGCTGAAGAAAGTTTCGTCGTGGGCGGCGATCCTGTTCGCTCCCACGCTCATCGGCACCGTGTACGGAATGAACTTCGTCCACATGCCGGAGTTGAACTGGCGCTTCGGCTACCTGTTCGCGTTGCTGCTGATGCTGCTGGTCTGCGGCACCCTCTACATGATCTTCAAGCGGCGCGGCTGGCTGTGAACCACCCCGGCCGGGATCACTCGATGCCGCGCAGGATGTGCCGTTCGTCCTCGACGTCGTCGTCGCCGGCGGCGATCCGACCGAGCAGGACGGCGGCGGCCCAGATCGTCAGAGGCGTCGCCGCCCCGGTCATGCCGCCGCCGGTCCGGTCGTCCCGGGTCTGGCTCCGCTCCGCACGCGCTGGCCTGCGCTGAGCCTGCATGGGCCCCGCCTCTCCTCGTCGAAGCCGCCGCGGGCGGCGCGGCGTGAGCCCGCGCCACCGGCCGGGCGGACCGCGCTCGGCAGGACGACATCTACGTCGAACCATCCCACGTCAGGCCCCATTACCACCGCTTCTTTTCGGTTTCCCGACTGTCGCCCGCCAAACCGGACATTTTCTCCGGGGTCAGCGACCGGGGTTTGGGCGCCCGTCTCGGCGGTACCTGACGGAAACCGACCAGGAGGCGTGCCCAGTGAACGTGAGTGATCTGCTGACCGAGACGTACGACCGGCTACCCGACCTCGTCCGCGCCGCGGTGGAGGGCCTCAGCCCGGAGCAACTGCGCCACGAAACCGCACCGGGCCACAACTCGATCGGCTGGCTGGTCTGGCACCTCACCCGGGTCCAGGACCATCACGTCGCCGACGTGCTCGACGCCCAGCAGATCTGGGTGAGTGGCGACTGGGCGGACCGGTTCGGCCTCACCGCCGACCCCGACAACACGGGCTACGGGCACTCGCCCGCCCAGGTGGCGACGGTGCGGCCGGAGAGCGCGCAGGCTTTGATCGACTACTACGGGGCGGTCGCGTCGCGTACCGGAAAGTTCCTGGCCGGCCTGCGTCCGGCGGACCTGGACCGCGTCGTCGACGAGGGGTGGGACCCGCCGGTCACCCTCGGCGTCCGGCTGGTCAGTGTCGCCGAGGACGACCTGCAACACGTGGGCCAGGCCGCCTACGTGCGCGGGCTGCTCGAAACCGGCTGACCGTCGGGCCGACATCGGCGCTCCCGGCACCTCACCCCTTTCGGGTGAACCGGCCTCACCCGGGCACGGGTGATCCTGCGGAGAACCGTGGGGGAGGGGACCTGATGGGCGCGAGGGCAGAGCAGTACCTGCGACAGTTGGACGCCGGTCGCCTCCCCAACCTGCCGGAGACCACAGCGGGCACGCTGCGGCTGGACGCGCGCAGCGACGGTTGCACCGAGCACTGGTATCTGACCGTCCGCGACCAGCACGTCCAGGTGACCCGGTCGGCTGACGACGCCGATCTGGTGGTCCGCGCGGATCGCCGGGTGTTCGACCGGATGGTCACCGGTGAGCTGCATCCCGGCGCGGCGATGCTGCGCAACGAGCTGACCATGCAGGGCGACATGCACCTGCTGATGGTGCTGCGGCGAATCTTCGCGGGGCCGGCCGGCGCCCGCCATCCTCGGGAGCTGGGTCGGGCCGCCCTGGCGGGCCGGAGCGCAACTGCCGCTCGGGAGGGTCAGTCGTGAAGCAGGAACTGCTGCACGTGATCGCCGGCAACGTGTTCGCGATAAGCGACGCCCAGGGCGACATCGAGGCCGACGCGCAGACCCCGGTCGGTCTCTTCGCGTACGACACCCGTTTCCTGTCGCACTGGGTGCTCAAGATCGACGGCGAACGGATCAACGCGCTGTCCCGTGACGACATGACCTACTTCGAGACCCGGTTCTTCCTGGTCCCCGGCGCGGCGAGCCACTACGTCGACGCCGACGTGTCGATCACCCGGCACCGCTCGATCCACGACTGTCTGCACGAGAAGATCACACTGCTCAACCACTCCGCAGAGCCGGCCGAGTTCACCGTACGAGTGGAGATGGGCAGCGACTTCACCGACATCGCCGAGATCGGACACCTCCGTCAGCGGGTCGTCGAGGTCACCCCGGACTCGGCCAACCGCCAGCTCGTGCTGCGCTACCAGCGGGAGCGGTTCGTCCGCCAGACCACCGTGCGGAGCACCGTTCCGGTCGAGGTGGACGAGGAGGGAATGACGTTCCGGATTCGGGTCGCCTCGGAGGGCAAGTGGGAGACCGACCTGCACATCGCCATGACCATGGGCGGCGAAGGAGGCCAGGACGTACGCGACTCCCTGGAGTCGCACCAGCGGGCCGTGCGGGTGGGGATGCGCGAGGACCTGGCGAACTGGATGGACCAGGCCCCGACGCTGACCGCCGAACGCGACGGACTGGAGGAGATGTACCGGGGCGCCCTGGCCGACCTGGCGGCACTGCGGTACAAGCCGTGGTCGTCCCCCGACCGGGTGCCGATCGCAGGTCTGCCGTGGTCGATGTGGTTGTGCGGACGGCACAGCCTCATCACCTGCCTGCAGACGATGGCGTTCACCCCCGAGCTGGCCCCCGCGACGCTGCGGATGCTGGCGTTCATGCAGGGCGCTCAGCTCGACGACGACCTGGACGAGGAGCCAGGAAAGATCCTGGCCCACCTCCGCTACGGCGAGTCCGGAGCGTTCGGCGACCGGGCGGACGCGTTGTACTACGGCTCGGCGGACACCACCCCGCTCTTCGTGGTTCTGCTCGACGAGTACGAGCGCTGGTCCGGTGACGCGGACCTGGTGCGCGAGCTGCGCCACCCGGCCCGCATGGCGTTGGACTGGATCGACGAGTACGGCGACCTGACCGGGGACGGTTACGTGCGCTACCAACGCCGCAACGAGCGCAACGGCGCGATCAACCAGTGTTGGAAGGACACGCCGGACGCGATCACCAGTGCGCGCGGCCAGCAACCGGCCTTTCCCCGTGCCACCTGTGAGTTGCAGGGCTACGCGTACGACGCGAAGAGGCGCGGCGCCCGGCTGGCCCGGGAGTTCTGGGGCGACCCCGTGTACGCCGACCGGCTGGAGCGGGAGGCCGCGGCGCTCAAGGAGCGCTTCAACCGGGACTTCTGGCTGCCACACCAGGAGTACTACGCGTTGGCGCTCGACCCGTACGGCGAGCCGGTCGACGCGCTGGCGTCCAACATGGGGCACCTGCTGTGGAGCGGGATCGTCACTGACGACCGCGCCGGAGCCGTCGCCGAGCACCTGGTCGGGTCGCGGTTGTTCGGCGGTTGGGGGGTGCGTACCTTCGCCACCGGGCAGCGCCCGTACAACCCGATGGGCTCACATCTGGGCGCGGTGTGGCCGGCGGACAACGCCCTGATCGCCGCCGGGCTGCGCCGCTACCGCTTCGACGCGCAGGCGGCCACGATCGCGGCCGGCATCTTCGACCTGGCGCAGACCCTCGGTGGGGCCGTGCCGGAGATGATTGCCGGCCACGATCGCCGTCTGACGAAGTATCCCGTCCAGTTGCCGGCGGCCGCTCGCCCGCAGGCGTGGTCGTCGGGGGCGCTGCTGATGCTGCTGGGCACCATGCTGGGGCTGCGACCCACCGGCGACAACCTGCTGGTCAACCCGGCAGTGCCCGAGGGATTCGGTCGACTGGAACTGCTCGACATCCCGGGTCGGTGGGGTCGCTCCGACGCCTACGCCAGGGACCGGACCACGGCGCACCGACCCGGCCCACGCCTGCGTTGAGCGGCTGAGGAACGGCGCGGTCAGCCCATCGTCTTCGCGCCGTCGATCGACTCCCGCAGAATGTCGGCGTGCCCGGCGTGCTGGGACGTCTCGGCGATCAGGTGCAGCAACACCCGGCGGACCGTCCAACTCGCCCCCGGCTCGAACCAGGGCGCCTGCGGCAGCGGGTGCGCCGAATCCAGGTCGAGAGTGGCGATGAGCGCGTCGGTCTGGTCGGCCACCTCCTGGAACCGCTCGACCAGACCGGTGAGGGTCTCGCCCGGCGCCATCCGGAACTGACCGACCCAGTCGATCTCCTCGCGCTGCATCGCCTCCGCTCCGCCCACCGCGAAGAGCATCCACCGGTGCTCGACGCCGGCCACGTGCTTGACCAGGCCGCCGAGGCTCAGCTCGCTGGCCGTGGAGCGGGTGGCCGCCTGCTCGTCGGTGAGCCCGTCCACCGTCTGCAGGAGGAAACCCCGGTGCCGGCGAAGCGTCTGCAGTAGGTCGGCCCGCTCACCGGTGAGCTGCTCCGTGCTTGTCATGCCGCCACCCTTCATCGATGTCCACTCGGTGCCACCCTAGGACGACGCACCGACACTCTCGGTGTCGGACACGACGTGCGACAAACGAGTCCCCAGCGGTTGCCGATCCGCGTCCGTGGCGGTCCACTGAATGACATGGGTGTGATTAAGGTGGGCACGTCGTCCTGGGCCGACCAGTCGTTGCTGCGCTCCGGGTGGTATCCACGCTCGGCCAACACGCCGGCCCGCCGGCTCGGCTTCTACGCCAGCCGGTTCCCGCTGGTCGAGGTGGACACGTCCTACTACGCGGTTCCCGTCCCGGAGACCACGCTGGGCTGGGTCGACGCCACACCGGACGACTTCACCTTCGACATCAAGGCGTTCAGTCTCTTCACCGGTCATCCGACGCCGGTCGCCGCGCTACCCCGGGACCTGCGGCCGGCCGGCGGCCCGAGCCGGATCCGCCGCCGTGACCTGCCGCCGGAGGCGTACGACGAGTTGTGGACCCGGTTCCGCGCGGCCCTCGACCCGATCGCGGCGGCCGGCAAGCTGGGTGCGGTGCTGTTGCAGTTCCCACCATGGCTGGTACGAAGTGCCGCGGCCGAACGCCGGATCGTCGAGCTGGCGCAGCGCTGCCGGCCGTGGCGGGTCGGGGTGGAGCTGCGGCACGGCTCCTGGTTCGACGGTCCGGCCGCGTCGGAGACGCTGGACCTGCTGCGCGCGCACGACCTGTCCATGGTCTGCGTCGACATGCCACAGGGGCACCCGTCGTCGGTGCCCCCGATCCTGACCATGACGGCGGAGCCGGCGATCGTCCGGTTCCACGGTCACAGCGACGCCTGGGGCGAGGGCGACAAGCAGGACAAGTTCCGGTACGCGTACGCCGAGGACGAGCTTCGGCACTGGGCCGGCCTGTTGGCCGAGCTGGCCACCGAGGCCGACGACCTGCACGTGCTGTTCAACAACTGCTGTGCCGGGCAGGCCCAGCGCGACGCCACCCGGCTGGCGCAACTGCTCGCCGAGATGATGATCGCCGATCGGACGGTGCCGGCCGCGTCGACCGGCTGACCGTCCGTGGTGGTATCAGGACCGCCGTCCCCGGCTGCGTAGGGCGTCCTGGGTCGACTCGCCGATGTCCGCGTCGTCGGGAAAGCTCCGGCCGCTGGGTGCCGGGTCCGGTGGGGCGCCCGGTCCGGCCATCGTCGTGCGGGTCGGCTCGACCGAGCCGAAGCCGTGTCGTCCCGCCGGGTCCGAACGGCTCGCCGGGGCGCCCGCGCGCCGTTCGCCACGCCGTCCTTCGGGCACCGCGGTCTCCTCGCTGCCCTCGTCCATCGGCGAGTCCTCGTCCGCGCCCCAGGGCGCGTCGGCGTCGAAGCCGTCGCCGGTGCCCCACGGCTTGGTCGCCTCCGGCTCCTGCCGGTCGTTGTCGCCACTGCGTCCCTTGTGCGCCGTCATGGCCACCCCGCTCGTCGGTCCGCCGCTACCGGCGGACGATGTGCCGTGTCCTCGGGCCGGGACTGCCCGCCCGAGCGCGTCGCACGACAGGTCACCGGCACGCCGCTGCGTGCACGGGTCCCGTCGTCGCGCCGGTGCGCGCGCAGGGCCGGCCGGCGCCCCGCCGTCGAGAGGGCGGCGGGACGCCGGCCGGCTCGGCGTTCAGCGTCCGGCCATCGCCATCGGCCGCTTGCTGTTGCTCATGCCGGCCATCTTGATCATGCTCTTCGAGACGCTCTTCATGCCGCTGCCCCGGCCGAGAATCCCCTTGAACACCTGGCCGGGCTTCTGCTGCTCACTCATGTACGCGGTGACCACGACCAGGGTCCCGGTCAGCGCCGGGATGGCCCACTGGAGCAGCTTCATCTGCCGCTGCGAGGAGGCCACGCTGGCCGGGGTCTGGTGGTTCGGCTCGGTGGTTCCGCTGACCGGTGAGGCGCCGGCCTTCTCCAGGCGCATGCCGATCAACCGGCTGTAGCCGGTCACGGCGAGCGCGCCGATCGTCAACGCCGTCTTGATGGCGCTGGTCCGGCCGACCCCGGACTGAGCTGCCACGCGTGGGCTCTCGGTCACCAGTTCGCCGACCGCGCCGGCCAGGTGCGCGCCGATGGCGGCGGCGTTGACCGGGGTCCATTTGGACCATCCCGCCGACGCGACCGAGAGTCGCTGGGTCGAGTCGCTGATCTTCGCGGCTGCGCCGTTGACGCCGAAGGCACCCATGAGGGAGCCGCCGAACCAGGCCGCGAGGCCCAGATCGTGCATCGAGCGCAGTGCGGTATGCCGTTCGGACATGTGATCCCCTTCCGCCGTGTTGGGCGCTGCGGCTTACCCGCCGCCCGGGCGGCTAACCCCGTCGCTCGGCGGCTGATCCGCGCCGCACCGGTACGACCGGGACGTGCGGGTTTCGACGGGACCCGTCGCCGCCGGCAGGAGTCGTCCGCGCGGTGGCGGGTAGATCCCGAGCGACGCTGACGGAGAGGGGAACGGGATGTCGCAGCCGGACGAGAGTCGGGAGAAGACCCCCAAGACCGACGCGGTGCTCATGCACCCGGACAACGACCCACACCGGAACACCGCTGAGGTCGCGCCACGCAAGGAGCACGCGGAGATCCAGGTCGAGCGCGACGGCGAGCTGGTGCCGCTGGACCAGGACGAGTGAGCCGCCCGGACGGTCCGGCGCGGCTCAGCGGGGCGGCAGGTCGCCGGCGAAACCGGCGATCCGCCGCGCCAGCGGAGTGCTCGCGCGGACCCAGGTGAAGTGGTCCAGAGCCGCGCCGGCCTGCGCCGCCGTGTAGCGCTCGCGGGTGAGCGGGGCGGCGACGAGCTTCGCGCAGAGGTCGTCCATGGCCTCGTGCGGGGTGTACTGGTCGTCGTCCACACTGACCGCCAGCACCGGTGTGCGCACCGCGCGTACCGCCGCCTCGGTGTCCGTGCCGTTCAGCAGGGGAAAACGGCCGGTCCGCGCGGTGTACGCCCAGTCGCGGATCACGCCGCGCGCCTGCCGGCCGCCGAAGCCCCAGCCCGGCCAGACCCCGAGCACTGCCGCGGTGGCGGCGATCCCCTGGGTGTACGGCAGCAGGCCGACGCCGCGCAGGCCCGGATAGCTTCGCCAGTACGGGATGCCGACCGCGATCAGCGCCAACGCGTCCACCTCGTCGGCGCCGTGCAGGGCGAGGTGCAGCAGCGCGGCCTGACCACCGAGCGAGTGCCCGACCAGCAGCCGGTTACGCCCGTCCAGCCGGGGCTTGAGCGCGGCCAGCACGGCGCCGACGTCGTCGGCCAACTCGGCGTAGCCGTAGCGGTCGTCCCGACTCGGCGTCGGGGTGCTCGCCCCGTTTCCGCGCAGGTCGGCGACGACCACGGCCAGCCCGGCGGCGCGTAGCTCGGCCGCGAAGGGGCGGTAGTAGCGGGCCCGCACACCCATCGCGGGCCAGATCACGACCACCGGCGCACCCGTCGTGCCGGCCGGCTCCGGGTAGACCTGCACACCCAACCGAGCGCCGTCGACGTCGACGAACTCCTGCGCGTACCCCGGGTCTCCGTCCACCGGCCCAGCCTACGGCCCCGGCGTTACCGGCGGGTAGCCGACGGTGCTCGGACGCGACGGAGGGCCCCGCCGTGGCGGAGCCCTCCGGGTGGCGACGCGGTCAGGAGACGGAGATCGTCCCGTTGCCGGCGCGGACGCAGGCCACCGACCGGGCGCTGGTGGAGGCCGCCCCGCTCAGGCACTGGCCGAGCACCTGGTGCCCGGTGGCGTTCGGGTGCCACGACTCCTGGCAGGTCTGGAAGTAGCTGACGCAGGTGTTGGCGATCCGCTGGATGGCGATCTTGTCCTTGCCGGCGAGGCTGGTGACGAAGGTGCCGCTCGCGCCGTCCTGAAGCCGGATCGGAGTGGCCAGCGCGCCCGTCGGGCTGCTCGTCTGCTCGCAGAGCCGGGCGCCGTTGAAGGCCTGCTGCACGTTCAGGTACACCAGGTCGTCGGCGGGGAACTCGGCGGCCAGGGTGTCCCGGGTGGACTTCACGATGGCGCCCAGGCCCTGCGAGAAGCGGTGGCCCGGCGCCAGGCTGGCCCGGTGGATGGGGCAGCCCGCCGCGTACCGCTCGGCACCGAGGTCACGGAACTTGTCCCGGGTGTCGTCCCGGCTGTCCTCCTCGTGGAACTGCGGGTTCAGGTCCAGCGGCAGCGGGTTCGTGTAGTCCTGGAACACCACCCGGTGCTGCCCGTCCGGGTCGATCTGGTCCAGTGTGGTCAGCACCTGGCGGACGGCGGCGGTGGTCTCCGCTGTCGCGGCGCTGAGCTGCGCGGCGGTGGCCAGGTCGGCGTCGCTGCACGGCTTCTGCTCGACCGGGCCGTTCAGGTACGCCCAGAACTCCCACCAGCCGGTCCACGCGTCGGCGATGAACCGGTTGGCGCACTTCTCCGCCACGCTGCCGAAGGTGAACGAGCTGTTGTTGGAACCCAGGCCGATCAGCACCAGGTCGATGTCCTGGGTCTGCGCGACGGCGCGGAGCTGGTCGAGCTGCGCGGCCACGGTACGACCGTTTGTCCGCGCCTGCGAGGCGTTGGCGATGTCGTGCGGCTGGCCACCGGAGCAGGCCAGGTTGAACCGGTTCTGGATGCCCGGCAGGCTGGCCTGGTTGAGCGAGGCGTTGGCCGACCGGTGGCAGAAGTACGCGTTGTTGTTCGCGGCCGTCCAGCCGGGGAAGCCCTGGGCGACGCCGTTGACGTCGACCACCGGGGTGTACGCCCCGGCGCCCTCGCCGCTGATGAAGCTGTCCCCGAGTGCCACCGCGGCGGTGGGCAGCGCGGCGGAGGCGGGTGCGGGCAGCGCGACGGCGGTCGACAGCGCGGCCATGGCGATCGTTAGTCCCGCGGCGAGCGCGGTACGGCGGAACCTGGGCATGGGGCCCCCATCCATCGAAAGATGAAAGATTCTCTGAGAGCGCGATCAGATCACCCCTCAGCAACGGGCGTCAATGGCCCGTAACAGAATCGTTCGATGAAAGACATGCACGCGTAGGCGTACCGTGCACCTCGCCGAGGCGGACCCGCTCTCCCGGATGACAGTGGTCGTCGACCACGCCAACCTTCGCCGGGTGGCGCGCGGAGCTACCTGCCGCTCGGGCCGCCGCCGCGCTTCAGCGCGGCAGCGCCGACGACGTTCAGACCGACACCCCAGAGCAGCAGTACGCACAACCACTGCGCCCACCGCAGCCCGGTCATGTCCCCCGAGAGCAGGTTGCGGACACTGCCGAACGGGGTGAGCCACGGCTGCGCCGGACGGAGGGCGTCCACGGCGCCCAGCAACCCGAACAGGCCCAACGGCAGGACGATGGTGGCGAGGAACGCGACCACTGTCGACCGCAGCAGCAGCCCCAGCCCGGTGCCGACCAGGCCGGCGACGACCTGCACCAGCACGCTGCCCACCGCGACCGTGCCGGCGTGCCGCCCCGGCTCGTCGGCGACCTCGGCCGGGGTGAACGCCAGCGTCGCCGCGCAGATCAGCACCCCGACGACACCGATGACCACGGCCGGCAACCCCACCGCGAGGACGCTGGGCAGGACCCGGGCGGAGCCGGGCGCCCGGCGCAGGTCACGCACCAGCAGGATGCCGAAGAGCGGCGTCACGACCGACATCAGGCTCTGGACCGTCTCCGAGAGCGCGGCGAACGTCCGGTCGGCGGGAGCCGCCGCCGCCACCAGCGCCACCGCGCACAGCACACCCGCCAGCAGGGTGCCCACGAGCAGCCACCGCCGGGCACGGGTGCCGAGGGAGCGTCGCAGGGCGTCGCGTGTCGTCTCGTCCATCCCGGTCTGCTCCCGACGAATGCCCTCGACCTGCCGCGATCATGAGAGCGTACCGACGGCGGTGCCGGTGCGTGGTCCCGTGATCACTGATGGGCTGTTTGTTGGCTCACGTCCGGGGGCTCACGCGCGGCGGGTCGCGCGGGCCCTCCGACAGTTGTCCTAGCCTCGGGCTAGGCTCGCTGCGGCGCGCCACGCCGGCTGATGTCGCCGGTGACCGGCTGCACACCGCCGAGACCGGGGAGTACGACCAGTTGACCGCAGAGCCTGACACCCTGTACGGGGCCGATGACCTCACTCACCTTGAGGGGCTGGACGCTGTCCGCAAGCGGCCCGGCATGTACATCGGTTCCACCGACAGCCGTGGCGTGGGTCACCTCGTCAACGAGATCCTCGACAACTCCACCGACGAGGGTGTCGCCGGTCACGCCAGCACCGTCGAGGTGATCCTGCACGCCGACGGCTCGGTGCAGGTCGACGACGACGGCCGGGGCATCCCCACCGACGTGCACGCCAAATCCGGCATCTCCGGCGTCGAACTGGTGCTCACCCGCCTGCACGCCGGCGGCAAGTTCGGCGGCTCCGGCTACAAGACCTCCGGCGGCCTGCACGGCGTCGGCGCCTCGGCCGTCAACGCGCTGTCCCACCGGTTCGACGTGACAGTCCGCCGGGCCGGCAAGGTGCACGCGATGTCCTTCCGGCACGGCGTCCCGGGCCTCTTCGACGGCGAAGGGCCGACCGCGCCCTTCACCGCAGGCCCCGGGCTCCAGGTCATCGGCGCGATGAAACGCGGGCAGCGCACCGGCACCTCGATCCGCTGGTGGCACGACGCCCGCTACTTCGAGACCGGCGCCGCACTTGACGTCGACGCGGTCCGCACCAAGCTGCGCAACACCGCCTTCCTGGTTCCCGGCGTGACCTACCTGCTGCGTGACCTGACCGGCGAGGCGCCCGCCGAGGAGCGGTTCCACTACCCCAACGGGCTCAGCGACATGGTGGAGTTCCTCGCCCCGGCCGGCGACCGGCCGGTCTCCGGCACCCTGCTCGTCAACGGGGAGGGGACCTACCGGGAGAACGCCGCCGACGCCAACGGTGTCATGCAGTCCAACGTGCAACGGCGTGCCGAGGTCGAGGTGGCGTTCCGGTGGGGCACCGGCTACGAGCGCACCGTCGAGTGCTTCACCAACACCATCCGCAACGCGCACGGCGGCACCCACCGCAAGGGCTTCGAGCGGGCTCTCGTCCGCGCCCTCGCCGACGCGATCCGCAACACCCGCGGTCTGCTCAAGGCCAAGGAGGAACCGCCCACTCTGGACGACGTCCTGGAGGGGATGACCGCGGTGGTGCACGTGCGGATCCCCGAGCCGCAGTTCACCTCGCAGACCAAGGACGAGCTCTCCACCCCCGGCATCACGAAGGTGCTCCAGGGCCTGGTCGACGCGCACGTCAAGGCCTGGATAGAGGACCGGCGCACCAAGGCCGAGGCGCGTACCGTCCTCCAGAAGATCGTCGACGCGGCCCGGGTGCGGCTCACCCAGAAGCAGCAGAAGGACGCCGCCCGGCGCAAGACCGCCCTGGAGGGCGCGTCCATGCCGCCGAAGCTTGTCGACTGCCGCGCGACAGGCGTCGACCGCAGCGAGCTGTTCATCGTGGAGGGCGACAGCGCCCTCGGCTGCTTCACCGGGGAAACGAGGGTCGCGTTGGCCTCCGGGGAGAGTCGATCCTTCGCCGACCTGGCCGCCGACTGGCAGCGAGGGGTCAGCCACTTCGGATACACCACCAACAAGGCGGGCCGCGTGGTGGTCGCCCCGCTCGTTGAACCTCGGCTCACCAAGTCCGATGCGCCGCTGGTGCGAGTGACGCTTGACAGCGGTGAATCCGTGCGGTGCACTCCCGATCACCAGTTCCGGCTGCGCGACGGCTCCTACCGCCGAGCCGATGCCCTGGCACCGGGCGACTCCCTGATGCCCCTCTACCGGCGACTGTCCAGCAAGGCCGAGGGGCACAATTTCCAGGGCTACGAGCAGGTCTGGATGAACGACCGGGACGAGTGGGTCTACACCCACTACGTCGCCGACGGGTGGAATCTGCGCCAGGGCAGGGACAGCGCGGCACTAGCCGCCGCCTACAACGCCGAACGGATGCGCACCGCCCGCACCGGGCTCCGGTTCGACCGACTTCTGGCGCTCTATGACGGTGACTACGGCCGGCTTCGGGACGCCGCGTCATTCGTCAATCATCGCGTTGTGTCAGTGGAGGCGTTGAACGAGACGGCCGACGTGTACGACCTGACCGTGGACGGGTACCACAATTTCGCCCTTGAGGCTGGCGTGTTCGTCCACAACAGCGCACGGGTCGCGCGGACCTCGGAATACCAGGCGTTGCTGCCGATCCGGGGCAAGATCCTCAACGTGCAGAAGGCCAACCTCCAGCAGGTTCTGGACAATGCCGAGTGCGCCGCGATCGTCCAGGTTCTCGGGGCCGGCTCGGGACGTACGTTCGACCTTGCGTCGCTGCGCTACGGCCGAGTGCTGATCATGGCCGACGCCGACGTGGACGGCGCCCACATCCGTACGCTGCTGATCACCCTCTTCGCCCGGTACATGCGCCCGTTGATCGAGGCCGGTCGGCTCTATGCCGCAATGCCGCCCCTCCACAAGATCACCACCAAGGGGCGCAACCCGCAGACCGTCTACACCTACACGCAGGCCGAGATGGAGACGACGGTCCGCAAACTGGAAAAGGCCGGCAAGCAGATCGTCACGCCCATCCCACGATTCAAGGGTCTCGGTGAGATGGACGCCGACGAGTTGTGGGACACCACGATGAACCCGGCCACCCGGGCCGTCCGACGGATCACCCTCGACGACGTCGACGCCGCCGAACGCATCCTCGAACTGCTGATGGGCGAGAAGGTCGAGCCGCGCCGCAACTGGTTGATCGACTCGGCCGACCGGGTCGACCGAGACGCGATCGACGCATGAGCGAGCGACAGCGAGCGAATTTTCGATACAGCGCCATGGTGCCTCATGCCGTTGCGCAGCGAAGCGAAGCAACGGCATGAGCGCCCGTTCCGTTCCAGTGGAGAGCTGAGTCATGGCACGCCGTAAGGAAAACAAGGTCGATCTCTCCTCGTTCGACCAGGCCGGCGCGCGGGTCTTCGACAACCCGCTGGTCACCGAGGTTTCCGACTCCTACCTGGAGTACGCGTTCTCGGTCATCCACTCCCGCGCCCTGCCCGACGCCCGCGACGGCCTCAAGCCCGTACACCGGCGCATCCTCTGGTCGATGTACGAGCAGGGCTACCGGCCGGATCGCGGGCACGTGAAGTCTGCCCGAATTGTCGGGGATGCGATGGGAAAGTACCATCCGCACGGCGACACGGCGATCTATGACGCGATGGTCCGCCTCGCGCAGGACTTCTCGCTCAACGTGCCGCTCATCGACGGACATGGCAATTTTGGATCTCCAGACGATGGCCCGGCTGCCTCGCGTTACACCGAAGCGCGGATGTCCCGTGAGGCCATGCTGCTCGTCGGTGAGCTGGGCGAGGACACCGTCGATGTCGAGCCCAACTACGACGGGTCGCTGACCCAGCCGACAGTGCTGCCGGCGGCCTTCCCCAACCTGCTTGTCAACGGCGCGTCCGGGATCGCGGTCGGGATGGCCACCAACATGATCCCGCACAACCTCGCCGAGGTCGTCTCCGCGGCCCGCTGGCTGATCAACCACCCGGACGCCACCCTGGACAAGCTCATGGAGTTCGTCCCCGGCCCCGACCTGCCCACCGGCGGGGTGCTGCTCGGTCTGGACGAGGTGCGTCGGGCGTACGAGACCGGGCGCGGTGTGGTGCGGATGCGCGGCAAGGTGGAGATCGGGCCGATCGAGGGCAGCCGTGGCCGCCAGGCGATCACCGTGGTCGAGCTGCCCTACGGCGTCGGCGCGGAGAAGGTCATCGCGGCGATCACCAACGAGGTCACCAAGACCAAGCGGCTGACCGGCATCGCCGACGTCAAGGACCTCACCGACCGGGAGAGCGGCACCCGACTCGTCGTCGAGTGCAAGGTCGGGGTCAACCCGCAGGCGTTGCTCGCCGACCTCTACCGGCTGACCCCGCTGGAGCAGTCGTTCGGCGTCAACAACCTGGTCCTGGTCGACGGGCAGCCGCGCACGCTGGGGCTCAAGGCGCTGCTGGAGGTCTTCCTGGCACACCGGTACGAGGTGGTCACCCGACGTACCTCGTACCGTCGGCGTAAGCGTCAGGAACGGCTGCACCTGGTCGACGGTCTGCTGATCGCCCTGCTGGACATCGACGAGGTGGTCCGGCTGATCCGGGGCAGCGACGACGCGCAGGCCGCGAAGGACGGGCTGATGAGCCGGTTCGGTCTGTCCGACATCCAGGCCACCTACATCCTGGACACTCCGCTGCGCCGGCTGACCAAGTTCGACCGGATCGAGCTGGAGGCCGAGCAGGAGAGGCTGCGCGCCGAGATCGCCGAATTGAGCAAGATCCTCGACGACGAGCGGGTGCTCAAGAAGCTGGTCTCCGACGAGTTGGCGGCCGTGGTCAAGCAGTTCGGCACCGAGCGGCGCACGACGCTTGTCGACGGGGACCTCAAGGAGGTGTTGGCCGCGTCCGCTCCGGCCGGCCCGCTGGAGGTCGCCGACGACCCGTGCCAGGTGATCCTCTCCGCGACCGGGTTGGTCGCGCGGACCGCGGCCGAGTCGGAGGAGAGCGCCGAGGGTCGTCGGCGCAACGGCCGGGTCAAGCACGACACGGTACGCGCCATCGTGCACTCCACGGCCCGTGGTCGGGTGCTGTTGCTGACAAGCGCTGGTCGGGCCTTCAAGGTCGACGTCCTGCCGCTGCCGGTGTTGCCGGAGCAGGCGGGCACTGTGTCGCTGCGGGGCGGTATGTCCGCGGCTGAGTTGGTGCCGTTGGCGGCGGGGGAGACCGTCGTCGGCCTGGCCCCGTTGGGCGGGCAGGCGGAGGGGGCGCCGGGGCTGGCGTTGGGCACCCGGCAGGGCGTGGTGAAGATCTGCGCGCCGGAGTGGCCGGTGCGCTCCGACGAGTTCGAGGTGATCGGCCTGCGGGACGGTGACGAGGTGGTTGGTGCCACTTGGTTGGCCGATGGCACCGAGTCGCTCACGTTCGTCACGTCGGAGGCGTCGCTGTTGCGCTTCCCCGTCGGGCTGGTTCGTCCGCAGGGCCTCAAGGGTGGCGGGATGGCCGGCATCAACCTGCCGGCCGGGGCGCGGGTGGCGTTCTTCGGCGCGGTCCGCACCGACGACCCGGGGCATGGCGAGCCGATGGTGGTCACCTCCACCGGGGCGACGGTCAAGGTGACGCCGTTCAGGGCGTACCCGGCGAAGGGCCGGGCGACCGGCGGCGTGCGTGCCCACCGCTTCCTCAAGGGTGAGACGGACGTTGTCGTCGCCTGGGTGGGTCCGCGTCCGGTCGGCGCGACCGGCACCGGTGATCCGGTGGAGTTGCCGGCGGCGGATCCCCGCCGCGACGGTTCGGGCTTCGCGGTGATGCTCGGCCCAACAGTGGTAGGGCACGTGATCGAACGCGACTAGGGCGTGTGCTTGTTGCGGATTGATCCGGTCGCCGAGGTGTTTCGGATCGCTCCTCAGCTGATCCGCCAGGGTCGGAGCTTCTCGGGGTTTCGCACCGCCCAGATGTGCCTGATCCGGTCGCTCGCGATCTCGAACGCGAACACTGTCGCGATGGTGCCGTCCTGCTGCGCTAACAAGCCGGGCAGACCGTTGACCAGGCACTCCAGGAACGTCGTGCGGTCGCCGGACACACGCGCGATCTCGGCGTAGGCACGTGCGATCTGCTCACCGCCCACGATCGGGTGCAGGTGGGTGACAGCCAGCCCGCCGCCGTCGGCGGTCGCGGTGGCGTCGGGGTCGAGCAGGCTGACCAGGGCACCGATGTCCTTGGCCTCCCACGCTGTTCTGAACTGCCTGACGATGCTGGCCTGCCCGGCACTGGGGCCTGCCGGGGCCTGCGCAGTGCGGATGCGACGGCGGGCGGACGTGGCCAGTTGGCGGCACGCCGCCGGTGTGCGGCCAACGATCTCGGCGACCTCGCCGAAGGGGTAGCGGAAGACGTCGTGCAGGACGAACGCGACGCGCTCGGCCGGGGTCATCGAATCGAGGACGACCAGGAAGGCCATCGTCACCGACTCGTCGAGGGTGACCCGATCAGCCGGGTCGATCCCGCCGACGCCGGAGCGGCCGGTGATCCACTCCGTGGGCTCGGGCAACGGTTCCGGGATCCAGTCGCCCACGTACGTCTCCCGCCTGGCCCTCGCCGAGCCGAGCAGGTTCAGGCAGATGCGGCTGCCAACCGTCACCAGCCAGGCGCCCGGCGACTCGATGGCCTGCTGCTCCCGTGCGGACATGGCGTACCAGCGGGCGTAGGTCTCCTGCACGACGTCCTCGGCGTCGGCAAGGGATCCGAGGAGTCGATAGGCGAGGTTGATCAGCTGGCGCCGCTCACTCATGATCGCGTTGAGGCCCGGATCACTCTGATCGTCGCCGGGCTCGGCTCTGGTGGTCATGGTCTGGCCGTCTCCCTCGCTCGCTTCTGTGCTTTCACCCGTTACGACAAGACAGCGCACCGGAAGGTGAGGTCGACGCGCCCCCTCACATTCCGAAGGGCTGCCCTGTCGTAACGGTGAGGACGACGACAAGACGAAGAGGGGACTCCGATGAACGAATTCCAGGCCATCGCGGACCGTGTCGAGATCGAGGCACTGCGCGGCGAATTCACCGACGCGGCAATGATGCGCGACCGACCCCGCCTGGCGTCGCTGTTCACACCGGACGGTGCCCTGTGCATGCCCAACATCCCTGTCGAGCTGGTCGGCCGCGAGGCGATCCGTGCCGGGGGCGAGCGGCTGCAGAGCCAGTGGGACTTCTTCGTACAGACCACACACCCCGGCACGATCCTGCTCGACGGCGACACCGCGACTGGCCGCGCCTACCTCCAGGAACTCGCGCGCACCCTCGACGGACGCCAGGGTCTGAACTACGCCGTCTACCACGACCGCTACCAGCGCACCGTGGAGGGCTGGAAGTTCGCCGAGCGGGTGTACGAGGTCAGGTACCTCGACACCTCCCCGCTGGCGGGCACGGCGCCCCGCGCGGCGCAGGGCTCCGGGACCAACCCGGCAGACGCCACGGTCACCCCGGCCCCGGCCGCATCCTTCGCCGACCCGGCATCGGCCGAACGACTGGAGCGGGTGGCCGCCGCGCTGCGTGCCAACGGCTTCGCCGCCGAGATCCTCGACGACGCCACGGCCGCGCGCGCCCGCATCAAGGACCTGGTCCCCGAGGGCGTCAGCGTGCTCACCGGGGCCAGCGAGACCCTCCGGCTGTCCGGCATCGACGAGGACATCAACGCCGGCGGCCGGTACGACGCCATCAGGCCGCGCGTCCTGGCCATCGACCGTGCCACCGGAGCCGACGAGATCCGAAGGCTGCTCGCCAGCCCGGAATTCGTCGTCAACAGCGTCGCCGCGGTAACCGAGACCGGCTCGCTCGTTCTTGCCTCGGGCAGCGGCAGCCAACTCCCTGCCAACGCGGGCGGCGCTACCCACGCGGTCTGGATCGTCGGCGCGCAGAAGGTGGTGCCTGACCTGAGCACGGCGCTGCGCCGCGTCGAGGAGCACGCCCTCCCGCTGGAGAACGCCCGCGCGCAGGCGGTGTACGGGGTGCCCAGCGCCGTCAACCACGTGCTCATCCTCAACGCGGAACCTCGCCCGGGGCGCGGCACCGTGCTGCTTCTCCGAGAGGCCATCGGATATTGACCCGGCCCAGGGTCCGTTGACCAACGAGCCCTTCGGGTGGGGCCAGGTCAGGCCACGCCGGCCGGGCGGAACTGGACGCTCACGCGGGGGCCCACCGGGCGGGCGGTCTTCGGGATGGCGTGCTCCCAGGTGCGTTGGCAGGAGCCGCCCATGACGATCAGGTCGCCGTGGCCCACCGGGAAGCGCAGGCTGTCACCGCCGCCGCCGCGAGGGCGCAGCAGCAGCGGTCGGGGTGCGCCGAAGGAGACGATCGCGACGATCGTGTCGGTGTGCGCCGAGCGGCCGATGGTGTCGCCGTGCCAGGCCACGCTGTCCCGGCCGGACCGGTAGAGGCACATGCCGGCGGTGACGAACGGCTCGCCCAGCTCGGGGGCGTAGTGCCGGGTCAGCTCCGCCCGTGCCGTGGTGAGCACGGGGTGCGGCAGGTGCCGGTCGGCGTCGTACCAGCAGAGCAGGCGGGGCACGTCGACCTCGCTGTCGTACATGGTGCGCCGCTCGGCCCGCCAGGGGACCTCGGTGAGCAGGGTGTCGAGGACGGCGTCGGAGCCGTGCACCCAGCCGGGGAGGTGGTCGACCCAGGCGCCCCGGCTGAGCTGGTGGCGGCGGATCCGGCCGGGCAGCGGCCCCAGGGTCGGCCCGGCGTCGGCCAGGTCGAGCATCGACGGCTGATAGGCGGCCCGCGTCATGCGCCCACCCTAGCAGCGCTTTCGTACACCCGTGCCAACGGTCGGGTCAGCTCGGGTGGACGGCCTCCAGCACCGCGTCCACGACCCGGGCCCGGCCCTGCCCGTCGACCGTCGACCAGGCCTTCGCGGCGAGCGTCGCGCGCCGCTGCGGTGAGCTGAGCAGCCCGAGCAGGGTCCGCGCCGCCGCCGCGCGGGTTGCTCGTCCGGCAACGCCGGCGGCGGTCAGCTCCGGCAACTCGCCGAGACCGGCGGCGAGGCCGTGCCGCACCACCCGGGCGTACGACTCACGTTGGTTGTCGACAACGCACACCAGCGCGGCGGGTGCGCCCAGGCAGCAGAGTTCCCAGGTGGACGTGCCGGCGGCGCTGACCACCAGGTCGGCTTCGGTGATCAGTGCCGGCAGCGCGCCGGTGGGTGGCACCGGCCGGATGATCTGCCCGCGGCCGGGGGCGATGTCCTCCACCTCGGCCTCGATCTCGGGTCGGCCGACGATGACAGTGAGGTCCATCGGATGGCCGGTGGCCACCAGCACCCGGGTCAGTACCGGTGCCGCACCCACCGCGTCGGTGCCGCCGAAGAAGGCAAGCACCCGGGGTCGGCTGACCGTCGTGGCGGGCGGGGGCGCCGGCGGCCGGGCGGTGATCACGGCGTCGCGCAGCAGGGCGTACCCGCTTCCGGCCAGCAGCCGACCGGGCAGCCCCGGCAGCTCCGCGCCGAAGTTCTGGTCGAGGTAGAGGTCGGCGACCTGGCCCCGGCTGTCCCCGTCGATCACGGCGAGGGTGAACACGCCGGCGGCGCGTAGGGCGTCCGCCCCGGCCGGGTCCAGCTCGTAGGAGTCGAGGACCAGCACGTCCAGGTGGTGTCGGCGGGCTGCCTCGACCAGCTCGGCCGGCGAGTCCGGGCCCGGGTGCAGGGGGATGCCCCGGGTGGACAGCTCCGCGGTGGCCCAGGGGAGTCGTTCGACGGTGCCGAACACCGCGACGTGGGCGCCCCGGGCGAGGAACTCCTCGGCGAGTGCCAGGCAGCGGACGAGGTGGCCGACGCCCCGCCGTGGGCTGGCGTCGCAGCGCAACCCGACCCGCAAAGTGCTCAGCACTCCTCCAGCTGCTTCTGTCGGACGTCGGCGTTGAGCGCGCGCAGGTGGGGTTGCCCGTGCAGCCACTCGGCGAGCGTGGCCAGCGGCACGCTGACGTCCCCGAAGTGGTCGACGACCGCGTTGACCAGCGCCCAGTCCCGCTCGGTGTCGAGGGTCAGGCGCAGCGCCGACCGGTCCGGGGTGAGCGTCACCCCGAGCACCCGGAACAGCTCCGGATGGGTGTACGCGTACGAGGTCACGTGCACCCGGTGATGCTCGGTGGCGAGCCGGCCCAGGGTGCGCAGCGTCGCCGCTGCGATGATCTCGACGTCCAGCCCGCGGGGCAGGGTGCGGGCGATCGAGGTGCTCGCGTAGTCGAGCCCGGGGACCGCCCGGTACACCGACGCGACCAGGGCGATGATCTCCGGGTCGAGCAGCGGGCAGTCGGCGGTGAACCGCATGACCGCGTCCCCCGGGTGCGCCGCGAGCGCACCCACGAATCGGCCCAGCACGTCGTCGACCGGCCCGCGGTGGCACGCCACGCCCAGCCGCGCGCACTCGGCCACCACCGCGTCGTCGACCGCGTCCGTGCTGGTCGCGACCACCAGGTCGGCCAGGACGCCGCTGTCGCGGGCGGCGCGTACCACCCGGCCCAGCACGGAACGCCCGGCGAGCGGGCGGAGCACCTTGCCGGGCAGCCGGGACGAACCCATCCGGGCCTGCACGATGCCGACGATCCGGAAACCCGAGCCGTTCGTCGGGGTCGGCCCGGCTGCCGGTACGCCGGTCACTGCTGCTCCTCCTTCGGGGTGAGCGCGGCGGTGGCCCGGCGCTTGGCGGCGCGGGCGCCCCGCTTGGCCAGCCGGGCGGGGGTGATGGCGAGCCGGCCCACCCGGTAGCTGAGCGATCCGCTGAGCAGGCCGATCGTCGTCTCGGCCCGACGCAGTGCCCGTTCCCGTGAGGTGAGCAGCTCCTCGGTCCAGGCGGTCAGTGCCGCCAACCGGGCCAGCTCCTCGCGTTGGCGCAGCCACGCCTCGTGCAGCTGTTGGTAGCTGCGCGCGCCGACCGGCGGGTCGGTCGGCGCGACGGCGTGCAGTTCGGTGGCGAGGGTGAGCCTGCCGTCGGGGTCCAGCCCGTGCAGCGCCGCGGCGATGGCCGCCTCGGCCTCCACCGCCTCGCTGACCGTCGCGCGGTCCAGGTCGTGGCCGGCGAGGCCGCCGAGCACCACGGTCAGACCGGCAACGTCGAGGGTGGACGACCACGGGTGGGCGTACCCCCCGGTGAGCAGGCCCGCCGCGAAACGCCACAACCCGCGGGCCAGCACCACGTCGGCGGGCAGCGGGTCGGTGGCCCGCCAGCTCGGGTCGAGCACCGCGTACCGCTCGCCCTCGACAACCACGTTGTCGGTGCCGGCCAGCGCCGCCGCGCCGGCGATCCGGCCGTCGGTGTCGGCCTGGTCGGCGAGCCAGCCCGCGTACCCGTGCAGCAGCGTGCGCAGGGTGGCCAGGTCGCGGCGCAGGGCCGCGTCGAGCAGCAGGGTACGCAGCAGCCGGCCGGACGGCACCGGCCCGGACAGCGCGCCCGCGTCCCGGTACGCGGCCTCGCGGCTGGCGAACGGCGCGGCGGCCGGCACGTCCGTGCCGGTGGCCGCGATGCGCCCCCAACGCCACCCCGACGGGCCGTGCAGCACCTCCAGCACGCCGATCCCGGGCCGCCCGGTCTGCACCAGCGCCACCGGCAGATCGTTGTCGACGGCCGGTGCCGTGGGGTCCGCCGGGTCGGCGGGCCGGTGGGCGAGCACCAGCCAACCCGGCGCGAGGTCCGCGGCGCGGCCGGCGTGCAGCGCGTCCACCGCCAGCCGGGACGGGTCCTGGAGCACTGTGTCGCTTGTGAAACCGCCGGCGCACGCGCCGTGCAGCACCGCGTCGAAGAGGCCGGAGCCCGCGTCCCGGTCGAGGTGGTCGGCGTCGAGCAGCGCCGTCGGGGTGCCGGCGTCGGGGTACGCGGCCCAGCACGCGCCCGGCCGCAGCCCCGCCCCGGTGAGCCGCTCGCGGAGCTGGTCCCGGTTGGCCGGGTGGGTTCGATCGAGGACCCCGCCGATCGTCCACGCGGAATCCTCCCGGCCGGCGTACCAGGGGGTGGTGGCGACGAGTCGGTGCAGGCCGAGCGGGTTGTCCACGCGCAGCACCAGCGCGCCACCCGGTCGCACCGCGGCGACCAGTCGCGCCAGCACGCCGTCCCAACCGAGGCGGGTGCCCTCCACCGACTCCACCGGGTCCAGCCCGGCCGCGGCGATCACCACGTCGTACGTCTCGTCGTCGGGCAACCCGGCCGGACCACCCACCACCAGGTGGGCGGCTCGCTGGGCGAGCGCGACCGCGTCCGGGTGGCTGCGCAGCAGGCAGGTCACCTCGGCGTGCCCGAGCTGGTCGAGCAGGGCCGGGTCGTGTGGCCCGGCCACCAGCACCCGGGCGCCGGGCGGCACGAGCCGGGCGGCCAGCGCGGCGAGCGGTCCACCGTCGGCCAGGCGCTGCTGCGGCAGGTCCGACCAGGCCAGCATCTCGCCGCCCGGCAGGGTGATCCGGCCGGCGGGTGCCGTCTCAGTCGTCACTGTGGTCCTCTTCCTCCTGGAGGTTCGCCCAACCGAGCAGCTCCCGCAGCTCTGCCGGCGTGCAGCGGTGGTCGGTGCCCAGCTCGGCGCGGGCGATCTCGACAGCGGTGGGCAGGTCGACCTCGGTGCCGTGCAGCTGCGGCCACTGCCGCCGGATGCGGGCCGTCCCGCCGAACGTCGGGTCCTCGTTGGACAGGATCATCGGGTCGCCGTAGACCGCCGGTTCGCACCCGGCCGCGATGCCGTAGAAGATCGCACTGGTCAGCCGGTTGGATGCTACCCGGCGGTGCCGACGCAGCTCGGTCAGCTGCTTGTCGAGGAACTCCGGGTCGGTGTCCTTCCACCAGTGTCCCCGGTAGCCGTGGCAGATCACCCGGAAGCCGGCGCGCTCGTAGAGCCGGCGGACGCTGCGCATCCGGTACTCGTGCCAGTAGAGGCAGACGGTGACCGGGCCGGGCTCGGTGTCCTGGATCAGCGCGATCAACGTCCGGTGGTCGCCCTTGACGTGCTGGCCCTCCCAGCCGTGGAACGGATACCAGATGGTGCCCTCCCGCTCCTCGGCCGGCGGCTCTTCGGGGCGCAGGGCCAGCAGGTAGCTGAACGGCGCGCCGATGACCACCACGTTGCGCCGCCCCACCGACCACGCCCGCCGGCGGGTCTGCTCCGACCAGAGCAGGCTTGGGGCGCGCTCGGCGTACGGGTGACCGGGCGCCAGGCCGTCGCCGATGTTCCAGCCGTGCTGCACGTACCCGTTGATCCGTGGTGGGTGCCGGTCGCCGAGACCGGCGTAGCGGGCCAGCACGTGGGCGTGGCCGTAGAAGTGGTTGGCGTGGTGCATCAGGTTCCCATCAGGCGGCGGAACGCACCGAGCCGACCCGCAGGGCCGCGGTCAGCGCGTCGATGACGCGATCCTGCTCGGCGTCGCTGAGTCCCGGGTAGAGCGGCAGTGACAGCTGCTGGGAGTAGAACGACTCGGCCACCGGGCACGACCCGCGCCGGTAACCGAGGTCGGCGAAGGCCGGGTGCCAGTGCACCGGGAGGTAGTTGACCTGGACGCCGACGCCGGCGGCGCGCATCCGGTCGTACACCTCGCGGCGACGCCCGTCGAGCACCCGGATCGGGTAGAGGTGCCACGCCGGGTCGGCCCACGACCTGCGGACCGGCCGGAGTACGCCGTCCAGGTCGGCCAGTGCCTCGTCGTAGCGGGCGACCAGGGCGGCGCGTCGGGCTTTGAACTCGCCGAGCCGGCGCAGTTGGCTGCGGCCCAGGGCGCAGAGCACGTCGGGCAGGCGGTAGTTCAGCCCGAACTCGTGCACCTCCTGGTGCCAGCCGCCCTCGTCGCCGAAGCGCAGCTCATCGCGTTCGCGGACCATCCCGACGCCACGGAAGCGGCGGGCCCGCCCGAGGATCCGCGGGTCCAGCGCGGCGACGGCCCCTCCCTCGGCGGTGGTCAGGTTCTTGGTGGGGAAGAACGAGAACGTGGTCAGGTCGGCGAGTGAGCCGACCGGCCGACCGTGGTACGTCCCGCCGATCGAGTGCGCCGCGTCGGCGAGGAGCAACGCGTCGCTGCCCGCGACCGACCTGCGCAGCACGTCGTAGTCGGCGGGGTGGCCGGCGTAGTCGACAGCGGCCACGACCTTCGTCCGCGCGGTGACCGCGGCGGCGGCCGCGGCCGGGTCCAGGCAGAACGTCTCGTCGTCGACGTCGGCGAACACGATCTTCGCGCCGAGGGCGACAGCGCTGCTGGCGGTCGCCACGAACGTCATCGGCGGGACGACCACCTCGTCGCCCGGTCCCACGCCGGCCGCCGCGTACGCCACGTGCAGCGCCGCGGTGCCGTTGGAGACGCTGGCGACGCCGACCCCGCCGGTCCAGGCCGCGAGGTCGGCCTCGAAGGCGTCGACCTGCGGGCCGGTGGTGAGCCAGTCGCCGCGCAGCACACCGGCCACAGCGGCGATGTCGTCCTCGGTGATCGAGTGCCGGCCGTACGGGAGCATCCCCGTCATGCGGTGAGGCCGAGCATGTCGCGCAGCTGCTCGACGGTGAGCCACTCGTCGTTGGTGTCCGACTGGTAGGCGAAGCCGTCCGGCACCGGGTCGCAGTCGACCGGCGGCTGGTAGCCCCACGTGGCGATGGTCGGCTGGACGATGAACCGGCCGTCGGCGCGCAGCGTCCGGCGGCTGTCGTCGGGCGCGATCATCTCCTCGTGCAGTTTCTCGCCCGGCCGGATCCCGATCTCGTGGGTGGTGGCGTCCGGGGCCACGGCCTCGACCAGGTCCAGGATGCGCATGCTCGGGATGCGGGGCACGAACAACTCGCCACCCTGCATCTGGTCGAACGAGTCCATGACGAACTGCACGGCCTGGTCGAGGGTGATCCAGAACCGGGTCATCCGCTTGTCGGTGATCGGCAGGCTCTTGCCCTCGGCGGCCAACCGGCGGAACAGCGGGACGACCGAGCCGCGGCTACCCACCACGTTGCCGTAGCGCACCACGGCGAACCGGGTCGGGTGCTGGGCGGCGTAGTGGTTGGCCGAGACGAACAGCTTGTCCCCGACCAGCTTCGTCGCGCCGTACAGGTTGATCGGGCTGGACGCCTTGTCGGTGGAGAGCGCGATGACCTTCTTGACGCCGGCCTCGATCGCGGCGTCGACGACGTGCTGCGAGCCGGTGATGTTGGTGGCGATGTACTCGGAGGGGTTGTACTCCGCGGTGTCCACCTGCTTGAGCGCGGCGGCGTGCACCACGTGGTCCACCCCGTGCATGGCCCGGGTGAGGCGGTGCCGGTCCCGGATGTCGCCGATGAACCAGCGCAGCCGCGGGTCGTCGCCGAGTTGCTGGCGCAGCTCGTACTGCTTGAGTTCGTCGCGGGAGAACACGACCACGCGGGCGGGGTCGGCCTCGGTGAGGATGTGCCGGAGGAAGGTCCTGCCGAAGGAACCCGTTCCCCCGGTGATCAGAATGGACGATCCATTCAACTCACTCAATTTGGTGCTCCCGTGATCGTTGATGAACGGGCGGCCCTCGGCCGGCCGACCGGGGTGAGACGCTAACCATGGCGGGTTAACTCCCCGACGCTCGCGGGTTAACCGCGCCCTCTGCTCCCGTGAATGCCGAGCACCGCGCAGGCAAACACTTCCGGCCCCGCCGTAACGGGCCTGACCTGGTCGGATCGGGCCGCTACAGTGACCGCGCGAGTGACCCGGCAGCCCTGTCCGCGGCCGGTTCCGCGTTCACCCGACATCCGCATCGGCTCGGTGCGAGCGGGTCACCCCACGCGTCACCGGCGGGCCGACGCGCCCGGCCGGTCCACGCGGGACCGGTCCGGCCGGCAGTTCTGGAGGCGTTGATGGCATCCGGTAGCGACGTGATCGAACGGCCGGCGGTGCTGGCGCGGACGCCGGACTCCACAGCCGCGCGGCGCTGGCTGGTGCCGCTGCTGCTTGTCGTCGGTTGGGTGCTCAGCGTCGCCTGGCGGATGTGGCTGTCCCGGCACATCGTGCTGCCGATCGCGCACACCGACGAGGACAGCTACCTGAACACCGCCCGCGCGCTGGCCGGCGGACCGGGCGGGTTCAGCAGTGAGAACGACCTGCTGCGCCGGGTCGGCTACCCGATGCTGATTTCGCCGGCGTTCCTCGGGGACCGGGATTTCAGCGACAGCTACCGGATCGTCCAGCTGATCAACGCGATGGCGAACTCGACGCTGTTGCCGCTGGCGTACCTGCTCGGTCGCCGCCTGCTCCGGCTGCGCCGGTCGTACGCGCTGCTCGGCGCGGTAGCGGCGGCGACCCTGCCGGCCACCGCCTTCTACGCGGGCATCGCCATGATCGACACGGTGATGGCCCCGCTGGTCGTCGCCTGGCTGCTGGCCGTGCACCGCTGGATCGAACGACCCGGCCCGCGCGCCGCCGCCACCGTCGGCCTGCTGGTCGGCGGGTTCCACCTGCTGCACTCGCGTGGCCTGGTGATCGTGGCGGTGCACGCCGGGTTGGTCCTGCTGCTGTTCGTCCGCCGCCGGATCAGCCCGCCCGCGGTGCTCGCGGCGCTGCTGCCGGTGCTCGCCATGGCGCTCGTCAACGCCGCCGTCATCCGCTACCTCGGCGACCGGGTCTACCTGCTCGGCAGCACCCCCGGCGGCGGCACGGTCGAGGCGGTCGCCTCCGTCCAGGGTGTGGTCCGCGTCGGCGCGGGCGTCGCCACCCAGCTCTGGTACCTCGTGGTGATCACGTTCGGGATGGCGGGAGTGGCCTGGGCCGCCGCCGTGCGCGAACTGTGGCGTCCACGCCACGGCGACGCCGCCCGCTGGACGATGGGCGTGGCGCTGGTGGTGACGGTCGGGGTGGCCGGCGGGGCGTCGGTGATCCTGGCCGGCATCACCGGCAAGCCGCTGGACGCGATCTACGGCCGCTACGTGCAGATGCTGGCGCCGTTCTGGCTGCTGGTCGGGCTCGGGGTGCTGTTCACCGCCGGCCACCGGGTGGTGCTGCGCCGGGCGGCCGTCGCGGTCGCCCTGCTGGTCGGCGGCGGCGCCCTGATCGCCGTCCGACTCGCGTACGTGGCCAGCCAGGGCCACCGGTTGCGCTACGGCGGTTTCAGCGCGCCGGACCTGGTGGCGTTGACCGGGGGCTGGCGGGAGATGCGCCCGGTGCTCGGGTCACTTGTCGGGATCGGCGGCTGCCTGCTGCTCGTCGCCGCCGCGCTGCTGCCCCGACTGCGGTTGCCGATGCTCGGCCTGCTCGTCGTGGCCAACCTCGTGACCATGCAGGTGATCGAGCACCGCATCGTGCGGCCGGCCGTCGCGAGCACCGCCCCGACGCCCCGGGTGGCCGACGTCGGCGTACGCCCCGGCGAGCGGGTCTGGGCCTCCACCGGGGTGCACTACGTCCTGCGGTTCAACCTGAGCCACCAGGTGACCTGGACCGACGTCCGGTGGTTCGGCGAGCAGCCGCCGGCCGCCGCGCAGGTGGTGTTCGCCCGCTGGGCGCCCGGCCAGCCGGACGACTGGGACGGCGCCGCGTACGGCTTCGTCCGGCTCGGCGGCAACCCGGTGCAGCACTGGGCCGCCTGGCGGCGGGCCTGACACCGCTTTTCGTGAACGGCGGATGTCCACCGGGAACACCACCGGTTAATGATTCAGGTCCATTCCCCGAATGGGTACGACAATCAGCGCTGGCGGCGGTCCACCCGAGCCAGGGAAATCGGGATGACGGTGATTTCCCGACCGTCGGACAGCTCCTGCCTCGGGGTGCCCTCGACGAATCGGAAACGCCGGTTCATCTGTCGTACGACGGTATTGTGACCGAGCACCTCACCGTCGAGCCGGTCCAGGTGCAGCCCGTCGAACGCGTACTCGACGGCCTCCCGCATGACGCCCAGCCAGGCGGGCAGCGTCTCGCCCCGCCCGGCCAGCCCGTCGGCGTCGAGATAGAAGCCCCACGCCCCGGTACGAGGGCCGTCGAACCGCAGGTCGAAGAAGGTGACCACGCCGCAGGGCTGGTCGTCGCGGACGTACACCAGAACCCGCCGGGACGGATCGTCGCGGACCGCCGACCACCACCGGGCGTGCTCGCCGGCGGTGATTTCGTGGCTGTTCTTGCTGACCTGACGGTTGGTTTCCTGATTACGCCAGGACAACATCAGGTGAACGTCGTCCGCCGTCGCTTCGCGCAGCACGTGCGTCTCGCTTTCCTAGCTGTTCACGTCCGGTCCGGGCACCTTACCCGGGCCCACCGGGAAAGCAGATATGCATTCGTTGGGTTGTAGACTGCGCCGCATGAACGAATTGAGTCGCGCGCAGATCCGCGACCTCATGGCTCAGGTGCTGAAGAACCAGGACAAGGAGCTGCCCGCGGACGACGCGGCGCAGTTGCGGGAGATCGGGTTCCGGTCGCTCGACTTCTCCGAGTTGGCCCTGCGGGTGGAGGACGAGACGGGGGAGGAGCTCAACTTCGACGCCCCCGGCCTGCGCCGCATCGCCACCGTCGGAGACGTCCTCGACTTCCTCGTCGAGCTTCAGCACCAGTGACCGTCGCGACGGCGCGCGACCGCACACCCGCACCCCGGGAGCCGGCGGGCGCCGACAACCGGATCGTCGTCGGTGGCACCGCGCTGACCTGGCGGGCACTGCCGACGCCGACGCTGCCCAACCCGGCCGCGGTGCTCGCCCACCGCGCCGTGCACGCGCTCACCGCCGCTCGGCAGCACGCCGTGCACGGCACCGAGCTGCTGCTCAGCACCGCGAGTCGGGTCGACGCCGCGATGCGGACGGAGTTGCTGGCGGCCGGGTTCACCGTCAGCGTCCTCGACGACGACGGAACGCATCCGAGCGTGCCGGCCCGACCCCGATCCGCCGAGCCCGGCCGGCTGTGGCTGCTGACCTCGGGCTCGACGGGGCGTCCCAAGCGGGTCGGGCACACCCTCGACACGCTGACCACCGTGCGGGCCGGGCAGCCCGACCGGACCTGGCTCTGCCCGTACGCGCCCGGCACGTACGCCTGGTGGCAGGTGGTCACCCTGTCGCTGACCCAGCCCGGCCAGCACCTCGTGGTGGTCGAGCCCGACGAGCTGGACGACTGGCCCACAATCGCTGCCGCGTACGGGGTCGACGCCGCCTCCGGCACACCGACCTTCTGGCGACGCACCCTCTACCGCGACGCCGCCGCGCTGGCCCGGGTGCCGCTGCGCCAGATCACCCTCGGCGGTGAGCCGGTGGACCAGGCGATCCTGGACCAGCTCCGGGAGGTGTTCCCCACGGCCCGGATCTCCTGGATCTACGCCTCGTCGGAGGTGGGGGCGTCCATTGTGGTGCACGACGGGCGGGCCGGCTTCCCGGTCGACTGGCTGGACCGGGAAACCCCGGGCCGACCGACGCTCTCCGTGCGCGACGACGAGCTGGTGGTCACCTCCCCGCACCACGGTGCCGGGCTGTCCGGCCCGATCCGCACCGGGGACCGGGCGCAGGTGCTCGACGACCGGGTGCTGATCACCGGCCGCCTCGACTCCGACGAGATCAACGTCGGCGGCAGCAAGGTCTCCGCCGGGGTGGTCCGCGGTGTGCTGGCCGGGCATCCGGCGGTGGCCTGGGCCCGGGTGACCGGCCGCCGTGCCCCGGTGCTCGGCCGGATGGTGGTCGCCGAGGTGGTCCTCACCCCCACCGACCCGTCCGACCGCGCCGTGCCCGACGAGGCCGCGCTGGTCCGCTGGTGCGCCGACCGGCTTCCCGAGCACGCGGTGCCCCGCCGGATCCGCGTGCTGACCGAGATTCCCGTCAAGGAGACCCTGAAGAGCGATGTCTGATCCCGCCGTCACCCCGCTCGTTCCGCCCAGCACCGTGATCCTCGTCTCCGGCGGTTCCCGGGGGCTGGGCCTGGCCATCGTCACCGACCTGCTCGACGCGGGCGTACGGGTGGCGGCGTTCGCCCGCACCGTCACGCCGGAGTTGGCGAAGCTCGCCGCCGAGCACCCCGACCGGGTACACGTCGGCTCGGTGGACGTCACCGACCTGCGGGCCGCGCAGAGCTTCGTCCGCGAGGTGGAGCAACGCCTCGGCCCGATCGACGGCATCGTCAACAACGCCGCCGTCGGGCAGGACTCGCTGCACGTGCACACCGCCACCGACGACATCGCCCGGATCATCGAGACCAACCTGACCGCCCCGTTGCAGCTGACCCGGCTGGTGGTCCGCCGGATGCTCGGCAAGGGCATGCGCGGGCGGATCGTCAACATCACCTCGATCTGCGGGCAGCGCGGTTTCCCGGGTCTGGTCGCGTACTCGGCCACCAAGGGCGGCATGGACGCCGCCACCCGCTCGCTCGCCCGGGAGTTGGGCGGCCGGATGCTTGTCAACTCGGTCGCTCCCGGCTTCTTCGCCTCGGAGATGTCCGCAGTGCTCGGCCCGACCCAGCTCGAGCAGATCGTGCGCCGCACGCCGACCGGTCACCTGACCGAGCCGGCGGAGGTCACGCCGGTGGTCCGGATGCTGCTGCGGGAGCACACAAACATCAACGGCCAGGTGATCGTGGTGGACGGTGCCGCGTCCATCTGACCCGGCCCGGCTGGTCCGGCCCCGCCCGGTGCCGGTGCTGCTCGCCGCCGCCGAGCAGCACCTGCGGATCGGCGTACCCGCGGACCTGACCGACGCGGTGACCCGCAGTCACCTCGACGACGGACGCTGCGTCGGCTGGTACGGACCCCGGACGCCCGGGTGGCGGGTGGCCATCGACGCGGAACGCGCGGACGCCCCGGTGCCCACGGCGTTGGCCCGCCGGTTCGGGGTGGCGGACTTCTGGGCGCGGTGGACCCGCGCCGAGTGCTGTTGCAAGCTGGCCGACGTGCCGGTGGCGGCCTGGTGGCGGCTCCACGGCCTGAGTACGCCGGCCGACGGATCAGCGCTCTGGCGAACCCTGCGGGTGGCCGACCTGGTGGTCACCGTCGGCGTCGCCCCCGCGCCTGGCGGTGTCTCCGCCCCTGGCGGTGTTTTCGCGCCCGGCGGTGTTTTCGCACCCGGCGTCGTGCCGGCGCAGCGGACGGGCCGTGTCTGGGCGCGGCTCGGTGTCCTCGACAACCTGTAGAGCTGCCCCACAGTTGGGGCAGCCGCGCACCGTCGGAACGCGGAGCCGGCGGTGTGCCGCGACAGGAGCACCGGCCCCTGCCCAACCTCGTGCCGGGTAATCACAGGTTGTTGGCGCCGCTGTCAGGGCGTTGGAGATCGGCTCCTTGGTCGCCGGTCTGTTGTGGTTCGTTGCGATCCTCGCGGCCGAGGGCTGCAACGGCAGGTACGCAGCGGCCCTCAACCAGCTCATCCTGCGCTACACGTGTCTGGTCGTTGGCCCATACGTCGGTATGCAGCGGTCTCGGCGGCCTGCTCAGATGGCGTGAATTGCGACTGAAGCATCGGCCACAGTTCGTCGAATGTCTATGTTCGAATGGCTGTGGGGTGACCTCAGCGGAGTTCGCCCTTCGTCAGTCGGTGCCCCGCGGATAGCTGTCGTGTGTCGGGCGCCGCGAGGGTTGCGAGCTTGTAGGCGTGGACACGGGGAGGTCCGGCGCGGTGGCTGAGTTTCCGGCGCATGTGTTCAAGATGGATGGTGATCCGTCGGCGATTCGGTCGTCGGCGGGGCGGTGGGAGGGTTTTGGTTCGGCGGCGTCGCAGGCGGCGGCGCAGATTACGGGTTTGGACACGAGTCAGTTCGTGGGTCCGGAGGGGGATTTGTTCCGGGAGGGGCTGAGTGCCCAGATGCCGGGGCATTTGCGGGTGACGGGTGATGCGTTTGGTCGGGTGTCGGCGGGGTTGGTGGCGTTTGCGGGGTCGTTGTCGTCGTTGCAGGATCGGATGCGTCCGTTGGCGCAGCGTGCGCCGGGTTTGTGGGCGGCGTTGCAGGCCGCGCGGGGGCGGTCCGATCGGGCGGCGCAGGCGGATGAGCGTCATGAGCAGGAGGTGGCCGATCGGCCGGTGCAGGAGGCTGCGGCGGCGGAGCCGGACCCGTACCGCTCGGATGCCGGGGCGGCGGGTGCGGCGTTGTCGCAGGCCCAGCGGGACTGGGATGAGTGTGTGGCGCAGGCGGGGGTGTTGCGGGGTGAGTTGGCCACGGCGGTGCGTGATTGCGTGCGGGTGGTCAGTGACGCCAGGGGTTTGCGGTTCAAGGAGAATCCGAAGTGGTGGGATCTGAAGGGTCAGTTCACCAACTTCGTGCGGGACAATCAGGAGTTGTTGGCGCAGCTGTCGGGCGCGTTGAAGATCGTTTCTTTGGTCGCGGGGTTGTTGTCGTTCATTCCGATCCTCGCGCCGATCATGGGGCCGATCGCGATCGCCGCTGGTGCGGCGGCTCTGCTGATCGATGCCTCGCTGTATGCGGCGACGGGTAAGGGCAGTCTGACCAGTCTGTTGATCGATACGGTGTTGACGGTTGTGCCTATCGGGCGGCTCGCGGCGCTCGGCAGGCCGGTCTTGGCCTTGGCCAAGCGGGGGTTGCCGGCTTTGGCTCGGGGGTTGACGAAGGCGCGGGCGGCGCTGCCGAGTTTGCCGCGGCCGAGCATTCCGCTGGGGTTGCGTAAGTGTGCGGGTGATCCGATCGACGTGGCCAGCGGTGAGGTGGTGCTCGCTCAGACCGACGCCGCGTTGCCGGGCCTGCTGCCGCTGGTGCTGAGCCGTAGTTATGTGTCGTCGTACCGGGTGGGCCGGTGGTTTGGGCCGTCCTGGGCGTCCACCCTCGATCAGCGGATCGAGGTCGACGACGAGGGGGTCTGTTTCGTCGCCGAGGACGGCATGGTCCTTACCTACCCGACGCCCGTGAGCGGCGAAGCCCATACCTTGCCGGCGACGGGTCCCCGCTGGCCGCTCACGTCGACGGATGACGGATACCGGGTCGAGCAGCCCGAGACCGGCCTGGCGCTGCACTTCCAGGCGGTGCCGGACCAGCCCGAGCCGGCGGGCGAGGGCGATCCCGTCCAGGTGTTGCCGCTGGTTGCCGTCAGTGACCGTAACGGTCATCGGATTGATCTGGACTGGTCCGACGGGGTGGTTACCGAGATTCGGCACAGTGGTGGGTATCGGATCGCGGTGGACACGCTGCATGGTCAGGTGGCGGCGTTGAGCCTGTTGGACGCGGAGCCCTGCGGTGACGCCCGGACGCTGGTGCGGTTCGGCTATGACGAGGGTGGTCGCCTCGCCGAGGTGATCAACGCGTCGGGTCGTGCGTTGCGGTTCGCCTATGACGGCGAGGGTCGGTTGGTCCGCTGGTTGGACCGTAACGAGCAGGAGTACCGCTACAGCTACGACGAGCAGGGCCGCTGTGTGGCCGCGACCGGTTCCGGCGGATACCTGTCCGCGCGGTTGTACTACGACCCGGCCGCGCGGAAGACCGCGGTGGGCGACTCGCTCGGCCACACCACCATCTACGAGCTGACCGAACGCGGTCAGACGCAACGGGTTACCGACCCGATGGGCCATGCCACGGCCTTCACCTGGGACCGGTTCGATCGGAAGCTGTCCGAGACCGATGCTCTCGGGCGGATCACTCGTTGGTCCTACGATGACGACGGCAATCTGGTCGAGGTCACCCGCCCGGACGGCAGCCGGGCGACGGCCGCGTACAACGAGCTGCGTAAGCCGGTCGTGGTCACCGACGTCGATGGTGCACTCTGGCGGCGCGAGTACGACGAGCGCGGCAACCTGACCGTGATCACCGACCCGATCGGCGCGGCCACCCACTACCGCTACGACGCGGTCGGCCACCTCGTGCAGGTGACCGACGCCCTCGGCAACACCCTGCTGGTGACCACCGACCCGGCCGGGCTGATCAGCCAGCTCACCGAGCCCACCGGCGCGGTGACGACCTACCGGCGGGACTCGGCCGGACGCGTTGCCGAGGTGATCGACCCGCTCGGCAGCACCACCCATCTGGGCTGGACCGTCGAGGGGCGGATCGCCTGGCGACGTACCCCGGACGGGGCGAGCGAGGAGTGGACCTACGACCCGGAAGGCAACCTGGTCACCCACACCGACCAGACCGGGGCAACGACCGAGTTCGAGATCGGGCCCTTCGACCTGCCGGTGGCGCGCACGGGGCCAGACGGTTCCCGGCTCGCCTTCGCCTATGACGGCGAACTGCGCCTCACCACTGTCACCAACCCGCAAGGGCTCGTCTGGCGCTACGACTACGACCCTGCCGGGCGACTCGTCGCCGAAACCGACTTCAACGGCGGGATCCAGACCTACACGTACGACCCCGCCGGCCAGCTCGTGGCCCGCACCAACGGTGCCGGGCAGACCATCGAGCTGGACCACGACCAGCTCGGCAACGTCGTGGAGAAGCGCAGCGCCGAGGGGACCACCACCTTCGGGTACGACCTGGCCGGTCGGCTGCTGCACGCCACCTCACCCGAGGTCGAGCTCCGCTTCGACCGCGACCCGCGTGGTCAGGTGCTCGCCGAGATCCGCGACGGTCAGACCGTCACCTCGTCTTACGACGCGCTCGGCCGCCGGTTGCGCCGACGCACCCCGACAGGGGTCGACAGCTCCTGGGAGTACGACGCCGGCCACCGTCCCCTGGCCCTGCACACCGCAGGCACCACGGTCAGCTTCACCCACGACACGGCCGGCCGGGAGACCCAGCGGAAGGTCGGCAGGCTCGCCCTGACCCAGAGCTGGGACGCCAATCACCGGCTGCTTTCCCAGATCGTCACCGCGAGTCCGGTGGGGCCGGCAGCAGCGCCGGATCTGGTCGCGCACCGGGCGTACCAGTATCGTGCCGACGGCTACCTGACCAACATCGCCGACCACCTCACCGGTGAGCGCCGGCTGGAGCTGGACCGGGCTGGTCGGGTCACCGCCGTGCGCGCCGCGGACTGGACCGAGCGGTACGCCTACGACGGGGCCGGTAACGTGGCCAGCGCCGCGTGGCCCGGTTCTGATGGTGACGGCGCGGCTCGGGGCGAGCGTGAGTACACCGGCACGCTGATCCGCCGTGCTGGCACCGTGCGCTACGAACATGACGCCGCTGGCCGGGTCACGCTGCGGCAGCGCAAGGAGCGCTCGACCAAGCCGTCGACCTGGCGCTACACCTGGGACAGCGAGGACCGGCTGGTCGCCGTCACCACTCCGGACGGCACCCGCTGGCGCTACCGGTACGACGCGCTCGGCCGGCGGGTCGCCAAGCAACGCCTCGACGCCGACGGTGGCGTGGTCGAGCAGGTCGACTTCGCGTGGGACGGCCCACACCTGATCGAGCAAACCCACCGCGGGCCATCCGGCGACAGGACCAGCACCTGGGAGTACGCCCCCGGCACCTTCACCCCGATCGCCCAGACCGACGGTGTAGCCGTCCAGGACGAGGTGGACCGCCGTTTCTACGCGATCGTGACCGACCTGGTCGGCACACCCACCGAACTGGTCAGCCCGGACGGCGACGTCGCCTGGCACCAGCGCACCACCATCTGGGGCTCCCCGACCCACGTCAGTGCCACGGGCACGGACTGTCCGCTGCGCTTTCCCGGCCAGATCCACGACCCGGAAACCGGCGCCTCCTACAACCACCACCGCTACTACGACCCGGCTACCGGCCGATACCAGTCCCCTGACCCGCTCGGACTCGTTCCGGCCGCGAATCCCTATGCCTATGTCGACAATCCCACTGATCTCATCGACCCATTCGGTCTCGCACCGTGCGTCCCGTCCGGCCAGGCCGGCCGGAATGGTGCACTGAAGCAGGCGAAGCGTGATCTGGGTATTCCGCGATCGCAACATCCGGACGCGGTCAATCGAGTGCCGATGACGGACAAGTGGGGTAGGCGGATTCTGGACGAGAACAACCGGCCGATCATCACCCGCGAATACGTCTACACCAGGCCGGACGGCAGTAAGGTGGTCATCCAGGACCACGCTGCTGGTCATCAATTCGAGGGTGGGGTCGGCAACCAGGGGCCACATTTCAACGTCCGGCCACCGGAGAACACGAGAACGGGACACGTTCCGGGAACCACGGACCACTATCCTTTTGTGAGGTAGCGCCAGTGCCCACTTGGTTGGATCTAGTTCACGACCCGCGCGGTGTCCGCGCCATCTACGGGGCGAATGATTCGCCTTCGCTGGAGAAGATCCTGTTACACGAGGTTGTGCTCCAGCGGGACGGCCCGTCGGCAGTCCTGCGATTCGACCTCCTAGAGTTCCCGCCGAGTGCGCCGAAAAAATGGCGTGCCCAAGGCTTCAACGTCGTGCAGATCAGCCTGATGATGATCGGCGTCAAGGATCTCTCCCTGACGGGCTGGAACCACCGCGGTTGGGCCAGCATGGAGTTGGTTGCACAGGATGAATCTCTGATGCTGGGCGTCCTGTGGGGGTCGGTCCGTATCCAGATACAGGCGGACGCAGCGGCCGTGACATCGATATCGGCTTACGCCGGCGACCTGTCCCTCGAATAATCCGCGGGAACATTGCCAATCGGATCGCCGGGCATGTTTCGGGTGCTGTTGCGTGCTCGTCTCGCCGACGCGACGCAGGGGCCTCCGGCACGGTCATGAGGTGCGCGCCGTGCGGTGGTTGGGGTCAGTCAGGCTGACCCGGCCAGCCACACCGTCAGATCAGGTCCCAGCTCAGCGGAGTGCCGCGCGGGACGTCGGTGGCGAAGGTGCGGCCCAGCACCCGGTCGATCTCCACGGGCGGCAGCCCGCCGGCCGGTCGGATCGACCGGACATTGTGGCTTGTCACCTGGTCACCGGCGCGCACGTCCTCGACCACAAAGAGCGAACGGCGGAACCGCAGCCCCTCCCGCTCGGCCGGGGTCGGGCCGATCGCGGTGCCACCCAATGCCGCGTACGCCCGGCCGGACTCGGCGACCAGCGCCGTCAGCTCCGCCGGGTTCAGCGAGAAGTCCGAGTCCACGCCGCCGTCGGCCCGGTCCAGGGTGACGTGCTTCTCGATGAAACAGGCACCGAGCGCCACCGAGGCGACCGCCACCCCGATGCCGGGCGTGTGGTCGGAGAGCCCCACCGGCACGTCGAACGCGCCCGCCAGCACCGGCAGCCGGCGCAGGTTGCTGTCGGCCGGCGGCGCCGGGTAGGACGCGGTGCAGGCCAGCAGGACGATGCCCGCCGCGCCGCCGGCACGGGCGGTGCGCACCGCGGCGTCGATCTCGGCGACCGTCGCCATCCCCGTGGAGATCACCATCGGCTTGCCGGTGCTGGCCACGAGCCGGATCAGCGGCAGGTCGACCAGCTCCGAAGAAGCGATCTTGTACGCCGGCGCGTCCAGCGACTCCAACAGCTGCACGGCGGTCGCGTCGAACGGTGACGAGAAGACGGTCAGCCCACGCTCGCGGGCCCGCTCGAAGATCGGGGCGTGCCACTCGTACGGGGTGTGCGCCCGCTCGTAGAGGCGGTACAGGTTCTCCCCACCCCACAACTCGTGCCCGCTGGAAATCCGGAACGCCGGGGTGTCGACGTCGATCGTGATCGTGTCCGGCCGGTACGTCTGGAGCTTCAGCGCGTGCGCCCCGCTCTCGGCCACCGCGTCGACGATGGCCAGCGCCCGGTGCAGATCACCGTTGTGGTTGCCGGACATCTCGGCCACCACGAACGGTCGCTCCCCGGCACCGACCAGGTGCGGTCCAATCTTGATTGTCGCCGTCATTCCGACCCCTGCTCCGGTATGCCCGCACCCGCGTGCGGTGGTGCTGTTGTCGTCGTCCACCCGGCGGGCGGACGACCTGAAAAAACAGTGCGCCGGGAGTCGATCCGGCTCCCGGCGTGGTGTGCGGTGAGCACGGTCACGGCAGCCGGCCCCCGGCCAACGCGCCGCCCCGCATCGTCGAGACGTCCGCCCCTCGACCCGGGTCCTCGTCGGCGTTCGCCGGACCGCCTGCGGCGCCGACGCCACCCGCCGGGGCGCTGCGGCGCAGGCGACCGGCGACCCGGTGCGCCTGGCGCAGCGCCGAGTACGCCAGCCAGTCACCACGCCCGACGAGGCGGTGCTTGAGCCCGGTCACCCCGACGGGCAGCGGGTAGCCGCCGGTGGGCAGGTACCGGCGGTAGTGCTCGGCGGCCCGGTGGAAGAAGTCCCGCCGCAGGTGCGGGTGCAGCCGGTCGTCGTTGCCCACCACCACCAGGTAGTGGCTGATCATCAGCTGGAACAGTTCGGCCTGCAACCGCTCGTCCGGGTGCCTGCGGGCGACCCAGTCCAGCAGGCGCTCGTACTGGGCGAAGGCGTCGAAGTGTCGGCCACTGCGGGTGGAGGTGATCGCACCGTGCCGGCCCTGCCGGTACAGGTAGCAGACCCGGTTCAGCACTGAGATCTTCTCCGCGCCGATCAGCAGCGGATGGCTGAACGGGATGTCCTCGTACCAGCCGGGGAAGAACCGCAGCTCCAACTGGTCCAGGAAGTCCCGGCGGACCACCTTGTTCCAGGCGGTGTGCTGCACCCGCAGCAGCTGCGGCTGGTCGTCCAGGCGGGTCACGCCGGCAATTCCACGCAGCAGGTAACTGCTCGCGTCGACCTCCCGCCGGCCGTCCTCGTGCACCCGCAGGTGGTCCAGCATCAGCACGTCGGGCTGGTGCTGGCGCAGCCGGTCCAGCACCGCCGGGATCGTGCCCGGCGGCACCCAGTCGTCGCTGTCGATGAACCAGACGTACCGGCCGGCGGCCACGTCGAGCCCGGCGTTGCGGGCCAGGCCCAGGCCCACATTGCTGCTCAGGTGCACGACGCGGACCCGGTCGTGGCCGGCGGCGTACGAGCGGAGCATGTCGCCGCAGCCGTCCGGGGAGGCGTCGTCGACGGCGATCAACTCGACCGCGTCCACCTCGCCGGCCGGGATGTCGGCCCGGATCGACTCGAGGCACTGGTACAGGTACGCCTCGACGCCGTACACGGGCACGACGATGCTCAGCAGCGGTGCGTGCGTCGGCTCATTGACCACGCCCGCCACCTTCGACGACCCGGGTGGCCGGCCCCGGAACCGCACGTGGCCGCCGATGGTGGAGTCGCTGAACTCCCGCCCAGCGGAAGGTTAACGCCGGCCGGCGGTCGCCTTCCCCAACCCCGGGGACGGCGGGCCCGCGACGGGTGGGACACGTCCGGTTCACCCGGGAGTGACCCGGTAGGGTGCCCCGGGTGCGGCCCTGCCGGGTCGTCGCGGGCGTCGCCGTCGCGCCGTCCACGCCGCGCCGAGGAGGATACGAACGTGCTGGTGACCCTGCCAAGCCTCGGTATCCCCGCATGACGAGCACCGCCGCGGCGTCAACTGTCCGGCCCGCCCCCGCACCGCCCCGGCTGCCCTCGCTGACCGGGCTGCGCTGGATCGCCGCGCTGCTGGTCTTCGGGTTCCACGCGGGCACCATGCGGATCATCGCCGAGCCGGACTACAAGGCCGTGGTCGACAAGCTGTTCAGCCTCGGCCTGTCCGGGGTGCAGTTCTTCTTCATCCTCAGCGGGTTCGTGCTGGTCTGGTCGGCCCGGACGGGCGACTCCCGGCGCACCTTCTGGCGGCGACGGGTTGCCAAGATCTACCCCAACCACCTGGTGTTGTGGGGGGCGACGTTGCTTGTCGCCTGGTGGTTCGCCGACCCGGTCCTGCCGGCCGCCGCGCTGGAGAACCTGCTGTTGTTGCAGGCCTGGGACCCCCGGCCGGGCTGGTTCTACAGCATCAACACGGTGAGCTGGTCGCTCTCCTGCGAGTTCTTCTTCTACCTCTGCCTGCCGCTGGTGCTGCCGCTGCTGCGCCGGGCCCGGCCGAAGCTGCTCTGGGCGCTGATCGCCGCCATGCCACTGCTGATCCTCGCGCTCTGGCCGGCCCAGCACCTGGTGCCGGAGGTGAGCCGGTGGTGGTTCACCCAGGTCTTCCCGCCGGTCCGGTCGCTGGAGTTCTGGTTGGGCGCGGTCGCGGCCGAGTTGATGCGCCGGGATCTCTGGCGCGGCCCCGGGCTGACCTGGGCCAGCGTCATCTTCGTGGGCATCTGGGCGGCAGCCGCGCAGTGGATTCCCGCCGAGCTGTGGACCACGCTGCTCGCGGTCGCGTACCTGCTGGTGATCACCGCCGCCGCCGACGCGGACGTGCGGGACCGGCGCTCGCCGTGGCGGTCCCGGCCGCTGGTCTGGCTCGGCGAGGTCTCCTTCGCCTTCTACCTGGTCCACGTGCTGGTGATGACGAGCGTGCTGCGCTTCAGCGGCGACTGGGGGACCGGCTTCGAGGGGTGGCGCGGCCCGGCCGTGGTGCTCGGTTTCCTGCTGGTGACCCTGCTCCTCGCCGGGCTGCTGCATCGCTACGTCGAAACCCCGATGATGCGCCGCCTCGCGCCGCGCCGTCCGGCCCGATCGGCGTCCGTCCCCGGACAACGTACGGCCGGAACCCGGGCCACCGGCAACACCACCCCGGAGACCGGCGGCGCCGGGACCCGAACCGAGACCGGCGGGCCCGACCAGCCCGGCAGCCGATCAACGTACGCGGACACGCGCTGACACCGTCCACCCTGGTCAACGGGGTCGGCGCGGCGCGCGCCGACACGCCCGTGGTCGATGCGCCCGGGTCGGCACGACGGTAGCGTGGGGACGTGCTTCCGGTCGCGCTCACCTGTCCGCTGTGGTGGGTGGCGCGCTGGGCGACCCGGGTGCTGACCAGCCTCGCCGTCGTCGCGGCCCTGGCGCTCGGCGCCGGCCCAACGTCGGCCGCCGTGCCAACGTCGACCCCGACCGCCGCGCCAAGCTTGAGCGCCGCGTCGACCCTGAGCGCCGCGTCGAGTGCGGTTGCCGCCGAGGAGGCACTCCCAGCCTGGTCGGTCGACGCGCAACCGGCGCTCCCCGACGGCCAGGGCGCCATCGCGACCGGCGTGCTGCCGGCGCGCGCGGCCGGGTCCGACCGGCTGCCCCTCGTCGACGGCCCCCGCAGCCGGGCACCCCGAGGTCCACCCGGGCGCTGAGCCACCGGGACAAGCGTCCCGTCGCCGCGCCCTGTCGACCCACCAGCTCCGCACCCCGCCGATCCGTGGCCCGCCGTGGCCAGGTGGCCGGTGGGGCTCCCCGTCGCTCTGCTTTCTCCGCGAGGTGTCGACCATGGAGACCGCCGTCTTCTACCAGTTCGTAACCGAGGTACCGCAGGCCGCTGCCATCTGGTCGGCTCTGCTCCTGCTGGCGCTTGGCGTACTCGCCGTGCTGGTCGCCCGGCCCGAACGGGACCGGCCCACCGGCGACCCGTCCCCGGCCGTACCGACCGCGCGCGAGGTGGCCGCCGCCGAGATCGTCGACCTGCGCCGGTACGCCGAGGAGGTGGCTGTCGCCGCAGCCGGCGCGGCCAGGACGGCCCAACGGCGACGCGATGCCTGGCTGATCAGTCAGGAAGCGGTGGAACGCGCCTGGGCGCGGTACGACGAGGCGGACACCGCCGCACGCCGTTTCGCGGGGTCCGGGGCGCTGCCCACCCCGGACACCCCCCGCACCCCCGCCGAGTACGCCGCCCGGGAGCGCTACCTGCACCGCGCGGCGACGGCGGCGTACTGGCGGGGCGACCTGACCATGGCGCAGCTCAGCGACGTGTTCGGGCACCGGCGCGGCTGGGATCCCCGGCGGCACCCGGTCGAGCAGGAAGCGCTGCTCAGCCGGTCGATCCGGGACGCGAGACGGGTCGACCACCAGGCCGCCGCCGCCGCGGAGCGGGCCGCCTGGAGGGCTGCGGAACTGTCCGCCGAGTCGGCGCGCATCCTTGCCGGCGAGGCGTGGGCGGCAGCGGCCCGGCTGCGGCCGAGCCGGGCGCCGGCCCGCCGGCTGGTGCGCGGGGCGGCCCGTCCCGCCGTCGTGGCACGCTGGCGCCCCGCCCGTGCGGGTTGACTCCGATCCGTTATGTGAGCCCGGTCACCGCATTCCAGAATCGGGCGTCCGGCACGTTCGGCTCGATTCTTCCCGGAATTGTGACCCCACTGTCGGCGACCTGTCCGGTTGTCGCCCACAGGCGTCACCGTAACCGCTTGTCCCATCGAGTCACATCATCGGCAGAACGCGCAGAAATTGCCGCGCCGATTCGGGTTTACGCAGGTGAACCTGGCTTGGCAGGGTGTGAACGGGCCAGTAGTGTCGTCCCGTCCGGTGCGGTAACCGATCGCAAGAGGCGACGCCGCGCCGACCCGCTCAATCGTGATGAACGAACCGGGGACCCATCAGCAAGTCCGGGGTGAATCCGCGAGCCACGGCCCGCGGTAGGGCGATCTTCCCGCCCGAATCCGTCAGCTAACCCGGTAGGCGGTGTCGGAAGGAGTTCCATCCTCGTGCAGCACCTCTCCACCCCTCGGCTGTTCCCTCGCCTCCACGGCGCAGCGGTGCCCCCGCTCATCCGTCCAGTGACGGTGAGCTGACCCCCCGGGTCATCGCCTAACCGCCCGGTCACGCCGGGCGTTTCCCTGAGCGGTTCACCATCCGCGGACCATCGTCCGCGCGCTGGCGCCTGCCCGGATACCGGTCCGGCCCCGGTGTGCCGCTCTCCCCCCGATCCGTGGAGGACCCCGTGAAGCACACACTGCAGCGTCAGCTCCGCCGCATGGCGACCGAGCGCCCGTACCAGATCATCGCCGCCTCCACCGCGGCCCTCGTGATCGCCGCCACCACCGGCACCCTGCTCACCACCGCCGACGACGCGCCGGCCGGCCAGCGCACCGCGACCACTGTCGCCGAGATGCGCAGCGACGTCGCCGCCGCCAACGACGCGTCTCCCCTGGCCAGCGCCGCGCCGACCAGCGCCGCCCCGACCGCCGCCCCGGCCACCAGCGCCGCGGCGCCCGCCGCCAAGGCCAGCAGCAACCCGGACCTGACCCGCAAGCCGGAGCGGCCGAAGCCGCCGGCGACCAAGGTGCTCGACTACGAGTACGAGGCGCAGAACACCTACTACAACTGCGGTCCGGCGGCCACCCGCAACGCGCTCAGCGCCACCGGGATCGACCGTACGCAGGAGGAGCTCGGCGCCGAGCTGGGCACCACCGAGATGGGCACCAACTCGGCCGAGGACACCACCCGGGTGCTCAACGCCGAGGTGAAGGGCTCCCCGTACCGGACCCGGATGTTCGTCGGCGCGCCCAGCCGGGCGCAGATGGACCGCCTCCAGGCCGACGTCGTCAAGGCCATCACCGACGGCCGTGGCGTGGTCGCCAACGTCGTCGGAGACGCCACCGACACCGACGGCGGCGGGCACTCCTACGGCGGCGGGCACTACATCGCCGTCGTGGGTTACAAGGACAACGGCCGCACGGTGCGGATCGCCGACTCGGCGAACCCGGCCGACCCGTCGTACTGGATCACCACCATCGACCTGGCCAACTGGATCGCCAGCCGGGGCTACTCCGCCTGACCCAGGCGCGCTGGACCGCCACGGGCGCCGTCCCCCACGAGGGGCCGGCGCCCGTGGCGTCTTCCACGCCGGCCCCGGGTACGCCCCCGTCGACGACTCTCGTACCGGGCCGTGAACCGTGGGAGACTGCGGCCGTGGTGGATGAATCGGGTGGTCACGCCGGTCGAAGGCCGGTCCTGCTGCTGTTGCACGGGATGGGCGCGACAGGTGACGTCTGGTTGCCCTGGGCGCCGCATCTGGAACGACACTGGCCCGGGCGGTGGCTGGCACCGGACCTCGCCGGTCACGGCTGGGCGTCGCCACTGCCGTCGTACTCGTTCGCCGGCTTCGCCCAGCGAATCGCGCAGGCCCTCGCCCCCGACGACCGGCTCGTCGTGCTCGGGCACTCGCTGGGTGGCGTGGTCGGCCTCGCGTTGGCCGCGCGCGACGCCGGGATGCCGGTGGACGCGGTGGTCGGGTTGGGCATCAAGGCGCTCTGGTCACCCACCGAGCTGGAGCGCGCAGCCGAGCTCGCCGCCCGCCCGGTGAGCTGGTTCGCCAGCCGCACCGAGGCGGCCCGTCGCTACCTGCGCGTCTCCGGGCTGACCGGCCTGCTCCCGCCGGACCATCCGGTGGTGGACGCCGGCCTTCGTCAGGTCGACGGCCGCTGGCGTCTGGCCATGGACCCGACCGCGTTCGCCGTCGGCGAGCCCGACCTGGCCGCGCTGCTCGCGGCCACCGACGTGCCGGTGGTGCTGGCGCGCGGCGAGCACGACCCGATGGTCACCGACGAACAGCTCAAGGAGTACGGCGTACCGGTCGCCACGCTGCCCGGTCTCGGGCACAACGCGCACGTGGAGGACCCGGCGGCGGTGCTGGCCCTGCTCGACCCGTACCGCTGAGCTTTGTGTAGCGCGTTCGGGGCAGGAATATCGGTCGTACCACGGCCTCGTCGCCGCGCTTGGCCCGGCTGGCCTGACGGTGGCCCGTACCGATCCCGATGGCGCCCGCCGCGGGGTGAACGTCGACCTGACGCTGCCACCGTCGCCGGCCCAGCCCTGGCGCGGGCTGTGGTCGGCGGTCGGAGGTGACCGTCGGTCACCTCCGTGGGGGCGGATGCGGTAGTGAGCGGTATACCTCTGAGTCATATCTATACCTCTGCGGTATATCGCTCACCAGCACATCGAGATGGCGGGCAGCCCCTGGCGTGGGCCGACAGCCGGGTCAGGCCAGGGGGGAGAGCTGCGGAGCGCGCTCGGCCGCAGGGTCCTCCGTCGCCGCCAACTCCCGGCGGGCGGCGGTCAGGAACCCCTCGGCGTACGACTCGGCGGGGAAGTCGCCCAGGTAGCGGCGGCGGGTGGCCCAGCGCTCCGCGGCCAGCGGGTCGGTGTCCAGCAGCCCGGTCAACACCTCGTCCACGTTGGACAGGTCCCGCCGCAGCACGTAACCCGACGCGGCCAGCGGGAACCGCTCGGCGAACCGGTCGCCCTCGTCGCCCATGTCGGTCACCGCGTACGGCTTGCTGGAGTAGAGGTAGTCCGAGATCACCCCGGACACGTCGGAGACCAGCGCGTCCGACCGGTTCACGCACTCGGTCAGGCTCAGCTCGCGGGCGGTGGCACCGACGACGTGCTGGCGTCCGCTGCGGGCCCGATCGGCGACGAGCAACTCGGTCAGTCGGCCCAGTTGGCGGGCCGAGGCCGGGTTCTGTGTCGTGTACGGGTGCGCCCGCAGGATCACTGTCGCGCCGCGCTCCAGCAGTCGGCGCAGCAGACCCTCGGCCACCGGCAGCGAGCAGTAGTCGGCGTCGGCGTGATGCCCGGTCCACGTCGGGGTGTAGAGCACCGTCGGGTGCGCCAACCCCCGGGCCGGCTCGGGGCGTACCTCGATCGACTCGACCTGCGGGCGGCCGACCACCACGAACTTGTCCGCCGGGATCTGCACCCCGGCGCGGGCGTACCTGTCGATCGCGGCCGGGCCGGCCACGAAGATCCGGTCGAAGATCCCGGACACCGGGTTGGCGCTCGGCGCCTTGTCGCTGTCGCCGTGGTGCAACTGCACGTGGGTGAGCTGGGTGAAGCGGACGCAGTGGCTGTTCTTCGCCCCGTGGTTGACGTAGAACGCCGCCCGCAGGCTCGGCACCAGCGCCTCGTCCATCGTCCGCAGGGTGGGGCAGTAGACCACCGGCGCGTCGGTGGCCGCGGCGATCGGGGCCAGGAACTCCGGCTCGCGCAGCACGACCAGGAACGGCCGGCCGATCCGTTCCAAATACGGCAGCCACATGGTGACCTGGTATTCCGAGCCGGGCGGCGCGGAGAAGTAGAGCAGGAACTCCGGCTGGTGCCGGCGCAGCGCCCGAGCCACCGGCCCGCCACCGGCTCCCGGCCGGAACCGTCGCCGGGCCAGGTCCAGGGCGACCACGCCGGTGCCCGCGCCGACCAGCAGACTCGCGGCCAACGCCACGCCGGCCGGCAGGGTGAGCGCGGCGGCGAGCGCCAGGACGGCGAGCAGCCCGAGCAGGGCGGTGCCGAGCCGGTCGGCGATCAGCGGCGTCCAGGCGCGGACCGGCAGGTTGGCCGTGCGGATCTCCAGGTTGCCGGCGGTGCGCAGGGGCCCCACCAGCAGCACCAACCCCAGCAGGACCAGAGCGGTGGCGACCAGCGTGAGGTCGAGCCCGTCGTCCAGCCGCCGGGAGTAACCGACAAGGATCGCGGCGGCGATCAGCGTCGTCTCCGCGACGAGGTCGGCGTTGGGCCGGATCCGTTGCTCGGCGGCCGAGGCGGCCAGCGCGGCGGCGGCCAGCGCCAGCCCCCAGCCGGTGGCGCCGGTGAGCGCCAGCACGACAAAGGCCAGCACTGCCAATCCGGTGCTCAGGCACCGGGCGGCCAGCTTTCGGACCAGGTCGCCGCGCATGTTGCTCCGTTCGTGGTTCCGCCGCCGGTCGGTGTCAGTTCGTCGACGCCGCGCCGGCCGGTGCCGCGACCTGACTGGGCCCGGTCTGGGCCGGCACGCTCGGCGTGGGCCCGTCGCCCGGTGCCCGGCGTACGTCGATGACCTGGCCGGTCAGGTCGGAGATCAGCACGTCCAGTGACGACTGGGCGACGGCCTCGGCGGCGAGCAGGGTGTGCTCCGGCTCCTCGCCGAAGGCCCGCGTGCGCATCGGCGTGGCGGTCCGTTCCGGGTTGATGCAGTTGACGCGCACGCCGACGTCGGCCCACTCGTCGGCGAGCGCCTGGGTGAGGTTGACCAGGGCCGCCTTGGTGGCCGAGTAGAGCGCGTAGCGGGCCCGCCCCCGGGTGTAGGAGCTGGACGTGTAGAGCAGCAGTTGGCCCTTGGTCTGCTGGAGGTAGGGCAGCGCCTGACGGGCGATGGTCACCGGGCCGACGAAGTTGACCTGGAGCAGTCGGTCCATCGTCTCCTCGTCCATCTCGGCGAGGGCGCCCTTCTCCAGGATGCCGGCGGTGACCACCACGTGGTCGATCCGGCCGGTGGCCTCGAAGGCGGTCGTCAGCGCGGCCTCGACGTCGGCGGCCCGCTCCACGTGGGTGCCGGTGCTGGAACGGCTGAACGGGAAGACCTGGGCGCCGTAGCGCCGCGCCAGCTCGGTCAGCTCGTGGCCGATGCCGTAGCTGCCGCCGAACACCACGATGGTGCGGCCGGTCAGCTCCTCGCTGTAGCTGCGGTGGTCGGTCAGCCGGGGCGCCTGCGCCGCGGCGAGCTGGAAGAGCTTGTCCGCCAGGTGTACGTCGACCGGGTGGGTGACCTTGATGTTCTCGTCCGAGCCGTCGATCACCTTGATCGGGGTGCCGGGCAGGTAGCGCAGCACCACGCCGCAGTCGTCGGTGGCGGCGAAGTCCGTGTCGTCCTCGGCGATCCGGTACGCCTCCCGGATGGTGGGGGAGCGGAACGCCTGCGGGGTCTGCCCGCGGCGCAGCCGGGAGCGCACCGGGATGTCGGTGATGCAGTCGTTGTCGTCCACCTGGATGATCGTGTCCGCGGACGGGATGGCCACGTCCACGGCGTCGTAGGTCCACAGCGCGTTGACGCACTCGCGGACGATCCGCCCGCTGAGCAGTGGGCGTACCGCGTCGTGGAAGAGGATGTTGCAGTCCTGCGGGCCGACCGCGTCCAGGGCGATCCGGGTGGTGGCGTTGCGGGTGTCACCGCCCTCGATCACCTTGGTGACCTTGCGCAGACCGGCCTTCTCGACGATCTGCCGGGCGTCGTCGAGGTGACCGGTCGCCATCAGCACGATGATCTCGTCGATCTCCGGTGCCGCCTCGAAGACCGCCAGGGTGTGCTCGATGATCGGCTTGCCGGCGATCTTCAGCAGCTGCTTGGGGATGCCGAGGCCCAGCCGCGTCCCGGTGCCTCCGGCCAGAACCACGGCCACCGTCCGCGAGGGCCGCCACGGCGTCGGGGTCTCCGCTTCGGCGTCCGGGCCAGTGGTCTGGTCCTGCGTCATTGCCGGATCCTCACTCTCAGGGATGCGTTAACGGAAGGTTCCGCCCGAGCGGCGACGGAATGAACCTTAACGCGCGGACCGCGCCGCCCCAACGCGGGCGACGCGGTCCATGGCGCCGTGTCGATGCCGGCTGTTCGCCGGCGATCTACTTGCTGTTCGCGTACGCCTCGTAGGCCCGGATGACCTCGTCGGTGGGCCCGTCCATCCGCAGCACGCCCGATTCCAACCAGATCGTCCGCTCGCAGGTGTCCCGTACGGAGGAGAGCTGGTGGCTGACGAGGAACACCGTGCCCGCGCCCTCCCGCAGCTCCCGCACCCGCTGCTCGCTGCGCTTGCGGAAGCCCTTGTCACCGGTGGCGAGCGCCTCGTCGATGAGCAGCACGTCGTGCTTCTTCGCGGCGGCGATGGAGAACCGCAGCCGGGCCGCCATGCCGGAGGAGTACGTCCGCATCGGCAGGCTGGCGAAGTCGCCCCGCTCGTTGATCCCGGAGAATTCGATGATCCCGGCGGCCTGTTTGGCCACGTCGTCGGGGTCCATGCCCATGGCCAGGCAACCGAGGGTGACGTTGCGCTCGCCGGAGAGGTCGTTGAGCAGGGCGGCGTTCACGCCCAGCAGCGATGGTTGCCCCTGGGTGTGGATCGCGCCCCGGTTGACCGGCAGCAGGCCGGCGATGGCCCGCAGGATGGTGGATTTGCCGGAGCCGTTGCTGCCGATCAGCCCGATCGCCTCGCCCCGGTACGCGGTGAAGGAGACGCCCTTGACCGCGTGCACCTCCCGGATGTTCGGGGCGTTGGTGCGCCTGACCAGCCGGCGCAGCGCGGCCACCGGCGTGGTGCCACCGCCAGCGCCCTGGTGCACCCGGTAGATGATGTGCGCGTCGTCCACGACCACTGTCGGGATGCGCTCCTGCGTCGACGTCATCGTCGCGGTCGCCTCGGTGGGGGCCTCGAACTGCTCAACCACGGCCGTACTCCTGTTCGCCGCGCCAGAAGTAGATGAAACCGCCCAGGCCGGCGAGCAGTGCCCACCCGCCGCCGACCAGCCAGAGCTGGGCCAGCGACTCGTTGAGCAGCGGTGCTTCCTCCAGCAGGGTGTACCGCGCAAGCTCGATGTAGACGAGCAGCGGGTTGTACTGAACCAGCGTCGTCGCCCAGCTCGGCAGCCGCTCGAAGAGGCTGACGCTGTAGAGGACGCCGGAGCCGTACATCCAGGTGCGCATGATGAACGGCATGACCTGCTTCAGGTCGCTCGACTTGCTGCCCAACCGGGCCACCACGAGCACGACGCCGGCGTTGAACACCGCCTGGAGGAACAGGGCCGGCACCAGCAGCAGCCACTCCAGCGTGATCGGTTCCCCGGTGACCAGCACGATGCCGATCAGCACCACCATCGACGCCAGCAGTTGCTGGAACTGCGTCAACGTCGTGGACAGTGGCAGGCTGGCACGGGGAAAGTGCAGCGCCCGGATCAGCCCCAGGTTGCTGCTGATCGCCTGGGTGCCGGCCAGGACCGCGCTCTGGGTGAAGTTGAAGATGAACAGCCCGGTGGTGAGGTAGGCGATGTAGTTCGGCATGTCGTTCTGCGCCAGCACCACCCCGAAGATCAGGTAGTAGACCGCCGCGTTGGTCAGCGGGGTGAGCACCTGCCAGAGCTGGCCCAGCTTGGCGTTGCTGTACGAGGCGACCAGCTTGGCGTTGGCGTACGCGGCGATGAAGTGCCGGTAGGCCCACAATTGGCGGCTGTACTCGACGAGGGTCGGTCGCTCACCGGCGACCCGTAGCCCGTGCCGAGCGGCCAGCTGCGCCTGGGTCAGGCCCGTGTCGGGGTCGACCAGCGCGGTGGTGGCCATGGAAATGGCGCTCCGATCTTTCGTGCAGACGGGTGGCTCGCGACGATGGAATCCTAGTGGGAGATGTGCGCGGGGCGCCGCCTCGTCGCTGCGTGGACAGTAGTCCGAAACACGTCGGGACGCAACCGTATCGTCGTTGCGCTACCCTGGGCAGCGTGACCTGCGATAAGAGTCCCTGGTGACGACCGAGAAGAGGCGCGCCCCGGCCGGTGCGGCAGTGCTCCGTGGGGAGATCACCACGGCCATCCGGCGTGCGCTGATGCAGGAGCTCGCCGCGGTCGGCTACGGCCGGCTCTCCATCGAGGCGGTGGCGCGTCGCGCCGGTGTCAGCAAGACGGCGATCTACCGGCGCTGGAACTCCAAGCTCGACCTGGTGGTGGAGATCGTCGCCGCGGCGGCCCACGGCAAGCTGCCGGCCCTGGACACCGGCACCCTGCGCGGTGACCTCGCCCTGCTGTTCCAGGCGGTGGCACGGGCGCTGCGCCACCCGCTGGCGTCGCAGATCATCCCGGACCTGCTGGCCGAGGCGGCGCGCAACCCCAGCATCGACGCGACCCTGCGTCAGGTGCTGCACGCCCGTCAGCAGGAGATCGGCGGTCGCCTGGTCACCCGCGCCGTGCAGCGCGGCGAACTACCCGCCGACACCGACCCGGACGCGGCGATCGACCTCATCGTGGGCCCGCTCTACTGGCGGCTGGCCATCGCCCGCCTCCCGCTCACCGACAGCTACCTCGACAAACTTGTCGAATCAGTGGCCGCCGGGCTCGGCGCCGACAGCGCCCTGCCCCGTCCCCGAGCAGCCCCGATATCGGGTTGACCAACGTCCGACACTCCGTCGCCCGCAGCGGCGGTCGCCCTGTCCGATTCCGCTACGCTGCCCCCTGAAACCCAGCCAGCACCGCGCCGTAACCCCTCATCCGTCTGACGAGTAAGGACGACCGTGGCCAACGTCGACAGCATCGCCGTAGCGCCCGCCGACCCGGACCCGACACGACCCGCGCCGGCATCCCGTCCTTTCGGCCGTCGCGCGGCGATGTCCCGGGTACGCGCGCTGGTGGCCGTCGCCCCGGCGGTGCTCACCGATGGTGCCGTGCTCGCGTTCGCGCTCTTCACGGTGATCTACCACCTGGCCTTCCTGGGTGACCTGCGCCCGTCGGTGACCTTCCGGATCTGGCTGGTGGCCTGCGTGGTGCTCGCGGTCGTGGTCCTGCTGCGCGCCCGCCGCCGGTTCGTCGACTCCCCAGCCGTCACCGAGCGGGCGGCGTCGGTCGACAGCGCGTCGGCCGAGCCGGACGGCCCGCGGCCCGCCGTCGACCGCCGCCTGCTGATCGGGGTGCTGGTCGCCGCCGCCGTGGCCGCCGTCTCGGCCGGTGTCGCCGCCGGGGCCAAGGTCACCCCCTGGTGGTGGATTCCGGCGGTGGCCGGTCTGCTCGCGGCGATCGGCGGGATGCTGCTGGTGCGCCAGATCTGGCTGCGCGGCCCGGTGTCCACCAGTGCCGCCCCGGCACCCACCGCGGCCCAGTCGGTGTTCGCGCTCGTCGTCTCGGGCCTGGTCGGCATCTCCTCGTTCTTCATGGCCCGCAACACCCCGGACGACGTCTACTACGTCGGCAAGTCGGTGTGGATCGCCGAGCGCGACCTGATCCCGATCAACGACTTCCTGTTCTCCGAGAACGTGCTGCCGGCAATGGGCTCGCAGCCGCCGATCCCGTCGATCGAGGTCTTCGACGGCGCGTTCGCCAACGTCGTCGGCATCCACGCCAGCTCGGCCCTCTGGTACGTGCTGCTGCCGATCATGGGGGTGCTCGCGGCGCTGGCGCTCTGGCGGCTGACGCACCGGTGGGCTCCGCGCCGTCCGGTGCTCGCCTTCGCCGTTGCGCTCGCGTACCTGTACCTCGTCGCCGGCGGGGACGCCGCACTGGGTACGTTCCACCTCCTGCGGCTGCACGAGGGCAAGGGCATGTTCGTCTCGGCTGTCATCCCGCTGATGTGGCTCTACCTGACCGAATGGTTCGACACCCGGTCGCGGCGCAGCCTGTTGCTCATCGTGGCGCTCTCGATCACCGCGATCGGCCTCACCAACACCGCGGCGATCATCCTGCCGATGCTGGTCGGCGCCGCCGGCTTCGCCATGCTGCTGGTTGGCCGCTGGAAGGACGCCGTCATCGCGGCCGTCGCCGCCCTCGCGTACCCGATCGGCTCGCTTGTGGTCTCCCGTCTGCTGCTCGGCGGGATGACGGCGGCCGGCGCGGACGACGCCTTCTTCGACGCGGCGTACACCTACCGGCGGACCCTGCTGTTCGGGGTGGTGGGGGTGATCAGCGGCCTGGCGTTGTGGTGTGGCCCACTGCTCGCCCGTCGGCGTACGCCAGCGCTGCTCGCCGCCGGTGCCACGCTGGCGCTGAGCGTGATGTTCGTGCCCGGCGTGCTCGAGGTGATGAGCGCGTTGAGTGGGATCTCGGTGGTGCTGTGGCGCGTACCGTGGCTGCTCGCCCTGCCGACGCTGATCGGCCTGCTCAGCACCGTGCGCGTGCCGACGCCGAGACCGGCCCTGTACCGCACGGCGGCCGGCGGGATCGCGGTGCTGCTTGTCGCCTCGTTCGCGTTGTTCGCCACCCCGATGTGGTCGCCGAAGAGCTGGGTCGAGGTGCAGGAGCGCCCCACCTGGAAGCTTCCGCAGCAGCGTCAGGCGATCTCCTTCTGGATCAAGGGCCTGGATCGCCCGCAGGGCATGCTGCTCGCGCCGAAGACGATCATGCGGACGTTGCCGGTCGTCACCAGTGAGGTCCGGGTCGTCCTGCCCCGTGACTTCTACCTCGTCGAGTACGACCTCAACTCCCAGTTCGCCAAGGACCGGATGCTGCTGGCCGAGTTCGCCGACGGCACGACCAGCCCGTCGCCGACCGAGTTGACGCCGGCGCTGGACCGCCTGGGCGTCGGCACCATCTGCGTCTACAACGGCAACCACTACGCCCGCGACACCGCGCCGCAGCTCGGCTACCAGGAGTTCGCCACGCGCAAGGCGCCCGGGGCGATGACCTGCTTCGGGCGGGCCGACTGAGCGCTCCGCCCGTTGCCGAGCACCCGACGCCGGGGCGGGGTCGGGTGCGCCGGGCGCACGACTTCGACCGAAATGGTGCGGGATACCCGAGCGACACCGAGCTGTCCCTTCGCGTTAAGGTCGCTGTCATGCGCAGCCGGCTGCGGTTGACCCGCTGCGCTACGGGGGAGTGACGTCGGCCCATCACGGGCGCAGCCCGCAACGAAATCTTGTAGGGAGCGAACTCGTTTGTTCGGCACGTTGACAGGACGCCTCGGAGTGGCCGCCCACAGTGCGCTACTGGTACTGGCCTACCTGGTCATGCTCGTCGGTGGTGTATTCGGCTGGGTGGGCCTGTTCGCCATCGCCGGGCTCGCCGCCATCATCGGCGAGTTCGCCGTCGCCCGCTTCTCACCCCCGTCGCAGTTGCTGCTGGAGAAGGTGGGCCTGCACTGGTCGTACCGGCAGCTGACCCGGGACCTCGCGGCCGTGTTGCTGGTCGCCGCCGAGGTGCGGCTCAGCGGCGGTGAGCTGACCCTGCTGCTGGCGCTGCCGGCCGCGGTGTGGGTCGTTTCGGTTTTCGCCGGCGCGCTCTCCATCATGATCGAGCGTCGTAACCCACTCTCCGCCATGGTGCGCAACATCGAACTGGGTGAGCTGCGCTCCGCGCCCCAACTGCCGGCCTGGGTGGCGGCGGTGGCCGGGGACCGGATGCCCCTGCTCAACCTGCTGCTGGTGCCGGCCGCCGTGGCCGCGGCGGTGCAGCACGACCCGACGCCGTTCTTCGCCGCCGCCGCGGTGGCGGTCGTGGCGACCGGTCTGGTGGGCGCCATCACCGCGCTGACCTGGCTGCGCGGCCGGGGCCGGAGCACGGGGGAGGGCCCGCTGCTGCCCGCCGTGCAGCGTTGGCTGGACAGCTACCGGCCCGAGGTGGCGCTCTACTTCGCCGGGCCGGCCAAGGACGTCTACCAGGCCAACATGTGGCTCGCCCCGACCGAGGCGCTCCAGCAGCGCGCGGTGGTGCTGCTACGCAGCCGGGACGCCTTCCTGGAGTTGGCCGACACCCGGCTGCCGGTGATCTGCGTACCGACCGGGGTCGACTTCATGAACCTCGATCTGCGCAGCATCCGTGCGGCGCTCTACGCCGCGAACGTCGGCGCGAACATCCACATGCTGCGCGACCCGGGCACCAAGCACGTCTTCGTCGGGCACGGTGACAGCGACAAGCAGGCAAGCGTCAACCCGTACAGCAAGGTGTACGACGAGGTCTGGGTCGCCGGCCTGGCCGGCCGGGAGCGCTACGCCCGCGCCGGTGTCGGGGTTCTCGACTCGGACATCGTCGAGATCGGCCGCCCGCAGCTCGCCGGGGTGCACACCTTCGGCGCCGAGTCGGTGGACCGGCCGTTCACAGTGCTCTACGCCCCCACCTGGGAGGGCTGGCTCGACGACGACCCGTACCACACCTCGCTGGTGCTGATGGGCGAGCGGATCGTCAAGGGGCTGCTCGCCACGACGCCCCGGCTGCGTCTGATCTACAAGCCGCACCCGCTCACCGGGTCGCGGTCCGGGGCGGCCAGGGCGGTGCACGACCGGGTCGTGGCGGCCATCCGCGCCGCCGGCGGTGACCCGAACGCGTCCTCCCTGGACGGCACCGCGCACCTGGTGGTCACCGGCCGTACGCCAGCGCTGTTCGACTGCTTCAACCAGACCGACCTGCTGATCAGCGACGTGTCCAGTGTGGTCTCCGACTTCGTGCAGAGTCAGCGACCGTACGTGGTGGCCAACCCGTCCGGCCTGTCGGAGGACGACTTCCGCCGGGAGTACCCGACGGCTCGGGCCGCGTACCTGCTCTCCAAGGACTGCGGTGAGCTGGAGAAGATCGTGGCGCTGACCCGGGCCGGCGACGACCCGATGACCGAGGCTCGCCGGGAGCTGAAGACCTACCTGCTCGGCCCGGCCGAGGCGAACCCGATGGACCGGTTCCAGGAGGAGATCGCCCGCCTCTGCCGCTGAGCGGCACGTACCGCGCCGCGCGCCCGGCCCGACACCGTTCGGGCCGGGCGCGACCGGGTCAGCCCAGCAGGGCGGCCACCGCGTCGGCGGCCGGAGTGTCCGCCGGCAACGCCTGCGCCGCGACGACCGCCGTGACCGGCAGCGGGCCGTACACGTGCGGAAAGAGTTGCCCGCCGCGCGACGGCTCCCACCGCAGCGCGTCACCCAGCCGTTCCTCCGCCACGCTGAGCACTGTCAGCCCGGTCGCGCCGGCGAAGTGCCGGCGGGCCGTCTCGACCACCTGGTCGGCGCCGGAGAGGTGGATGAAGCCGTCCTGCCGGTCCACGGCGGAGCCGGGAAAGGCACCCGCGGCGAGGGCGTCGTCCCACTCCGTGCTCGACAGCAGTTTGTAGATCATCACGGCAGCCTACGGGTGCGTCCGCCGCTTTTCGCCGGTACCGCCGCGCCCGTCGCCCCGGGCCGGGCATGCTCAGGTCAAGGGCCGCGGAGGGATGGGCGATGCAGAGCTACGACGACGACTGGACCGACAGTCAGCGCGCGCTGTACGACGAGTGCTACCGGGCTGGCGGCGAGTGGGCCGAAGACCCGGACACTCCGTCCGACGACGTGCAGCACGTGATCAACCTGGCCGAGGCGGACGACGACGCCTTCAACGACGCCGAGATCGACTACCCGCCCCTTGTCGACGCGGTCACCCAGGCCAGCGGGGTCACCGTCACCAGCGTGCCGGCCAGCCACGAGGACCCGGGTTTCCGTGGCTTCACCGACGGCGTCCGGGACGCCACCGCCGACGACGTCTTCGGTCTGTAGCCGGATCCGACGCGACACGCGGCTTTCCGCCGGGCGCGCGCTTCTGCCACCATTCGCAGAACAGCGCTGCGACGGACGGGGGCACGGGTGCGGATCCTGCTGGTGGAGGACGACCGCCGGGTGGCCGCCGCGCTCTCCTCCGCCCTCAGCCGCCGGGGCTACGAGGTCGAGCACGCCGCCACCGTCGCCGCCGCGCTCTCCGCCGCCCCGTGCGACCTGGTGCTGCTCGACCTGACCCTGCCCGACGGGGACGGCACCGACCTGTGCCGGGAGCTGCGCCGGCGCAGCAGCCAGCTCGGCATCATCGCGGTGACCGCGCGGGGTGAGGAACGCGACCGGGTGCTGGGCCTGCGTCTCGGCGCGGACGACTACGTCGTCAAGCCGTTCTCGATGGTGGAGTTGCAGGCCCGGATCGAGGCGGTGCTGCGCCGGGCCGCGAACGCCGCACCGGAGCGGCACCTCATCCAGGCCGGTTCGGTGCACATCGACGTGGGCGCGCGAACGGTGACCGTGGACGGCCGTGCCGTCACGTTGACCCGCAAGGAGTTCGACGTGCTGCTCTCGCTGGCCCGCCAACCGGGGGTGGCGGTGCCCCGCGATCGCATCCTGCTGGACGCCTGGGGCACCACCTGGGCCGACCGGCACACCGTCGAGGTGCACGTCGGGTCCCTGCGCGGCAAACTCGGTGACGCTCGCCTGGTGGAGACCGTCCGTGGCGTCGGCTACCGGCTGCGCGACGCGTGAGGGGCTGACGTGCGTCGTCGACTGGTGATCAGCTATCTGCTGCTGATGGTGCTCGTCCTCATCGCGTTGGAGACGCCGCTGGCGGTCACCATGGCCAGCCGCGAAACCGAACAGGTCCGGGCCGACCGGCTCGCCGACGCGACCCGGTTCGCCTCGCTGGCCGGGCCCGCGCTGCGCGACGGTGGGCCGGGTCCGATCGAGTCGGAGCTGACCAGCTACGACAACCTGTACGGGATCGGTGCCGCGATCGTCGACCGGGACCGGAGCACACCTGTCGCGTCGCCGAGGTGGCGGCCCACCCCGGGGACCGCGTCGGTGCTGGACATCGCGCTGTCCGGGCAGCAGACCAGCGCCCCCGAGTTGGTCTGGCCGTGGACGACCGGCCCGGTGGTGGTGGCGGTGCCGATCAACGACGGCGGTGAGGTGCTCGGCGCGGTGGTGATCGTGACCCCGGCCGACCCGATCCGCCGGGCGGTCGCCGCGTGGTGGTTGCTGCTCGCCCTGGCCGGCCTGCTCGCCGTGCTGGCCTGCGTGCTCACCGCGTTCGGGCTGGCCGGTTGGGTGCTGCGCCCGGTCACCGAACTGGACGCGGTCACCCACGAGATCGCCGAGGGCGACCGGGGCGCGCGGGTGCAGCACCGCCTCGGCCCGCCGGAGCTACGCCGCCTCGCGGCCAGCTTCAACCACATGGCCGACGTGGTCTCCGACGTGATGGACCGGCAGCGCGCCTTCGTCGCGCACGCCAGCCACCAGCTGCGCAACCCGCTCACCGCGCTGCGGCTCCGGGTGGAGGAGCTGGGCCCCAGCCTCACCGACCCGGAGGGCCGATCGGAGCACCGGCTGGCCCTGGAGGAGACCGACCGGCTGGCGTTGGTGCTCGACGCGCTGCTGACCCTCGCCCGCGCCGAACGGGAGGAGAACGAGCGGGTCACAGTGGACGCCGCCGCGGTGGCCGCGTCCCGGGTGGCCGCGTGGGCGCCGCTGGCCCGGCACCGTTCGGTCGCGTTGCGGCTGACCAGCACCGACGCCCCGGCGTACGCACAGACCGTGCCGACCGCCGTCGACCAGGCACTGGACGCGCTGATCGACAACGCGGTGAAGTTCAGCGGGGCCGGCGGGGCGGTGACGGTGTCAGTGGCCCGCCGCGACAACGGGGTGGCCCTGGAGGTGCGCGACTCCGGTCCGGGCATGACCGGGAGTCAGCTCGGCCAGGCGACCGAGCGGTTCTGGCGGGCGCCGGACGCGCAGAACGTGGATGGCGCGGGGCTCGGCCTGACCATCGCCGCCGTGCTTGTGGACGCGTCCGACGGGCGGCTCACCATGCGCCCGGGGGAGTCGCGCGGGCTGGTCGCGGCGCTGTGGTTCCCCGCGCCGGACCCGGACCCGTCGACGGAGCCCGTGGACGGCGAGCTGGCCACGACCTGCGGCCCACCGTGACGCGGTAGGGCCGCCGTCAGGGTTTGTCCGCCCGGTACCAGGCGGCGGCGCCGGGGTGCAGCGGCAGCGGCGCGGTCGCGATCGCCGAGCGGGGGCTCATCCGCCCCGCCGCGGGATGCGCGGCGGCCAGCTCGGCCCGCCGATCCATCAGCAGCCGGGTCACCTCCCGGACCAACGGCTCCGGCAGGTCGGCTCGGACGATCAGATAGTTCGGGTCGGCCACCGTGGTCACCGCGTCCACCCCGTAGACCGAGCGGGGAATATCCCGGGAGACGTACACCTGGCCGTAGCGCGCACGCAGCTGCTCGGTCCATTCGCTGAGGTCCACGATCCGGGTGGCGCTGCGCCGGGCCAGGTCCGCGATGCCCCGCACCGGCAACCCGCCGGAGAAGAAGAACGCGTCGATCTGCCCGGAGCCCAACGCCGCCACCGAGTCGTCCAGTCCGAGCCGCGCGCGGCGTACCTGGTCGCCACCGAGGTTGGCCACCTCCAGCAGTCGGGTCGCGGTGATCTCGGTGCCCGATCCGGGTGCGCCGACGGAGACTCGCCGGCCCCGCAGGTCGTCGAGCGTGCGAACCGGGCCGCCGCCCGTGGTGACCAGGTGCAGCTGGTCGTCGTACACCCGGGCGATCGCCTTGACCGCAGGGCTCGCCGCGGTGCTGGTGGGCAGCACGTCGGCCTGGGTGAAACCCAGCTCGGCCGCGCCGGACCCGACCAGTTGGACGTTCTCGGCCGAGGCGGCGGTGATCACCACGCTGGCGTGGACGTCGGGCAGCTCCCGGTTGAGGATGGCCGCCAGCGACTGCCCGAACGCGTAGTAGACGGCGGTGGGACTGCCGGTGGCGATCCGGATCGACGTCTGCTCGGCCGGGGCGTCCTGGCAACCGGCGGCGCTCAGGGTCGCGGTCAGCAGCACCGTCAACAGGGCCGCCGTCCCCGTGCGCTGACGCCGGGGCCGGCTGGAGGAGGTACGTCTCACGCGGTGCACTGTGCGCCGTCGGACCGGTGCGCGCAAGCGCCGTGCCGAGCGGGTGTGCCGAGCGGGTGTGGCCCGGGCGCCGATCAGCAGGCCGGGCGGGCCGGGCGGGCCGGCTCCACCGCCGCGTTGCTGAGGATCCGCGCCCGGTCCGGGCCATCGGCCACGCTGACCAGGAAACAGCCGGTGCCCGCTCGCAGCCGAGCCGGAACGTCGAGCACGGCGGCGCTCCGAATCAGCACCGCGGCCAACTCCCGGTCGGCGAGCCGCACGCCGAGGATGTGCCGGCGGACATGTCGCCCGGCGGCCAGCAGCGCCGAACGCCAGGCCGCCGCCGCCAGTCGGGTCACCAACCGCCGGCGTGCCGGCGAGGTGCCGAGGAGCGGCCCATTGAGCAGCGCACGCCGCCCCTGCCACCAACCCGCGTCCAACATCCGGGCGTACGCGCCCTGCTGCTCCTGGGGCACCCAGAGCCGGTGCAGCTCGTAGCGGCGGCGCAGGCCCCCGACGGCGACCTCGTGCGTGACCGGAATATCCAACCGGGCGAGCAACTGCCGCATCCGCTGCGCGGCGTCCTCCCGATTGAACTCCACCCCCGGTACGTGCGCCGGGCTCGGCCGGGCGGCGGTCGGCGGCGGCGTGCAGCGCAGCAGGCAGGCGGCCTCGAACGCGTCGCCCAGCGTCAGCCAGTCCAGCGGGGGCGGCGGCGCCGACGAGCGCGGCCGGTCGAGCACTGCGGGTTCGCGGGTCAACGAAGGCTCCCTCGTCGGAGTCTGGGTTCCCCTACCGTGGCCCCTGCTTCGCCATTACGGAACTCCTCCGGCCCAGCCTTGAGCAAATCTTGCGGCTGCTCCCACCGCTACAGGTCGGTGACCACCAGGTCCACCTGCCGCACCCGGCCGGGGGCGGTGGCCTGCTCCTCGACTGTGTGCTTCAACTCCCGCAGCGTGCCGAGCAGCTCCGCCGCCGAGCGCGGTCGGGCGCCGGCGACGAGCAGGTCACGGACCAGCCGGCCCTTTGTCGCCTTGTTGAAGTGGCTGACCACCGAGCGGACCGGCACGCCGTCGACCTCCCGCTCGTGCAGCACCCGCACGCTGACGGTCCGTTCGGCCAACTCCCCCCGCGGCGTCCAGGTGGCCGCGTACGCCCCAGAACGCAGGTCCAGCACCGGGCCCCGGCCGGCGGCGGCGTCCAACGCCGGCGTCAGCTCCCGGCGCCAGTACGCCGACAACGCCCCGACGCCCGGCAGGCGAGCACCGATCGGGCAGCGGTACGGGGGGATCCGGTCGGCCAGCCGGACCGCGCCCCACAGCCCGGAGCTGATCAGGATCGAACGGCGGGCCGCCCGCTGCGCCGCGACCGGCAACGAGGTCAGCTCCAGCGCCTCGTAGAGCACCCCGGTGTAGAGCCGTTCGGCCGGGGCGGTGGCCGCCTCCCGCAGCCGGGCGTTGCGGCGCAGCTCGCCCCGCTGGCCCTCGCTGAGGCCGAGCGCCGCGAGCGCCGTCGCCTGGTCCGGCCCGGCGCTCAGCGCTACCAGCGCGTCCAACACCCGCTCCCGGGCCGGGTTCAGCTCGGGCAGCGAGAGCCGGTCCGGGGCCCAGCGCCGTCCGGTGCCGGCGTCGGCCTTGCCCTCCGAGGGCGGCAGCAGGATGAGCATCGGGTCTCCTCGACGGGCGGGACGGCGGCCTGGCCAGCGTACGACCCGCCCTCAGCGCCAGGGCCGCACCGGGGTCTCGGGGTGGTACACGCGATAGCCGCCGACCTCCCGTACCGGAGCGGCGTCGGCCCGGTCGGCGAGCAGTCGGCGCAACCGCCGATCCATCGGGGAGTCGACCTCCACCACATAGCCCGGTCGTGGGGCCCTCCCGACCTGCCGCCAGTACGGGCGGTAGCGGTTCTGCCCGGGGGACAGGTTGCCGTCGAGCACTCCGCAGACCACCGTCTCGTCCGTGTTGAAGATCAGTCGGTTGCAGGTCCAGTAGTCCCCGTACACCTCGTGCGGGCCGTCGGCGCGCAGCGTGGCGGCCAACTCCCGGGCCTGGCGCTCCTCGGTCCGCGACGCCGCGGCGCCGGTGGCCGCGAAGAGCACGGTGACCACCAGCGTGGTCGCGGTCAGGGCGACCAGCACGGCGGTGGACAGCGCCCCGGTGAGCCGGCCCAGCGCGCCGACCGTGCCCCGCCAGCCGGCCACCGCCGCCACCCAGAGCGGCCAGAGCACCGCCGGCAGCGACAGTTGCAGCACCGACAGGTAGCGGGCGTTGTCCAGTGGGCTGGTCGCGGCGAGCGGACTGCGAACGTACGACAACAGGGTCAACGCGGCACCGGCGACCAGCGCGAGCTGCACGACCGGCCCGACCCGCTCCCCGCGTGCGCCGGCGGCGCGGCGGTACGCGAGCACCGCGAGCACCGCGCCGACCACCAGCAGCACCGGGTACAACACCCCCAACCACTGTTGCCAGCGTCCGCAGCCGTCCACCGGGCAGAGTCCGTGCGCCAGCGGCACCCCCTCCAGCAGGCCGCCCCGGACCCGCTCGGACCACGGCGGCAGCGGCCCCGCCTTCGTGCTGACCTCCCGGAACACGGTCAGCGAGTCCTCACCCGGCCCGGCCCGCAGGTTGTCGAGGACCATCGGCGCGACCCCGACCACGACGCCCACCACCAGCAGCAGGCCGGACCAGCCGAGAAGTTCGCGCCGCAGCGCCCACACCAGCGCCAGCCCGGCCACCGCCAGATACGGCAGGATGAGCCAGTCCGACCAGGCGGCCAGCCCGACGAGCAGGCCGAAGAACGCGACGGCGAGCCGCCGACGGCGCACCGTGCCGGCCGCCAACCCCACCGTGATCAGCAGCATCAGCAGCACCGCCGGCTTCACCTCCGGCCGCCCCCCGACGACGGTGAGCTGGTCACGGACCACCCGCTCGCCGCCGAGCGCGAGCAGGCCCACGACGAAGGTGGCGAACCAGGGTGCGCAGAGCCGGCGGGTCAGCCGGTAGATCAGGTAGAGGAACAGCGCGTACAGCGCGAGCATCGGCAACCGCAGCACCGGCCAGCTCGGCCCGGCCACCGCCACCAGGGGCGCCGCCAGGTACGACTCCAACATCCCCATGTAGTGCTGGCCGTAGAGGAAGACCGGGCGTTCCCGGCCCTGCCCGATGTGCAGCGCGGCGAGGCCGAAGGTCGCCTCGTCGCTGTTCGACACCGGCACCGTGTACAGCGTCAGGACCAGCCGATACCCGATGCCGGCCAGCCCGAACAGCAGCGCGACGAGCGCCGGCCGGTCGAGTCGCGGACGCCGTCGCCCACGGTGCTGCACTGGTTGTGACACGACCACGCCCCCGTCGTCGTCCCGACGGAGTGTTTCACGTTTCGCGGGGCCGCCGAGGTCGATCGGCGCACCCCGGTCGGCTCGCGTGGCCGCGGCTGTGAACGTGTGGCAGGGTTGGCGCGTGCCACCCACTCCCGCCGGCCAGCTGGCCGTTCCGCACCTGCACCGGGCTGCGCGGATCGAGGACGCCGTGCACCAGCTCGTCCAGCGCCGGCTGCGGCGCACCGGCTGGCGGGTCAACATCGTCGCGTACACCGGTTATGGCGCCCCGGGTTGGGTGCGGGTGATGTGCCGGGTGTTGCTGGGCCGACCGGACACCCGGCAGCGGGGCCGGCTCGACAAGGTCCGCGGCTGGCGCAGCTTCACCACCCTGCCCAACAAGCACGTCACAGTGACCATCGAGGCCGGCGGGGTCCGGCACGAGACGCAGGCCGACCGCAGCGGCTTCGTCGACACCCTGGTCGAGGCCGACCTGCCACCCGGTTGGGGCACTGTTCGCCTCAGCGTCCCGGACGCCGAGCCGGTCGACGCGCCGGTGCGCATCCTCGACCCGGACGTCAAATTCGGCATCATCTCCGACATCGACGACACGGTGATGGTCACCGCGCTGCCCCGGCCGCTGCTCGCCGCGTGGAACACGTTCGTGCTCGACGAGCACGCGCGCAACGCAGTGCCCGGCATGGCCGTGCTCTACGAGCGGCTTGTCACCGCGCACCCCGGCGCGCCGGTCTTCTACCTCTCCACCGGCGCGTGGAACGTGGCGCCCACCCTGACCCGCTTCCTGTCCCGACACCTCTACCCGGCCGGGCCGCTGCTGCTCACCGACTGGGGGCCGACCGCCGACCGCTGGTTCCGCAGCGGCATGGAACACAAGCGGGTCACTCTGGCCCGGCTGGCCCGGGAGTTCCCCGAGGTGCGCTGGCTGCTGGTCGGCGACGACGGCCAGCACGACCAGGAGATCTACCGGGAGTTCGCCGCCGCCCACCCGGAGAACGTCGCCGGGGTGGCGATCCGCCGGCTGTCCCCGACGCAGTCCGTGCTGGCCGGCACCCTGCCCGCACCGGCCGGACGCCCGTCGTCGGGGCCGGTGGGGCAGAAGTGGCTCTCCGCGCCGGACGGCGCCGGCCTGTGGCAACTGCTGCGCGACGCCAACCTGGTCTGACCGCCGCTGCGCCCCCGCCGCGCCCCCGCCGCGCCCCGCCGCGCCCCGCGCGCTCCCCCAAGATCCGCGCAACATCAGGGTTGTTGGTGCCTCCCGCACGCCGGAGGCAGCAACATCCGGGAAGTTGCTCGGATCTTTGGGGGTACGCGACGCCCGAACAACGAGGAGGGGAGTGGTCGATGAAATCCGCTATTTCGTTGCCGGGCTCGGCAGGATGACGAGTAACGCGCATTCTCTCCCAATCGACGTGCAGCTCGACGTGGACGGAACGCTCAGCGATCTGAGTGAGGTCGCGTACGGGTGGTTGGAAGGGTTGTCAGCGCGCCTACTGCCGAACGCGCGGCAGGCGCTGACAACCCTCCCCGCCCGGGCGTCGAAGGGGCCGGGGGAGCCGGGCGCGATGTTCGGCGTGCTCACAGTGTCTCGTGGCGGGGTCACCGCTCCGATAAAGACGACCGAGCGCAACTGCTCGGCCTCGGGCTTCGCCTGGCTGCGCAGGGAGCTGGCCGACCTCCCCGCTATGGCGACGCTGCAGATCGGCACCGTCGACGAGATGGGGCACCGCGGGCGACGCCACCTGGTTCTCAGCCTCCGTCATCATCCGGTCTCGCCGGGGTGGCTGAGACTGTCGATGCTGGAGAGCGACAGGCGGCTCGACGGGTCCACCGACAGCATGGCCGTCCAGCGCATGTGGTTGGCGGCGCTGCGCTCGTGCGCCCAGAAGTGGAATCCTGGGTTCGGCCACATCTCCTACAGCTACGGGACCGGTGCCACCGCTCTGGAGGACTGCCTGCCGCCGCAGCACTGTCCGCCACAGCAACGCGAGCCCGAGCACACGGTCAACGACTGCCGCCGTCTGCTGCGGGGTTACTCATGGCTGACGATCGTGCCGGCGGAACTGGCCGGCAAGCTCGGCGGTTCGAACGCGTTGGCTGCGTCGGCCGCCTTCAGCCGTGTGGACGAACTCGGCGATGGCGCGCTCTGGCTCCAGGCGACCGAGCGGTTCGAGGAATACCACGGTGATGCTGTCGCGAAGGTCTTCGACGCCCTCGCTCCGGCGCTGCGGCCCGGTCTGCCGGTCCAGAGGCTCAGAGCCGCGGGTCAACCCCCACACCTACTGGTGTTCGAAGACGCTGCTGACCGTGCCGGGGTAGCTGGGCTCGTCCCCCCGGCTCGGCAGGCAACTCAGACCGACCGCACCTTGATCAAGTGATGGAAAGTAGGTCAGAAACGGCGCTGACACCTACTTTTCATCACTTGATCAAGGTGGGTGGGCCGGTCAGCCCCGGCGGAGCCAGACGGCGCCGAGCGGCGGGACCTGGAGGGCCGCCGAGGCGACCATTCCGTGCCACGGCACGTTCTCGGCGCGCACCTCGCCCAGGTTGCCCACCCCCGACCCGCCGTAGTGGTGCGCGTCGGTGTTGAGCACCTCGGTCCACGTCCCGCCGGCCGGCAGGCCGATCCGGTAGTCGCGCAGCGGCAGGGACGAGAAGTTCGCCACGCACACCAGGGTCGAGCCGTCCGGGGCGATCCGGACGAACGACACGGTGTTGTTGGCGACGTCGTCGCCGGCGATCCAGCGGAACCCGGCCGGTTCGGTGTCCTGTGCCCAGAGCGCCGGGGTGTCCCGGTAGACCCGGTTGAGGTCGGCGACGAGGCGCTGCACCCCGGCGCGGGCCGGGTCGTGCAGCAGGTACCAGTCGAGGCCGCGCTCCTCGCTCCACTCCCGGTCGTCGGCCAACTCGGAGCCCATGAAGAGCAACTGCTTGCCGGGGTGCGCCCACATGTACGCCAGCAGCGCCCGGACGTTCGCCAACCGCTGCCAGGTGTCGCCGGGCATCTTGCCGGCCAGGGAGCCCTTGCCGTGCACCACCTCGTCGTGGCTGATCGGCAGCACGTAGTTCTCGCTCCACGCGTACGCCAGGGAGAAGGTGAGCTGGTGGTGGTGGTGCTGGCGGTAGATCGGGTCCTTCGAGGTGTAGAGCAGGGTGTCGTGCATCCAGCCCATGTTCCACTTGAAGCCGAAGCCCAGCCCGCCCTCGGCCGTCGACCGGGTCACGCCCGGCCAGGCGGTGGACTCCTCGGCGATCATGACGACCCCGGCGTGGTGCTTGTAGACTGTCGCGTTCACCTCCTGCATGAGCGCGATGGCCTCCAGGTTCTCCCGACCGCCGTACTGGTTCGGGGCCCACTGCCCGTGCTCCCGGGAGTAGTCCAGGTAGAGCATCGAGGCGACGGCGTCCACCCGCAGCCCGTCGACGTGGAACTGGTCGCACCAGTAGAGCGCGTTGGCGACCAGGAAGTTGCGGACCTCGTTGCGGCCGAAGTCGAAGACGTACGTGCCCCAGTCGGGGTGCTCGCCCCGGCGCGGGTCGGGGTGCTCGTAGAGCGGGGTGCCGTCGAAGCGGGCCAGTGCCCACTCGTCCTTGGGAAAGTGCGCGGGCACCCAGTCCAGGATCACGCCGATGCCGGCGGCGTGCAGCCGGTCGACCAGGTGCCGGAAGTCGTCCGGGTCACCGAAGCGGGAGGTCGGCGCGTAGTAGCCGGTCACCTGATAGCCCCAGGAACCGCCGAACGGGTGTTCCATCACCGGCAGGAACTCCACGTGCGTGAAGCCCAGCTCGGTGACGTACGCGGTGAGCTGGTCGGCCAGCTCGCGATAGCCCAGCCCGGGTCGCCACGAACCGAGGTGCACCTCGTAGACGCTCATCGGCTCCTGGTGCGGCTGCCGCTCGGCCCGTCGGGCCAGCCAGTCCGCGTCGTTCCACAGGTACGTCGAGTGGTGCACCACCGAGGCGGTGGCCGGCGGCACCTCCGCGTACGCGGCCAGGGGATCGGCCTTGTCCCGCCACTGCCCGTCGGCGCCCAGCACCCGGTACTTGTAGCGGGCGCCGACCCGGGCATTGGGGACGAACAGTTCCCACACGCCGCTGGAGCCGAGCGAGCGCATCGGCCAGCCGTCGTCCGCTCCCCAGCCGGTGAAGTCGCCGACCACCCGCACCCCGCACGCGTTGGGTGCCCACACGCTGAACGCGACGCCCTCGTCGAAGACCCGGGCGCCCAGCGCATCCCACAGCCGCTCGTGCCGGCCCTCCCGGATCAGGTGCAGGTCCAGCTCACCGAGGGTTGGTGGATAGCGGTACGGGTCGTCGTGGGTGGTGCCGTCGACCTCCACCCGGTAGTCGAGCACGCTGCCGTCGACCTGGGTCTCGAAGACGCCCCCGTCGTGCACCCGCTTCATGGGATGCCGCTCGTCGCCGACGAGCAGCACCACGTCACCGGCGCCCCGGCGCATCGTGCGGATCGTCGTCGAGGAGTCGGCGGGGTGCGCGCCGAGCAGCGCGTGCGGGTCGTGCGTCACGCCGGTGATCAGCTGGTCCATCGGGCGTCCTTCGGGGCGGCGTCGGTCGGGGTGGTGTCGGTGCGGGCGGCGTCGCTCGGTGCTCCGGTGGGCCTGCGGGACGCGGGCGTGCGGGAGCCGGACCGGCGGGGCGGGGTCGGGACGGGGGCGGACCGGCGGGGCGGGGTCGGCGCGGGCGGGGTCGGGGCGGGCGCGGTCGGCGCGGTGCCGCCGGAGAGGTCGTCGGGGACGTCCGCGACGGTCAGGTCCGCCGCGACGGTCGTGGCGGGCACCGGTGCGGCGGGCGGGGTCGGGCGGCGCACGGTCAAGACGTGCGCCGGTTGCAGGTACGGGTCGAGCCGCACCGCGTTGCGCTGACCCCAGTCGTAGCTGGTGCCGGTCAGCTCGTCGTGCACTGTGAACCGCTCGTGCCAGTCGAAACCGAGCGCCGGCATGTCGAGGGTGGTGTTGCCCCACTGCACCTCGCGCGAGTCGAACGAGCAGATCACGATGACCGTGTTGCCGGTCTCCGGATCGTGCTTGGACCAGCAGAGCAGCGCCGGATTGTCGATCTCGTGGAAGCGCAGGTTGCGAAGCTGGTGCAGGGCCGGGTTGTCCCGGCGTACCCGGTTGAGGGTGGTCAGGAACGGCGCCAGCGAGCGGCCCTGCGCCTCGGCGCCGGCCCAGTCGCGGGGGCGCAGCTGGTACTTCTCGTTGTCCAGGTATTCCTCCGCCCCCGGCCGGGCCACGTGCTCGAACAGCTCGAAACCGGCGTACAGGCCCCAGGAGGGGGAGAGCAGCGCGGCCAGCACCGCCCGGATCTTGAACATCGGCGGGCCGCCGTGCTGCAACGACTCGTGCAGGATATCGGGCGTGTTCGGCCAGAAGTTCGGCCGCATGTAGTCGGCCGACTCGACAAGCTCCTCGCAGTACTCCCGCATCTGGGCGGCCGTCGTGCGCCAGGTGAAATAGGTGTACGACTGCGTGAAACCGATCTTGCCGAGGCCGTGCATGATGGCCGGGCGGGTGAACGCCTCGGCCAGGAACAGCACGTCCGGGTCGACAGTCTTCACCTCGGCGATCAGCCAGTGCCAGAAGTCGAACGGCTTGGTGTGCGGGTTGTCCACCCGGAAGATCCGGACGCCCTCGCCCACCCAGTGCAGCACCACCCGCAGCACCTCGGCCCGGATGCCCTCCGGGTCGTTGTCGAAGTTGACCGGGTAGATGTCCTGGTACTTCTTCGGCGGGTTCTCCGCGTACGCGATGCTGCCGTCGGCCCGGGTGGTGAACCACTCCGGGTGCTCGGTGACCCACGGGTGGTCCGGCGCGCACTGCAACGCCAGGTCCATCGCCACCTCCAGGCCCTGCGCCGCCGCCGCCTCGATGAAGGCGCGGAAGTCCGCCGGCGTACCCAGGTCGGTGTGGATCGTGTCGTGGCCGCCCTCGGCGGCGCCGATCGCCCAGGGCGAGCCCACGTCGGTCGGCCCGGCGGTGAGCGCGTTGTTGGGGCCCTTGCGGTTGACCCGGCCGATCGGGTGGATCGGCGGCAGGTAGAGCACGTCGAAGCCCATCGCGGCCACGCCCGGCAGCCGTTCGGTGGCGGTGGCGAAGGTGCCGGACCGGCTCTGCGTCGCCCCCTCGGAGCGGGGGAAGAACTCGTACCAGGCCGAGTAGAGGGCCCGCTTGCGGTCCACCCAGATCGAGTACGTGTCACCGGCGGTGACCAGCTCCCGCACCGGGTGCTCCCAGAGCAGGTCGGCCAGCGCCAGTGCCGGACCGACCCGCTGCGGCAGCGGCAGGTCGGTCTCGACAAGCGCGGTGAGCGCGTCGGCGACCCGGGGCCGGTCGGCGGTCGGGACGAGGTCCCGGGCGGCGGCGAGCACCCGCGCGCCCTCGGCCAGGTCGTTGGCCAGATCCTCCGGACCCTGCCCGGCGGCGATCTTCTTCGTCACCGCGTTCTGCCAGGTCAGGTACGGGTCCTGGAACGCCTCCACGGAGAACGTCCACTCGCCGACCGTGTTCGGCGCGATGGTGGCGTGCCAGCGGTCCTGGCCGGGCTCGCCGGGGCGCATCCGGGTGAACGGGCGTTGCTCGCCGTCCGGGCCGCTCCACACCACGTTGCAGCCCAGCGCGTCGTGCCCCTCCCGGTAGGCGCGCGCCGACACCGGAACCGGTTCGTCGACCACCGCCTTGGCCGGGTACCGCCCGCACGAGACGACGGGGGAGACGTCTTCGATCGGGAACCGTCCAGTCACCCCGCCAACCTACTGCGCGAGATCCGTTCGCGCGCGGCCAAGCACGTCGGTCAGTCCCGCCCCCCGGATCGCGCGTCAAGATCCGCGCACTCCTGTCAAGATCCGCACACTTTCGGGGAAACTGCTGCCTCGACGGGCCTTGAGGCAGCACTTTCCCCGAAGTTGTGCGGATCTTCGCGGTCGGCCGGCCTTGTAGGGCATTCCCGGGGGGCGCTTACGCCGGACGACTGACCGTCGTTCCCGTCGTCTGACCGTCCGTCGTCTGACCGTCCGCTACCAGGCCGCCCCGTGAAGATCCACTCGCTTTCCGTGAAACTGCGGTGTTGATGCGACCTGGATGCAGCGGTTTCCTGGAAGTCGTGTGGATCTAGGCCGCGCGAGCGGCCCGGACGGGGTCAGGCGGGCGGTTCCGCGGCCACGAACGACCCCTTGCCCTGCCGGGTGAGGATCCAGCCTCGTTCCTCGAGGATCCGCAGGGCGTAACGCACCGGCCAGGCGCTCGATTCGTACTGCTCGCGCATCTCGGCGATCGACGGCAGTTTGTCGCCGGGCTGGAGTGTGCCCGCCCGGATCGACGCCGCGACGTCAGCGATGATCTGCTCGTACAGCGGTGCTTGCGGCATGGTGGCGCCACCTCTCGTCAGCGCACCGATCTTCGCACTGTGGGTGACTCACCGTGCATGCTCTGTTGACTGTGCAGGCAGTGCCTTCTAAGTTGGTGACAGCAGGGGTTCTCTCGTCAGCAGCGGGGTCCTCCGGTCAGGGGCGGGGTGATTCCACGTGTCACCCCGCCCCTGACCTGCTTCATCATCATCGCGTTCTCCCTTCGCCGCGAGGAGGCACAGTTGGACGAGCGTTTGCCTGATGGGCCGTTGCCGCCCGCGCATCCCGTTCCCGGTGCCCGGCCTCCGCAGCCGGACGGAGATCGGGTGCCCTGTCCGCCGATCCCGGAGCGGGCGTCGCTCACCCGGCAGCAGTACGCCTACGGACTCGTGATCGCTGTGGTCGTACTCGTGCTGCTTGTGGTTGGGGTTTTGCGGTGAGCGCGACGGGCCGGCGGTGAACGAGCTGCCGGTGGGTCGCCGCGTCGCGCAGTGGCGGGTGCGGCGGAACATGACGCAGCAGCAGTTCGCCGACCGGCTTGGCAAGTCGAAGAGTTGGGTGGACAAGGTCGAGCGTGGGGTACGCCGGTTGGAACGCGTGTCGAATCTCCAGGAGATCGCCGCGACGCTCCGCATCGATGTGCAGGTCCTGCTGGCGACCCGGCCCGTGCGGCCGACTCCGGTCGCCGCAGGGGTGGAGGGGATCCGGATGGCGCTGGCCCGGTACCACCGGGAAAGCTCGACCGGGCCACCGGTCGTCGACGACTTACAGGCCCGGCTGAACCACGCCGAGCAGGGTTATCGGCACGCCCGGTACCCGATGCTGCTCGCGTCGCTGCCCGGCCTGCTCGACGCCGTCCGAGAAGCGCGGGCAATTCGGCCCGGCGCGACGGACTCGCTGCTCGTGTCGGTGTACGCGCTCATCGCTCTGGTGCTGGTGAAAGTCGACCAGGGGGAGTTGGCCTGGCTGGCCGCCGACCGTGGGATGACCATCGCCCTGGCGATCGACGATCCCCAACTGGTGGCCGTCGCCACCGTGTCACTGAGTCATGCCCTGCGGTCCCGTGGTCGACAGCGGTCCGCCCTGGACGCCGCACTCGCCGCCGCCGCACGCCTCGGCGGGCACAAGGTCGGCGGTGGGTCCTCCGCCCACCCGGCGCTTCGCGGGACGCTGCTTCTTCAGGCCGCCCTCGCCGCAGCCGGTGGGGGTGACGAACGGGCTGCCCGCCAGTCGCTCGACCAGGCCGAGCAGATCGCGCGAGACCTCGGGCCGGACGGTGACGGAGGTGGCAGCCGATCCAGCGACGGCGGCGGTTCCGGTGGTGCGGGCTTTGGTGGTGCCGGCTCTGGTGGTGCCGGCTCTGGTGGTGAGGTCTTCGGTCTTGGGGGCTTCGGTCCGGCGGCGGTTGAGGCGGCCTGGGTGGTGGCTGACGCGGCCCTTGGTGACATCAACACGGCGACGGCACGGCACGAGCGGCTGGTGGCCGGCGACGAGTGGCGGTGGCTGCCACCTGAGCACCGTGCCGCGTACCTTCTCGACGTGGCCCGCGTGTATGTCCTGGCGGGCGACATGCACCGCGCGGGCCGGGCGGTCCTCGACGCGGAACGCACCGCCAACAGTGAGGTGTACGACCGGCCGACGGTGCGGAAGCTGGTCGCTGCGGTGTGGCGGTCCGTCGATGCTCCGGCCGACTTGGCCCAGCTCGCCGCCACCCTCCACGTCACGTGACGCATGTCCCCGGGATCGGGGTGCCCCGCTCACACCCGGCAGCGGGCAGCGGTGTCGTTGGCTAACTGCTGTCCCTGTTATCTCCGTAGGTGGTAGTGGTTGCGGCGGGGGACCTGTGCGGGGTCGAGCCAGGCGGGTGGGATGAACTCGGGGTGCCCGTCGCCGCCGAGCTGCACGACCCAGTCGCCGTGGTGAAGGTGTCGGTGGTGGTGGCCGCAGAGCAGCACCGCGTTGGCCAGGCTGGTCGGACCGCCGTCGGCCCAGTGCCGGATGTGGTGGGCGTCGCACCAGCGGGGTGGGCGGTCGCAGCCGGGGAAGGCGCAGCCACGATCGCGCAGCACCAGGGCGCGGCGGAGCGGTCCGGTGACGAGGCGGCGTTGCCGGCCGACGTCGAGCGGTTGGCCGGCACCGCCGAGGACAGCGGGCAGGACGGCGGCGTCGCAGGCGACTCGACGCACGGCCTCCGGGGTGAGCTGCAGGCCGGTGTCGAGAGCGCCGGTGCCCAACTGCCGCGTCAACCCGTCGTAGCTGGTGGTGACGACGACCTGGGCGAGGTCGCCGCCGGTCTCCGGTAGGTCACCGGTGCGCAGGGCCAGCCGGCACACGTCGGCGAGGGCGTCGTGGCGGCGCTGGCCTGGGCTGCGGGTGTCGTCGGGGCCGGTGGGCGTGGTCAGCGGGTCGATGGCGGCGCGGAACGCGGCTGCGGCTTCGGTGTCGAGGATGCCGGTGAGGCGCAGTCGGCCGTCGGGCTGCTCGCTGACGGTGACGTGCCGGTCGCGGGCGGCGCGCGACTCCGATGCCCGTAGCGCCGCCTCGGCGGCGGCGTCCGCGACGTCCGGGGCGACGTGGTCGAGGATCCGGGTGCCGAGCCTGCGCAGCAGTGTGGCATCGAACTGCGCTGCCCAGCCGACGAGGACACCGACGGCCTTGTCGGCGGCTTCGGCGCCGGCCGTGGCGTGGACGGTCTCGACCGTGCCGGCGATGACCCGCACCTGCTCCGCGTCGACCGCCCCACCGGCCAACGCGTCCTGGACGGCAGCCGGGGCGGCGTCGAGTGTCGCGGCCAGCTCGACCAGGCGCCGGGCGGCCCCGACCCCGAGCCGCAACCGGTCACGCAGCCACACCACTGTCGAGGACGCGCCCTGCGCCGTCGCGGTGCCTCGACCGTCCAGCTCGCGGACGAGGCTCAGCTTGACCGCGGCCAAGCGCTGCTCCAGGCGGTGCGTGGCATCCAACGCCGTCATGAGGTCGTGCTCGGCGGCGGCCCAGGCGGGCGTGTCGAAGCAGACCGCCACCGCGGCCTCCGCCTGCTCCAACGCATCGATCACGGACAAACACTAGAACAGGTGTACGACACTTTCGGTCGCCGTGATGGACGGGCCGGAGCGATCACCGCGCCACCGCACGCGCCGAGGTGGCGTAGCCTCCCGCCGTGATCAAACGGGTGAGAGTCGCGGTTGTCGGTGTCGGCAACAACACGTCGGCACTGGTGCAGGGGCTTGCTCTCTACCGCCGGAGCGGCAGCCTGGTCGGAATCCGCCGGCCGATGATCGACGGGCTCGGGGTGGGCGACATCGACGTCGTGGCGGCATTCGCCACCTCCGCGGAGAAGGTCGGTCGGGACCTGACCGAGGCGATCTTCGTAGCGCCAAACAACTTTCCCCGGCTCGACTGCGACCTACCCCGAGCAGGTGTGCCCGTCACGAAGGGCCTTGTCGACGCGAGCGGGGTGCCGCGGGTGGCGGCGGCGCTGGCCGGAGCAGAGGTGCTGCTCTACTCGGCGCCGAGCGGCCGGCCGGAGACCGCCCGGGCGTACGCCGAGGCAGCCCACGCGGCGGGTGTCGCCTTCATCAACACCACGGCCGACCCCGTCGCCCGCGATCCGCACGTGATGAGCAGGTTCGAGGCGGCCGGTCTGCCACTGCTCGGCGATGACCTGGCCAGCCAGTTCGGCACCTCGGTGCTGCACAACGCGCTGCTGCGGTTGCTTCAGGAGCGGGGCCTCACGCTGGTCAGCTCCTACCAGGTCAACCTCGGCGGCACCGAGGACTTCCGCAACCTGGTCGACAACCCCAACACCAAGAAGCAGTCCAAGCTCAACGCCCTGTCGACGGCCGACAGGGCTGCGGCTGACAAGGTCGAGGTGGCCCCGCTCGGCTACCTGCCGCACCTCCGATCACAGAAGGTGGCGCACCTCAACATCGAGGCGCAGGGCTGGGGTGAGACAGCGGTGAGCCTGGACGTGAAGCTGACGGTGCATGATCCCAGCGGTGCTGCCGGGGTCAACATCGACCTCGTCCGCATCGCGGCCAGCGCGCTCCGCGACGGGCGTGGTGGTCATTCTGCCGAGGCGACATCGTTGCTCAAGTCGCCGCCGGGAACGGCGGTCTGAGGCCGGCGGTGAGCAGGCGCCCGATCCGCGCGTACTCGGCGGCCATCTCCGGGGTGGCGAGGACGTCGTCAAGGTCGGCCGAGACCTGGAAGTCGACCTCCTCGACGGAGCGGATGGCCAGCTCGTAAAGCTCCCCGCGCTGGTCCTCCTCCAGGTAGGTGGTCCAGTGTTCGAGCGCGGTGATGACCGTCAGGAGACCCTGATCCAGGTCACCGTCGGCGAGGATGCCCTCGTCGATCCGTACCAGCTGAGCGCGAAGCTCCGTCGCGTCGGCCGTCCGGACGTTCTCGCGGGCAGTGGTGAGCGCCGCCCACCCGTCCTCGGTCAGCTCGTCGTCGGCGGCGGTGTCGAGCAGTTCCTCCCGGACCAGCCGGGTGACTGTCTCCAGGCCGAAGACGCGCAGGTCGTCCTCGTTCGCCCCGACGACCAACCGGAGGATCGCCGCTTCGAGTTCGTCGTACCGCATGGTCGCCCGCCGCCCTCAGCCCGCGTCGCGGCCCGTGCCGAGACCCGCGTCGCGGCCCGTGCCGAGACCCGCGTCGCGGCCCGTGCCGAGACCCGCGTCGCGGCCCGTGCCGAG